>DAIPIC010000025.1:0-26629 GCA_036771025.1 Solirubrobacteraceae bacterium
CCGATCATCCGAAACTCGCGCTCGTCTCTGGCGCGCCACCGGATCCCCAGCCGCTCGCGCAGCGTCGCGGGCAGCAGTCCCACGCTGCATACGTACAGGACCCGGGACGCCGGTAGGCGGATGGCTCTCGACAGGAGCTCGGGCACGACCGGCACCGTCACATGACGCACCGCCCGCAGCACTCTGTCCACGGACTCCGTTCGCTCGAGCTCACGCTCCACGGTACGGTCGAAATAGGCGCGGAAGCTCTGCCAGTCGGATGGGAGGTCACCGTCGCGGACGCCGATCAGGCGGCCGAGGCCGAGGTATTCGCGGTAGAAGCGCTCGATCTGAGAAGGGCTCATCGGCCGTCCGAACTGGGCATGGCCGCTGACGTAGGCATCCAGCAGGGTGGCGTGCACCCACGCGTAGGCATCCGGCTCGAGCGCGTAGTAGCGCTGGCCGTCGGCCTTTACGCCCTTGAAGCTCTTGTGCAGCTCACGCAGCCGCCGGCCCATGGATACGGCGTCTTGTCCTCCGTAGTGGAGCACCAGCAGGTAGTCGAGCGTCCCGAACAGCCGGTTCCAGGGACGCTGCTCGAAATCGGAGTAGTCCTGTACGCCCGCGCCCACCGTGGGATGAGCTACTTGGAGCAGCAGCGGATAGAGCATCGTGAGGAACAGACGCACGTCCGAGCCGAACTGCCAGGTCATGGATTCAGGCCCGACGAGCAGGCCCTCGATCTCGTCGTCGCTGGGGAACAAGCGCCTGGACACCGTGGTACGCATTGTAGTTAAGACGTACCATCCATATCAAGGATCGCCGGGGAGGCCGTGGCCAAGCATCGGGCCGTCGGGGCATGATTGGATGCGGGCCGCATGACGCCCGTCGACGTCGACGTTCTCATCGCTGGCGCCGGCCCGGTGGGGCTGATGCTCGCCGGCGAGCTCCGCCGACGCGGCACGGGGTGCCGGATCATCGACCCGCTCGAGCAGCCACCGCAGTACGCGAAGGCCGTCGGGATCATGCCCCGGACGCTCGAGATCTGGGAGGACATGGGGCTTTGCGATCAGGCCCTCGCCGCGGGTGTCGAGCTACGGGGACAGCTCCTGTATGTGAACGGAGAAGCGCGGGCGGAGATGGAGATGACGCTGCCGCCGGAGATCCCCTACCCGTTCCTTGCGTTACCTCAATACGAGACGGAGCGGCTGCTCGCCGAGCACCTGTCGGGGCTTGGCATGCAGATCGAGCGTGGCGTCGAGCTCCGCTCGTTCAACCAAGACGAGGATGGTGTCAAGGCGACGCTTCGGAGCAGCGACGGCGAACGGACGGTGCGTGCCCGTTACCTGGTGGGCTGCGACGGAGCGCACAGCACCGTGCGGCATGGACTGGAGCTGTCGTTCGAGGGCGGCGCGTTCCCCGAGGAGTACATGCTCGGCGACGTCGAGGTCGATTGGTCGGCACCGCCTGGGTACGCGATCCGCTCACTCCATCAGACCGACGGCAGCACCGACGCCATGCTGGTCTTGATTCCGCTTCCGGGGAACAACCGTTACCGCATGACGACGAACGTGCCGCCGGAGCTTGCCAGCCAGCCCGACACCGGAGCGGCCGTCGAGCACGGCTTCGAGAGCGGCCGGCCCCAACCGACACTGGAGCACATCCAGTCCGCGATCGACCGTCTGTCGCCGATGCCAACGACCGCATCGAACCTGCGCTGGTCATCGATCTTCAGGATCAGCCACCGTCTCGTCGATCGCTACAGCGTTGGCCGGGTTTTCGTGGCCGGCGACGCCGCGCACATCCACCCTCCCACCGGCGCCCAGGGCATGAACACCGGGCTCCAGGACGCCTACAACCTTGGCTGGAAGCTTGCCCTCGCCGTAGAGGAGGCCGCGGCGCCGGGCCTACTCGAGAGCTACGACGCCGAGCGCCACCCCGTCGGCGAGGAGGTCGTCGGACGCACGGTGCGCATGGCCCACTCCCAATACCAGGACGCTCCCGATGACCCATCCGCCGCCCTGCTGCGCGACGCACAGCTGCTAGTCGGCTACCCGGACAGTCCGCTCGCCGAGGGAAGCGCGGACGGCGGCGCCCTGGCGGGCGGCCCCAAGCCGGGGGAGCGTGCTCCGGATGCTCGCGACCTCCAAGCGGCCGATGGGTCCGGCCCGGTGCGGCTATTCGAGCTCCTGCGCGGGACCGAGCCCGTGCTGCTGCTCTATGCAGACGCGGCGGCCGGAAGAGAGGCAGTCCGAGGCCTCGAAGAGGTCGGCGCCGCGGCCGGCGACCTCGCGGGCGGGCGCGTGCGAGTGCATGCGGTGCTGGCGCCGGAGGTTGACGAGCAACCAAGAGGAACACCCACGGTCCGCGACACAAGCGGCGAGTTCAGCTCGGCCTACGGCGCGAGCGACGCTTGCGTCTACCTGGTGCGTCCCGATGGGTACGTTGGTTTCCGTGCGATTGGAGCGGCCAGGGAGCCCCTGCTCGCGTACTTGCGGAAGGTCTTTCGGCCTGACCGGCCCGGCCTTGGTTAGCGCGGGATCAGCTGCACGATCGGGATGACGCGTCCCGAGTCCGCGGCCCACTGGCGGTAGACGGCGAACCCGGGAAAGACCCGGTCGGCGAGCTCCCACAGCCTTCGTCGCTCCGCCTCGTCCTCCACGATCTCAGCGCGGAAGGGGAGTCCTCCGTACCGGACCTCCGGATGCTTGCGGAGGTTGTAGTACCAACCGGGATTCGCGGGCGCCCCGATCTTCGAGGGGATGATCGTGAGCCGATCACCGTCGTGGAAGTAGAGCGTGGCCGTCCGGCGCGGCTTGCCGGTCCGGGCGCCGCGCGTCTCGAGCAGGGCCGACGCGAGCGGCCCCGTGCTCGAGAGGCGACCGCGCGTCATCTTGAGCAGCAGGGGATCGAGGTTCCAGGCAACCCTCGAAGAGAGCCAGAGGCCCGCTTTGGTCGTCGCCAGCCGGCACACGGCCAAATACAGACGACCACGCTTGCGGTACGGGTCGACATACGGGAGGGACTGCTTGCTTTGGCGATCCGCGGGCATGGCCTTAGAACATACGTTTATCGACGCGGGCGGGAGCTGTGCGACGCTGACGGGGTCGTGGAGGCATTCCCACTCGGAGCCGAGCTGACCGTCGAGCAGCTCGCCGGGCGCCCACATGAGCATCTGGCCCGGCTCCGCGCGCAGGAGCCGGTCTCGTGGCTGCCGGCAATCGGGGGCTGGCTGGTGACCCGGTACGACATGGCGCTGGCCGTCATGCACGACACCGACACGTTCACGGTCGATGACCCCCGCTTCTCCACGGCACGAGTCATCGGACCAAGCATGCTCAGCCTGGACGGCGACGAGCACGCCACAAACCGAGCTCCGTACGCCGACCCGTTGAGGCCGGCCGCCGTCCGCGAGCGGCTGGCGCAAGTCGTCACCGACGAGATAGCCCGTCTCCTGGATGGGCTGGCGCCAGCCGGGGAAGCGGAGATGCGGCGAGGATTCGCCGGACCGCTGGCGGCAACTGTGCTCGCGAAGGCGCTCGGGCTCGGAGGCGAGGCGCCCACCCTGATCGCCCTATACGACCGGATCGTCGCTGCAGTCACGTCGATCAGCGCAGGCCGCGAGCTTCCGGACCAAGCGCGCGAGGCTTTCGCGACGCTGGACGTCATGCTGCGAGAGGCACCGGCCGGCGGGATCCTCGACGCGGCGGCGCGCTCGGATCTGAATGCGGAGCAGCTCGTCTCCAACGCCGCCGTTCTGCTTTTTGGCGGCATCGAGACGACCGAAGGGATGATCGCCAACGCCCTGCTTGCGCTGCTCGAGCACCCAGATGCGGTGGCGGAGGTCCGAGCCAGGCCAGAGCTCGTCGAGGCGGCGCTGGAGGAGTCGCTGCGGCTGGAGCCGGCGGCGGGCGCGGTCGACCGCTACGCGACCGCCGACGCCGTCCTGGGGAGCGCGAGCATCAGCGCCGGGGATCTCGTCCGCGTTTCGCTCAGCGCAGCCAACCGCGACCCAGCCGTGTTCGAGGACCCGGATAGCTATGACCTCGCCCGCCCGAACGCGAGGCGGCATCTTGCGTTCGCCGCCGGGCCTCACGTCTGCCTGGGAGTACATCTCGCACGGCTCGAGGCCCGCCTGGCGCTCCGGGCGCTGCTGGAGCGGTTCCCGCGACTGCGGCTGGATCCGGACAAGCCGTCGGCAGTCAGCGGCCTCGTGTTCCGCAAGCCACGGTCGCTTCACGTGTTGTGGTGAGGCCGGGCTACGCCTGGGGCCGGTAGGCCAGATAGACCACGCCATTTTCGTAGCGCTCACAGGCTTGAAGCGCCAACTTGGTCATCGAGCCGTCCGCGGGGAACAGCCGCGGCCCTGAACCGCGAGTGAGCGGGAAAACGAACAGGTGCAGCTCGTCGACCAGACCGTCCGCGAGCATCGCTCGCACCAGCGTGGCGCTGCCGCTGACGTACAGATCTCCATCGACGTCGTCCTTCAGCGACCGGATCGTCTGGGGGTCATACGGCCCCAGGACCTCCGAGTTCCTCCACGTCGGGGAGGTCAGCGTCCCGGACACCACGTACTTGGTGGTGTCGTTGAAGAACGGCGCGCCGGGGTCCTCATCTGCGGTCCGCTGCGACCACGCGGGCTCGAACATCTGGTAGGTCGTGCGTCCCAGCAGGATCCCGCCCGAACGGGCGGTGACCGCGCCAATTGCCTCGCCCATCTTGGGGTCGAAGCCGTACTCGGACGTCCACGTCGGCGTGTCGATCACACCGTCGAGACTCATGAACTCGTGTACCTGTATGGCTCCCATTTCTGACCTCGGTTTCGATTGTGTGTCCTGTAGACCCAGCGGTCATCGTGGACTCATCGATCGAACCTCATCGATCACAATGGACCCGGCCCTGCGAACCGGAGGCGAGAGTTGCCAACCGCGGCTGTGAACTGGAGCGAAGTCACCGCAATAGCGACCTCCGTCCTAGCCCTCGGACTGGTGGGAGGGTTTGTCGCAGCGGCCTTCGCCGCCCAGCAGGTGCGCGAGGCGCGCCGGAGCCGCGAGGCTCAGATGGCGGCGGAGTTCTTTCGACGATGGGACGATGACTCGCTGGTCGAGGCCCGGCGGCTGGTGGCAAGGTTCAAGTCAGCGGAAGAGCTGCGCGATGCGTTCGCCGCTTACGTCGCAGCAGATGCGCCCGAGGCGTACGTGCTCTACCGCGAGCTCGACTTCTTCGAGCAGCTGGCTGCGCTCGAGGCCCGGGGAGCCTTCGACCTGGAGCTGATCAGACTGATGCTGGGACGCACGCTGGTCGACCGGTGGGAGCTGTGGCGCCCGGCGTTGCACGAGGCCCATGGGCCGGGCGTGTACCCCTTGTTCGAGGGCCTGGCGGCGAAGGTCAGGCGGACGACGGACGCAGTCACCTGACGGACCGCAGAGCACGCAGACGCTACGGTGCCCGATGTGGAGCGCCTGCACGGACTAGAGGTGCCGAGGACGCTCGGCGAGGCGTGCCGGCCGGAGCGTCTGGCGCTCGTCGTCTACGACATGCAGGAGGGGATCCTCGGCCAGATCGACGACCGCGACCGCATCGTGTCGGCGGTCTCAGAGGTGCTCGAGATCGCGCGGACCAGCGGAATCAGAACCGTCTTCACACGGCACATCACGGTTCCCGTGGAGCTGATGGGTCCCGCTCAGCTGCGAATGTGGCGCAGCTGGCAGCGCGTCGACCGGCTCGAGGATGTCCGCTCACCGTTTCCGCCGGATGCCCCCCAGACCCAGCTCGTGCCCGAGCTCGCGCCCACCGATCGCGAGGCGGTGCTCGACAAGCTCACCTTCTCCGCGTTCTCCGGCACACCGCTTGAGCTCCTGCTCCGCGGATGCAACGTGGATGCGGTGGCTGTGGTCGGAGTAGCGACCGAGATCGGGATCGAACCCACCGCCCGCCACGCAAGCGATCTGGGATTCGTCCCGATCGTGATCACAGACGCCTGCGGCGCCGGAGACGCGAAGGCAGGCGCGCGTTCGCTCGAGACGCTGCGGTTCCTGGGCGAGGCGTTCTTGACGGATGTAGAGGGATTCCGGGCGGCCGTCGCCGCAGGCGATTAGCGGGCGGCTACGGCAGCGGCAGCAGCATCGCCCGCCCGGCCAACTCGGTCGTCCGCCCGTTGACCGCGAGGTAGCCGGAGACCAGCTCGGGTTCGTCGCGCAGCCGCCACAGGACCTGCGCTCGCACCCAGGCAGCTTCGCGGGCCGCGTTCACGCTCCAGATCGCAGCCACGTCATCGGCCGGCGCCACCTCGTGGTCGAGCTCCTTGATCGCTCCGGTCAATAGCCAGCGCTTCATGCGCTCCTCGGTTGTTTGCAGGATGCCGTTGACTCCGTCGTAGTCATGGTGCTGCGGATCACCCGGCTCCATCGACAGCTCCTCGCAGATCCGGACCACGCCGACGGCCAGATCGTGTCCCACGTGCGCGTTCATCCCGGCCGCTGCGAACTGAAGAGGAGCGATGCGCCGATCGTGGCGTGCGTCGAACAGCGGGCTCCACGCCGGCTCCACCTTGGGGGGATGGGCGCCGGCGCCGTCCACCGCCGCGAAGTAGGCGTTCCCGAAGAAGATGACAAGCCGCTCGAGGAACCCAGGGGCTTGCTGGCTGTGGTGGGCGATGTAGTCGCGCACGGCCAGCGTGACCTCGAGATACATGCGGTTGAACCAGTGCACCCCGTCGCTGACCGGCAGGCTCGACTCGAGCCGCTTCAGGCGGGCCACAACCTCGTCCATCGTGCCGACCGAAGTCATGGGCCGGATCGTACGTAGGATGGATGCGATGCTCTATGGAGGAGTGGAGACTGGGGGCACGTGGTGCGTGTGCGCGGTGGGCAATGGACCGGAGGAGATCGTCAAATGCGAGCGGTTTCCGACCGCGGGCCCGGAGCAGACGCTGGCCCGCATCGCTGAGTTCTTCGCCCGGGGGCCCGGGGTCCAGGCGGTGGGTATCGGCTCGTTCGGACCTGTGGACGCGGACCGCAGCTCGCCGACCTGGGGCCATGTCACCACCACTCCCAAGCCGGGCTGGCAACACGTATCTGTGGCACGGGATCTGGCCGAGCGGCTTCGGATCCCGGTCGCGTTCGACACCGATGTCGCCGCCGCGGCGCTGGGCGAGTATCGGTGGGGGTCGGGGCGAGGAGCCAGCTCGCTCTTCTACATCACCGTCGGTACGGGCATCGGCGGCGGTCTGCTCATCGACGGGCGGCCGTGGCACGGGCTCGTTCATCCCGAAGTTGGACACATCCGGGTTCCCCGTGATGCCGACCCGGAGCGGGCGCAGTTCGCTGGCGTCTGCCCCGTACACGGTGATTGCTGGGAGGGAGTGGCGAGCGGGCCGGCGATCGCCGAGCGCTGCGCCAGCAGCCCCGAGGCTCTCCCCGATGATCATCCGATCTGGAGGACCGAGGCGGAGTATCTGGCGCTCGGGATCCTCAGCATCGTGCTTATAGCCAGCCCTGAGCGGTTGATCGTCGGGGGAGGAGTGATGGAACGTGCGCCGTTGCTCGAGATGATCCGGACCAGAGTGAAGGAGCTCCTGGGGGCCTACCTGGACGCCCCGGCGCTGAATGACGACATCGGCTCCTATGTGGTTCGGCCGGCGCTAGGCGACCGCGCCGGTGTCCTCGGCGCCATTGCGCTCGCGCAGACCGTCGAGAGCTGACGCTGCGACGCAGGCTGCCACCGCCGGCCGTCGGTACGCGACACTGATACCGGTGAGCGCACACGAGATAGGGCACCTCGTTCATCAGTACGGGTGCCTGCTGATCTTCGTGGCGGTGGGGCTCCAGGCGCTCGGCGCTCCCCTACCCGGCACGACGGCGCTGATCGCCGGCGCGCTCTATGCGGCCACGACCCGCGGGTTCCCGATCGCCGGAGTGATCGCCGCTGGCGCATCGGGCGCGCTGGTCGGGACGTTGGGCGGTTTCGCGCTCGGCCGCTGGGGCGGAGAGCGTCTCTCGCTGCGGATAGGCGCCGGCTTGCGACAGAGCCCGGAGCGAGTGATGAGGATGCGCAGCGAGTTCGCCGTCCACGGTCGGGGATGGCTGTTCTTCGGGCGATTCATCACCGGGGTCCGAAACGTCATCGGGCTCGTCGCCGGCGCGAGCGGAATGCCGGTGAAGCGCTTCCTGCCCATTACGGCGGCGGCCGTGGCCGTGTGGGCAGTCGGCAACGGGCTGGGGTACTACTGGTTCGGACACACTCTGGCCGGGGCCAGCACCTGGGTACAGGTGGCGATGGTGTGCGCCGGGGTCGTGTGGATGGTGTTCTCGTTGAGCCTGTTACGCCGGCGGGTGTTCCGGCGGCTCAGCAGCTCCTCTGCCGCAGAGCTGAGCTAGCACAGCATGCCCGCTGGTTTCGCTGCGTGGGGTCTCGCGGCGCTCGGAGTCGTCAGACGCCGAACCGCCGGAACTCGAACTCCGCGCCGGAGAGCAGCGCGAAGACGAGCCGAAACGGCAGCGTGATGATGTCCAGGACGAGGCCGAGGACCATGCGGATTGCTGCAAAGATGGCGCCGATCATGGGGCGTAGCTACCCCGGTGGCCGGAGCGGCACACGCGCGCCCGCCGCGGCTGCGACCGCGGCGAGCCTCAGGTCACCGCGGCGGCTACCACCGCCACCGCGGGCACGTCGATCTGACCCTCGGCCGCCGTGAACTGGGACAGCGTGTCCCGCGTGGAAGCGCGGACGGCCTCGCCGTCGGTAGGGGACAGCGCCGCCACCGCGTCGGCGATCGGTGCGGCCATATCCATCATCTCGGCCCAGTACTCGTCGAAGCTCGCGTACGTCTGCCTGAACTCGACGCGCTCGGCACGGACTTCATTGAAGCCCGCCGAGCGAAGCCGCCGTTCCAGGTCCGTGGGGTCAGGAAGCGCAAATGGGCTGGGATCGGCGGGATTGGGTGGCGGCATCGCTCCCTGGCCCACGGCCGCCAGAACCGGAGCGGCCAGCCACAGGTTGCGGTCCGGGCGGTCCCAGGTGGCCAGGGCCAAACGTCCGCCATCGCGCAGCGCCGAGCGCGTGCGGCGCATCGCCTCGTCGGGGTCGGCCATCAGCATGTAGCCCCAGCGGCACACCGCGGCATCGAATTCTCCGGGCCCGAGCTCGAGCTGCTGGGCGTCGATGACGGCGAAGTCCACGTTTGTGAGCCCCAACTCGCTCGCGCGCCGGCGGGCGACTTCGATCATTTCCGGCGATTGGTCGGTGCAGAGCAGCCGTCCTTCGGCACCCAGCCGCTGCGCGATCATGAACCCGGTCTCGCCAGGTCCAGCCGCCAGCTCGAGGATGCGCTCTCCCGGCTGGGGGTCGACCGCCTCCACGAGCCAGTTCGAAACCGGCTGCGACTTCTGGCGAAGCGACTCCTGGTGGCGCTCCCAGCCGCGCGCGGAGCGGCGCCAGAGCTCGCGCTGCTGCTCGTCTCGGTCCGGTGCATCCGTCGCCATCGCTTACCCCCTCGTTCAGGTTCACGGCCTACGTGTCGACGGAACCATATTGCCCGGCAACTCCGGGTAGCCAACAGGGGTGAAGGACCTCGGAGAGGTGCGGCATGAGGCCGGCGGCGCCGGGGAACTTGAGGTTGCTCGATCCGAGACCGAGACGCTCGAGCGCTCCTGGCCGTTTCAGTGGCTCGTGCGGGCGGGGTTCATCGCCAGAGCAATCACCTACGGCGTGATCGGTGCGTTGGCGCTGGCGATCGCGTTCGGCGCGGGCACGATGGGCACCGCACCCAACCAGCAGGGCGCCCTCGTCCTGATCGCCCACACGCCGATTGGCCGGCCGGCCATGGTTGTGATCTGCGCCGGACTGCTTGCCTACGCGATCTGGAAGTTCACGCAAGCCGTGTTCGGATATGGGCCCGAGGGCGGCGGCGGTGCTACATGGCACGATCGGATCGCCAACCTGGCCGGCGGCGTGGTGTACTTGGGCTTTCTCGCGGTCGCCATCCTCGCGCTCACGGGCAGCTCCGGTAACTCCTCAAGCGAGCCACGGCACGCCGCACGCGACGTTCTCGGCTGGCCCGGTGGTCAGGTCTTGATCGGCATCGTCGGCGCGGTGCTGATGGCGATCAGCCTCTACCAGATCTACGACGCGATCAGCGGCGGGTACGCGCGAGAGAGCAAGACCGAGCAGATGAATCCAAGCCAGCGGACGGCGTTCATGGTGCTCGGCAGAGTGGGCCTCACTGCCCGCGCGCTGGTGTTTGGGCTCATCGGCTATTTCCTCGTGCGGACCGCGGTCGAGTTCAACGCAACCAACGCGATTGGGGTCGATGGGGCCTTGGCTCAATTGCACCACCAGCCCCTGGGACGGTGGCTCGTCGGGGCGGTGGCGGCCGGGCTGCTGACGTTCGCGGCTTTCTCACTGGCCGAAGGCCGGTACCGCCGGCTATAGACGCGGCGATTGACGGACAGGCGCTGCGTGTAAGCTAGGCACCTGCTAAATCGGTTTTGGGGCGCTTCATCCTGCCGCTTGCGGGGCCGCGTGACGGCGCGAGAACTTCGCGACGACGAGAACGCCTCGGAACCTCAACAGAGGAAGGGGACCGGCAATGGCCCTGACACTTGCGGAGATGATCGCCGAAGCCCGCTCGGCGGTTCCGGAAATCCCACCGGCGAAGGCGAGCGAGGCCCCGCGCGATGTGATCGTCGACGTGCGCGAACCGCAGGAATACCGGGAGGCTCACGTCCCCCAGGCCATCAACATCCCGCGAGGGATGCTCGAGCTTCGGGCGGATCCCGCCTCGCCGGTCAGCGACGCGACCCTGAGCGCAGACCAGTCGGCGCGCGTCCTGGTCTACTGCACCAAGGGCCCAGGCGCTCGCTCCCTGCTCGCTGCTCAAACTCTTCTCAGCATGGGCTACGAGCGCGTGGAGGTCTTGGGCGGCGGGCTGATGTCGTGGACCGAGGCTGGCCTCCCGGTGGAGGGCGAGCAACAGCCCGTCTCTTCCTAGGCAATTTCGTTTCTCAAAGGAGATGCCATGTCACTGCAGATAGGCGCTGAGGCGCCCGACTTCGAAGCACAGACGACGGAAGGCCCGATCCGTTTTCACGACTGGATCGGAGACTCGTGGGCTGTGCTGTTCTCCCACCCGAAGGACTTCACCCCGATATGCACGACGGAGCTCGGTTACATGGCGAGGATCAAGCCGGAGTTCGACCGCAGAGGGGTGAAGATCATCGGGCTGTCCGTCGACCCCACCGACAAGCACGAGCAGTGGGCCAGTGACATCGAGGAGACCCAGGGCGCGGCGCCCAACTATCCGATCATCGGCGATTCGGACTTCGCGGTGTCGAAGCTGTACGGGATGCTCCCGTCGGACGTCTCCGGCGACGTGGCTCAGCGCACACCCGCTGACAACCAGACCGTCCGGAACGTCTTCGTGATCGGTCCCGACAAGAAGATCAAGCTGATCCTCGTCTACCCCATGACCACGGGGCGCAATTTCGATGAGGTCCTGCGGGTGGTCGACTCGCTTCAGCTCACGGCCAACCACAAGGTGGCGACGCCCGTGAACTGGCAGCAGGGAGACGACGTGATCATCGCCGGTTCGGTCAGCGACGATCAGGCCAAGGAGATCTTCGGCCAGTGGGAATCGCCACGACCGTACATCCGGATCGTGCCGCAGCCAGAAGCCGGCGGGCGGTGATCTTCAAGCAGTACTACCTCGGCTGCCTGGCGCACGCCTCCTATCTGATCGCCGATCGGGTCACGGGACAGGCGGTAGTTGTCGACCCCCAACGCGACGTCGATGAATACCTCGCGGACTCGGAGCAGCTGGAGTGCAGGATCGGGCATGTGATCCTCACCCATCTGCACGCGGATTTCATCGCCGGCCATCTGGAGCTGCGTGATCGTACGGGGGCGACCATCTACCTCGGCGCCAGGGCGACCGCCGATTACCCGTTTACGCCGATGGCCGACGGCTCGCGACTCGAACTGGGCGCTGTGCGGCTCGAGATCCTGGAGACCCCCGGCCACTCGCCCGAATCGATCTCGATCGTCGTCTTTGACCGCGATCGCGGCGAAGCTCCCTACGCCGTGCTGACCGGCGACACCCTGTTCATCGGCGACGTGGGACGACCCGATCTGCGCGCGGCGCTCGGCTGGAGGGCCGATGAGTTGGCGGGAATGCTGTTCGAATCGTTGCGAGGCAAGCTCCTGCCTCTACCCGACGAGACGCTCGTCTACCCGGCGCACGGGGCCGGGTCGCTGTGCGGGAAGAATCTCTCGACGGACACGGTCTCCACGATCGGGATCCAGCGCCAGTACAACTATGCGCTCCAGCCGATGAGCCGCGAGCGGTTCATCGAGGTCGTGACCTCGGATCAGCCCGACACGCCGGCGTACTTCACATACGACGCGGTGCTGAATGCGCGCGAGCGGCCCACGCTCGATGAGGCGCTGGAGCGCGAGCTGCGGCCTTTGTCCCTGGAGCACCTGCCCGGACTGCTAGAAAGCGGGGCCCAGCTGCTGGACACCCGGGAGGCAGCGGAGTTCGAGGGCGCCCATCTCCGCGGAGCGATCAACATCGGACTGGGCGGCTCCTATGCCACCTGGTGCGGCACGATCCTCGATCGGGAGCGACCGGTGGTACTGATCACCGAACCGGGACGTGAGCTTGAAGCGGCCAAGCGCCTGGGCCGAATCGGGTTCGACAACGTCGAGGGCTATCTCGCTGACGGAATGCAACAGCTCGAGAAGGCACCGGAGCTCGTGGAGAGGATCGAGCGGGTGACGGCCGGCTCGCTGGCCGAGCAGCTCGCCTCACCATCGCCCCCCAGCCTGATCGACGTGCGAACCGCGCGGGAATGGAACGATGGCCACATCGATGGCGCCGCAAATTTCCCGCTCTCGCAGCTGGCCGAGCGCCTCGACGAGATCCCGGCGGACAATCCGCTGGTGGTGTATTGCGGCGGGGGCTATCGCTCCGCGATCGCCACTAGCGTGCTGCGCAGAGCGGGACGGGAGGACGTAACCGATCTCGTCGGTGGCCTGGGCGCCTGGGAGTCATCGCAGGCGGCGAGCGTCGGCTGACACGGGGCTCGTGGGGCTCAGGTAGGCCTCGATTGCAGCCGTGTTGCGCGCCACGTCCCCGGTGGCCAGGAGATCGATGAGCGCGCCCCGCAGCACTCCTAGCGTCAGGGTCCGCTCGGTGGCGGCGGCCTTGGTACGCCGCCGATCCCGGGGCTGCCCGCCGGCCAGGAGCAAGAGCCAGTCCTCGACCGTCTGGGCCGCAAATCCTGCCCATGGTCCGTCGGGTTCGGTCAGCGAGCGGGCGTAGGCCTCGAGCCACAGCGCCAGCAGCGGCCTGTGGCGCTCGTCCACCAGCCAGCGCCACGTCGTGCGGACGATCATCGCCAGGTCCCCCTCCTGCTTCTGCGCGCGGACCCGTTCTATGAAGGCGAGCTCGTCGTGACGGGCGCGCGCGAGCAGTGCGCGGACCAGGCCGTCCTTGGATCCGAACAGGAACAGCAGTACCCGCGGGCTCGAGCCGATGGCGCCCGCAAGCGGCCTGAGGGACATTTCCGCCAAACCATGCTCCAGCACGTACCCGTACGCCCGCTCGAGCAGCTCCGCGCGCCGCGGCGACGTCGGCGTGGGCTCAGTCGCCCGCTCGATGTCTGGTACGCTGTTCACTGAAACGAGTGTTTCAGTCTAGCGATGAGCGCCGAGGGAACCATCATCCGCGAGTTGGGCCAGCCCGGGGACCTCGGGTGGGTTGTGATGGCACACGGCGAGATCTACTCCCGCGAGTTTGGCTGGGACACGACCATGGAGGCGTTCACGGCGGGCATCGTCGCCGGCTATGCCACCGGTCGTGACCCCAGCCGCGAAGCGGCATGGATCGCCGAGCTCGGCTCCCGGCGCGTCGGATGCGTCTTCTGCGTGGCGGCCGACGAGACGACCGCGCAGCTTCGGCTGTTGCTCGTGGACGCCGCGGCGCGTGGCCATGGGCTCGGCGCTCGACTGCTCGAGGAGTGCCTGACCTTCGCCCGGCGGGTCGGGTACCGGCGCATGGTGCTGTGGACCAATCATCCGCTCGAGGCCGCCCGCCGTCTCTATCTGTCGAAGGGTTTCAGGCTGGTGCGAGAGGAGCCGCATCACAGCTTTGGCGTCGATCTCGTCGGTCAGACCTACGAGCTCGACCTGCTCCAGACCTCCACCCGCCCGGACGCGATTCTGGCGAGCTCCTGAGCGCACGCCTGGGGAGCGCACGCGATCAGGAGCTGGTCGCGGGCTCCGGGGTTCGGTGCTCGGGTGAAGCCAGCAGGACGGCGCCGGCGCTCACCGCCACGAACGCCAGGACCCGCAGCGCGCCGAACGCTCCGGAAGGAACGGGTTCCGCGAGCACCACCGTTCCGGCAAGGATTGGCAGGGCGTTGGTCAGCAGGGTGGCGAGGCCCGCGACCGTCAGCGCGTTGCCGCGCTGGTAGCCGAGCTGCAGCAGCGAGGTTCCCAGCGTGTAGCCGATGATGAGTGTTACGGCGAAGGCGAAGTGGGCGCCACCTTGAGTAGCCAGCTTGGTCGAGAAGTCGCCGATGGAAAACATGAGGCCGCCCGCAATGCCCATGGCGGCAGCGGCCAGTCCCGTCCGCCGACCGATCAGCAGCACGGCGATCGCGAGCAGAGCCGTCCCGCCGATCCAGGCGAGGATCCCCGCCGTCGTGCCCTCACCTCCCCCACCGTTGCCCTTTCCCAACGAGATCGCCAGGGCGAGCAGGCCGACGATCGACAGGCCGACTCCGCCCAGTCCGGCGGGCCCCAGCCGGCGGCCGGCGACCCGCGCCGAAACGTACGCAAGCACCCCGATGCCTCCGGCGCCGATGCTCTGAACCACTGCCAGCGGCGCCAACGCCAGGGCCGCGGCGTAGAGCACGAAGCCGCCGGACTCCATCCCGAAGCCCACCATCCAGCTCCGGTCGCTGAGCAGCAGGTGCAGCGAGTGCAGGGGCCGGCGCATCGACAGCGTGGGAAGCGCGGCGGCAGCATCGTGCTCGCGCGAGTAGGCCAGGTTGGTGAGGGTCGTCGACGCAACCGCCAATGCAAGACCGATGGCTATGCCGACCTTCACGCCCACCCAAGGCTAACTTCAGGGGACGCGGCGCGGTCGGCCGAGACCGAAGTGCGCGCGGTGAGGCCCGACGGCCAGTATCGTCGGGTCGGTGCGGGTCGGACTCCGTATTCGACCGGTCGTGCTCTCGGCGGTGGCCACCGCCCTGGCCGCCGTCGCGGTCCTGGCCTTGGCCAAAGCCACGGGCGTGGACAAGGTCGGCCGGGCCTTCGACGACCTCAATCCGGGCTGGATTGGTTTGATCGCGGGCGCGGAGCTGCTCGCCTACCCGGCCTACATGGTCGCCTATCGCTCCGTGGCAAGGGTGCACGGCCACGCCCCGCTCGCCCTGCCGCTCGTGGCCAGGGTGGTCATCGCCGGGTTCGGCCCCTTCACGGTCGGCGGAGGATTCGGCGTCGACCGCCAGGCCCTGCATGCGCTCCACGAGGATGACTACAGCGCGCGGGTGCGCGTCCTGGCATTGGGGACGCTCGAGTGGGCCGTACTGGCCCCAATAGCATGCATCGCCGCGATCGTCCTGCTCGCCACCAACGCGAACATCATGCCGTCGCTCGTGTGGCCCTGGGCGATAGCCGTGCCCATCGGACTTGGACTGGCTGTGTGGGGTAGCGCTCCGGCCCGCGTGGCCCGAATCTCGGCCAGACCTGGTCGAGGATGGGTCTGGCTGTCCCACGCTCTCGAGGGAATTGCGGTGCTCCAGACCATGGCCCGAAGTCCCCGTCGCTATTGCGGCGCGTGGCTCGGGACGGCCCTGTACTGGGCAGCCGACATGGCCGCCTTCTACGGAGGGCTCCGCACGTTCGGCCTGGACCCCGGTCTCGGCAAGGTGATCATCGCCTACTCCACGGGTTACGTGGCCACGCGGCGCTCGCTGCCGCTCGGCGGAGCGGGCGTCACCGAGGTCCTGATGACCTACTCGCTCTATTGGGTTCGGCAGCCGCTGGCACCGGCGCTCGCCGCCGTCGTCGCCTATCGGGTCTTCAACTTCGTGCTGGCCGCAACCCCGGGACTGATCGCGGACTATCAGCTTCAGGCGATCATCAACAGAAACTCGGGGCGCAATCACCGTCCGGAGGCATCGGCTCTGGAGGCTCGAGATGGCCAGCCGGCGAAGGTGCCGGGGCGCGGCCGGCCAGCGCGCAGGTGACCACCGCTCGCGATCGGCGGGCGCCGAGGGCCTCCGGCCCCGTTGAGCGGGAGCTGGGGCGCGTGCTGGGACCCGAGTCGGTCCTCCCCGGCAACACGAGTCGCTACCTGACTGACGCCACTGAGAGCCGCGCCATCCGGGGTCGTGCGGACGCCGTCGCGCTTGCGCAGGATGCGGAATCGGTGGCGACGGTGCTCGGGTGGTGTTACGAGCACGACGTGCCGGTCATCGCTCGGGGCGGCGGCACCGGGTTCGCAGGGGGCGCCGTCCCCGTCGACGGCGGGGTGGTCGTCAGCCTCGAGCGGCTGCGAGGGTTCCGGCAATTCGATCCAGGGCTGTGGAGGTTGTCGGTGGAGGCGGGCGTCACCACGGCCCACCTGCGGCGCCGGGCGCGCGAGAACGGTCTGCTGTTCCCGCCCGACCCGGGCGCGGCGGAGCAGTCGCAGATCGGCGGCAACGTCGCCACCAACGCCGGCGGCCCGCACGCCTTCAAGTACGGGGTGACGGGCGCCTGGGTGACGGGCCTAGAGGTGGCCTTGGCTCCCGGGCAGTTGGTCACGATCGGCGGGCCACTGCGAAAGGACGTGGCCGGCTATGACCTGCGCTCGCTCCTGATCGGCTCGGAGGGGACGCTCGGGATCGTCACCGCCGCTTGGCTGAAGCTCATTCCCGCCCCGGAAGCGTCGCTTCCGGTCGCTGCCCTCTACCGCTCCACGCCGGATGGCTGCGCCGCGCTGGAGGCGGTGCTCGCAAACGGGCTCGTCCCCGCCGCACTCGAGTATCTGGATGAGGGGGCGCTGAGGGCGACCAAAGGCGCGTTTCCCGCTGCGATCCCGCCCGTCGGTCGGTTCATGTTGATTGCCGAGGCCGACGGGAGCGACGAGGAGGCGAGCAGGGTGCGGGCCGATCTGATCGAGGTGCTCCGGGAGCGCGCCGTCTCCGTGCACGCGCCGACCGAGCAACTCGAGATCGGCCAGCTGTGGCGCTGGCGGGGCGGAGCATCGCTGGCGGTCACGGCCCAAAGGGGCGGGAAGGTCAGCGAGGACATCGTCGTTCCGGTCGACAAGCTTTCCGAGGCAATCGAAGACACCCTGGAGATCGGACGGCGGCACCGCCTGCCGGCGTGCAGCTGGGGTCATGCGGGCGACGGCAACCTCCACTCGACGTTCATGATCGATCCCGGCGACCGGGTAGAGCTGGGGCTCGCCCGGGAAGCCGCCGAGGAACTGTTCTCATTGGCGGTCCGGTTGGGCGGCTCGGTCTCGGGCGAGCACGGGATCGGCTGGGTCAAGCGCGGTGCCCTGGAGCGGCAGTGGGATGCGGCCGCCCTGTCGATGCACGAGGCCGTGAAACGGGCATTCGATCCCAAGGGATTGCTCAACCCGGGGAAGAAGCTCGCCCGGGTGGCGAAGGACCCCGCGTGACCGCGTAGGGCGCTGCGGTGTGGCGGCGATTTGAGCCACCGCTCCCGCACCATCGGTGTCAGGTTCACGATCCTGCCCGCGCCGCCGGCAAGCACGCAGAGATCAAGTCTCGGAAGCGCCGGCCCCGGCCTGATGGCGTTCATGCAGAACCTGGCGCCATAGCGGCGGCCGACCCTGCCCCGAGCCCGGTCGCGATTGCCGCTCACGTCGCAGGTCGCTGCCCAGGCTGACGAACGCCACGGACCCCAGCACGCCCTGCACCCCTAGAGCGATCGTCCGGTAGCAGATGACCGCGGCCGCCGCCAGGCCCAGGTTGACTCCAGAAGCGGAGAAGATCCCGAGCATCAGCGGTTCGACCCCCCCGACCCCGCCCGGCAATGGGAGCGTGTTCCCGAGCTGGCCGAGCATGTAGGCCAGGATCAAGACGCTCAGCGCCGGCCTGCCCCCGACGGCCTGAAACGCGGCCCACAGAGCGGCGCAGTCCCCGGCCCACCACCCGACCGCCCCGAGCAGCGGCCGGCGGCGGCGCGCCATTGTGAGCAGGTCGGCGATGCCCTCTGGGATCGTCGCCAGCGCCGAGCGAACCCACCGCATTCTCGGGGACTCATCGCCGGAGCCCGTGCCGCGCCCGAACCAGGTCGCGACGCCGTAGAAGGTGCACGCCGCAGCCACCACCCCCAGCGGCGCGAGCGCGGTCAACACCGGCGCGTGTCCCGGCAGGATGTGCAGCGAGACGCCCACACCGAGAACCACCGCTGCAGCCGCGTAGGGCAGGTTGAAGATTGCCCCGTGGGAGATGCTGCGCACGATCAGCGGCCGCCATGGCATGCCACCCGCCCGCAGGGCCCAAACCCGGATCGCGGGGCCGCCGATGCCGGTGGGGGTGATGGCGAATGCTCCGAGCTCGCCGAGCGCGATCTGCGTTCCTCTCCGTAGCCGAACGAGCCACGGAGGGCGCGAGAACACGGTCTGGAACAGGAGCACATATCCCGCACAGGCGAGAAGCTCGAGCCCCAGCGCCAGCACTAGCCAGCCAGGGCTGGCTCGCGCCAGCCGGTGTCGTGCCCCGGGGACAAGCTGGTCCACGGCGAACACGACCACCGCGAACAGCCCGACCGTGAGCGCCACCTGCACGAGCGTGTATCGCCACGAGCGCTCGTGCCGGTCGGAGGCCATCCTCAGATGCTAGGACGCTGGCGGCCGCGGACGGGCCGCCGGACCTCCGGACGCGGCCCGCGGCTCAGCCGGCGGCTGTCAGCTCATACGCCTGGGGCGAGACCTTGGCGGCGCGGCGGCGGTAGGTCTGCCACAGCCAGGGCCACTGGTTTGGATCATTGCCGTTCTCGTCGAGGTACCAGCTCGTGCAGCCCGTGTGCCAGACCGTCTTGGTGAGCGCCTCTCGCAGCTCGCGATCGAACGCCTGCGCGGCCTCGCGCCGGACCTCGATCTTCCGTGCCGCCCGACGGTCCAGCTCGCGCAGGGCCGCGATCACGTGCGTGACCCCCGCCTCCAGGGTGTAGATCACCGACCCGGTTCCTCCGTTGGTGTTCGGCCCGTAGAGCAGGAACATGTTCGGAAAGCCGGGGACGCTCAGGCCCAGGTAGGCCCGGGGCACCTCCGACCACTCCTCGGCCAGGGTTCGCCCACCTTCGCCCACCACTTCCATCGGCGCCACGAAACCGTGGGTCTTGAAACCCGTCGCCAGCACGATGACGTCCGCCGGCCGCACTTCGCCGTGCCCCATTCGGATCCCTCCGGGCATCACGCCGGCCACCGGGTCGGTGACCAGCTCCACGTTTGGCTTGGTCAGCGTCGGATACCAGTCGTCGGTCAGCATGATCCGCTTACAACCCAGCTCGTCAGTCGGCGTCACCTTGCGCCGCAACTCCGGGTCCTTGATCGCCTTGTTGATCTGACGACGCGCGATCGCCCGGAATGGGGGGCGCAGCCACGGCTTGCTCGTCAACGCGACGGTACCCAGCTCGTGAAACGCGATGATCGAAGCCCGATCGAGCCGCTGCAGGACCGGAAAGCGTTCGAACAGACGCTTGGCCCGCTCGCTATAGGCGAAGTCCATCCTGGGGATCGTCCAGCCGGGGGAACGCTGGTAGATGTCGACGTGCTCGACGATCGGCTGGATTGACGGCACCACCTGGATCGCGCTGCAGCCGGTGCCGATGACGGCGACCCGCTTGCCCTGCAGATCCACGTCGTGGCGCCATCGGGCGGTGTGGAACGCCGGCCCCTCGAATGAGTCCAATCCGGAGATCGCCGGCACCTTTGGCACGTTCAGCTGCCCGCATGCCGTTACGAGCAGATCGGTCTCGTGCTCCCCGGCATTGCTCTCGAGAATCCACTTCTCGCGCGTCTCGTCCCAGCGGGCGCGAGTGACGTCGGTGTTCAGGTGGATCCGGTCCAGCACCCCGTTGCGGCGCGCCACATCTTCGAGGTATGACTGGATCTCGGCTTGGGGCGCGTACCGCCGCGACCAGCGTGGGTTTGGGGCAAACGAGAACTCGTAAAAGTGCGACGGCACATCACAGGCCGCGCCGGGGTAGGTGTTGTAGTTCCACACGCCGCCGACGCGGTCGGCGCGCTCGAACACAGTCACGTCCGCGTATCCCGCTCGACGCAGCATCGCCGCCGCGCCGACGCCGCCGAACCCCGCTCCAACGACAGCGATGGAGGTCATGGGCTGAGAGTAGCCGTCGGCGGCAGATCCGAGCGCTAAGCGGGCAGGGTCAGGCCGACGCGCGGGAATTCCTCCGCCATCCTGGCCCCGACGGCCTGGAGAGCCGAGGCCGGGCGGAGCATCACCTTCAGTTCGGCGATGCGACCGTCCTCGTCGAAGGTCAGCTTGTCGATGCCCTCAACCTGCTTGCCGTCGACCTCGGTGACGAACTCGAGGACCGCCACGCGGTCCTGTGGGTCCTCGAGCTGGTGCACATAGCGGAAGCTGCCACCCACCCCGAGCACCCGCTCGGCGGCGCGCAGAACCTTGAGAACCCGGTCGCGGCCCTCGTAGGGCTTGAAAACAACCGGGCTCCGGAATGTCGCGTCCTCGCGAAAGAGCTCGCCGGCCCGATCGACCCTGCGATTCTCGACGGCAGCGCGAAAGTCGTCGGAGAGCATCGAGGCGAGCCTAGCGCTCTCGCGCTCTAGCCCTGGGCTTCCTCGGCGAGGATCCGCGGGCTGTCGGTGATGATCTGCCGCTGCCGGAGCACTGAGAGAAACGATTCCTGATCTGGAAACCCAACCAGCGTCGCCACGCCCTGACGGAGGCCGACCGTGACCGGCCCGTCCACCGCGTCGGCCACCTGGCCATCGAGCTCGAGTCGGGCGCCACCGTAGCCAGTCGTGGCATCGAGTCGGATCGCGGAGTCCGCGCCGACCACGAACGGCGGGGACGAGCCGCCATGGACGGTGAGCGGCGTGATCAGCAAAGCCTCTATGCCCGGATCGAGCAGCGGGCCGCCGGCCGCCAGCGCATAGGCGCTCGACCCCAGAGGCGTGCTCACGATGCACCCATCACCGGCAATCCGAGCAAACACCTGATCGTCGACCTCGACGGTCACCCGCACCTGTCCCACACCGCCGCGAACGATCGCGACGTCATTGAATGCGAGCAGCGGCGGTCGCGTCTCACGGGTGATGTCCAGAGCGGGCAGCAGCCGCGGCGTCCATTCGCCTCGTCCGAAGCGCTCGGTCGCGACTACGAGCTTGGGGGCTTCGACCGACGTCAGGATCCCCAAGCTTCCACACGCCACCGGAAGCACCGGACGACCAGCCGCGACCCCGGCTCGGATCGCCGCGAGCGTGGTCCCGTCTCCCCCGATGGCCACGATCAGATCGCAGTCCTCGGCTCTTCCCTCCTCCGCGACCCGCTGCTGGTCGTAGACGGCGCGGATCTGCACGAGCCGGGCACCATTCAGCTCCGCCCAGTGCCGAAGCTCGTCCAGCACGCCGTCGATGGGCCGCGTGGGGTGGACCACGAGCCCGAGACACGAAGGCACCGTTCGCCGGCGCTCAGCAGATTCCGGGACGTACTCGCGCTTGGACATGTTCGGCCGTTCAGGGTGTCTGGAGATAATCCTCGACGGCCGCAGCCTCGGACGCAAGCATCAGCAGCGAGCTCTCCGAGGTCAAGCGCTTCCCCACATGGCCACCGTACCTCTATCTTTCCGTCTCGGTGCCCTTCTTCGGACACAAGACTCGACACGAGCGTGAATGGGACGAGGTCCGAGCCTCGGCGGAGGAGGATCTCGTGGCGCTGGGCGACGACATTCGCTCGCTTGACGTCGACATCCAGATGCCTCAGGCCTCCGAGGAGGCGAAACAGCGTTACGAGCAGGCGCTCGAGGCCTATCAGCGCGCGAGCCAGATTTTCGATCGCGCCAGGCGACCGGAGGACCTCGCTCCTGTCAGCGAGACGCTGGAGGAGGGGCGGTACGCGATGGCGTACGCCAAGGCCGTGCTTGATGGCAAGCCCCCACCCGAGCGACGGCCACCCTGCTTCTTCGATCCCCGGCATGGCCCCTCCGTCGAGGAAGTGCAATGGGCTCCGCCTGGTGGGGCGATGCGCCCGGTCCCCGCGTGCGCTGCTGACGCATTGCGGATCAAGGAAGGGTTTGAGCCGCACGGCCGCCAGGTGACGGTGAACGGCCGACCAACCGACTACTGGAACGCACCACGCCAGTATGGGCCGTGGGCCGGGGGTTACTTCAACGGGTTTGGTGGCGGCGGCCTGCTGCATACGTTGCTGGTGGGCTCGGCGCTGGGCGCCGGGCTCGGTCTGGGAGAGGCCGCGGTCGGCGAGCTGTTCGGGGGAAACGGCGACGGAGATGGAGACGGCGGTTGGGGGGACGGCGGCGATGGCGGAGACGGAGGCGATTGGGGCGGGGGCGACGGAGGGGACTTCGGGGGCGACTTCGGGGGCGACTTCTAGCCGCTCAGCCTTCTGCGCCCGGGAGGCCGGCTACTTCCGCGTTTGCCGACCAGTACCGGCTGAGGCTTTGGGCGTAGGCGGACGCGTGGTTGTGCAGTCCTTCGAGCAACGCCACCTCTGTGGCGGCCAGAGCCGGATGCCAGAGATCGACAATCAGCACTAGCCGATCCTCGTCGGTGTGATTCCAGGCCTCGTGCTCGAAGTAGTCATCGAAGAGGAGGCACTTCCCCTCCTGCCACCGATGCGCGTCGTCCCCCACCCGGATCCCACAGTCGCCCTCCGGGATCCGAACCCCGAGGTGGCAGCGCACCCGGATGTTCGTCGGGCCTCGGTGGGCCTCGATGTGGGTTGAACCCCGCATCCGCGAGACATAGATGAGCCCGGCCGCGGTGCGAATCGTGGCGTGACTCTCGACAGCGCGCGCGGTGACCGGACAGGCGGCGCAGACTTCATCGTGGCGGCGGCCGCGCTCGTAAAAGAACGCGACGTCCCAGTCCCCACTCCGCCTGATCCCCTCGCTCTCGCGATGGAACCGCCGGGTGTCCAACCCCAGGATCTCCTCGCGGATCGCCGGGAAATTGGACTCGAGATACCCGACCAGCGGAAAGTCGTGAGGGTCGTGCCACGGCCGACTGGGCAGATCGGGATACACAGATCCGGAGCGCGACCCGTCGGCGCCCGCAAGACCCTCGACATAGCGGTGGAATCGCGCCCTGCCGCTCGCCGGATCAGGCGGCACGATCGGCCCGGCCACTGGCCTGGCCTTCGCCGGACGCGCCTCGACAAGCTGCTCGAACAAGGCCCGGGGGTGAGCGACGGGTTCGGTCGCTTGCGCACCGATCTCTTCCAGCGGGCGCTCGAGCGCATCGATGATCGCGTCCCACTCCTCGAAGCTGAGGCGCTTGTCCCAGGGCGTGCCGAGGGCCCAGAGCCGGTCGCGTCCGTGTGCGGCCCACTCCCTCCAGAGCGCAGAATCGCCGCTCGCGCGGGACCCGTGGGCCAGCCACACGCATGGTTCGGCGATCACCGGGCAGAGCGAAGCAGCGAGCCCGAATCGGCCGGCTCGGGCTACGGGATCATCGCCCCGCGCGAGTGCATCGCGGTATGCGGCCAGCACCTGCGACTCCTCATCGGCCGAGAACGACGACAGGCCCGCAACGAACGGCGGCACCGTTAGCCCTTCCGCGTCCCTCAACAGCTCGCCCAGCTCGCCGAGCCTCGAGAGCCACCGGCGGGGTGACCCGTCGCCCTGGCGCGCCTGCTCGGCGAGATTGGCCATGTGGAGCAGCACCAGGGCGTCAAGCTCCTCTCGCGTCGGGGGGCTCTCCGCGTCCGTGGACCCCGCCGATATCCGCGGCGCCCACCGATGGGTTCCGGCGAGCAGAGGCCCTCGCGGCGTCATGCAGAACAGGTACGCCAGCCGCTCCGCCCGTTCGCCGGCGACAGCGGCGAGGTCACCGCGCGCGGTTAGCGGGAGCAGCTGACGCCCATAGGCATCCGTGCCGTACACGCTATGGATCAGGGCGGCGTGCTGGAGCCACGCGGGTTGGTTCCAGCGGGCCAGAAGCGCGTTGGTCTCGCGCAGGTGGTCGAGCAGCGTTCGCCCGGCGGCGTGGACGAGCTCGTGGGCACCGTGCGAGCGGAGCAGATCGATGATCGCGACTCGGCGGTCGTCGGTAGCCACGCCACAGATGTTGGCAACCCGCGCGCGCCGCCAGGCGTCTGACGGCGGTCCGCTGGCGATCGGCCGGCGGGACCAAGGCAGGCGCTCCGCTAACGATCTGTTGCACGACCTGTTCTACAGCGCACTACGCCGCCCCGGAACAGCAATTTGCGCTCTTGAACACGTATGACCTGTTCTGCAGCGCACTACGCCGCCCGGCGAGCGCGATTTGGCGCTTGAACAGGTTCGGGACCCGCGTAGGTGGCGTGCGGCGGTGCTGGACTAAGGCAGGCGCCAGAAGTCGCCCGTCAGCCCGAGGTCGTCGAGGATCGCTTGATTCTGCTCTCGGGTGTGAGGCCGCCAGTCGGGTGCCAGGCGATCGTGCCACCAAGCGTATGCCAGCTCGCTCAGCTTGCCCACGGTCAGCGTCGCCCCGGGATCACGGCCGCCGAGCCACCGTTGGATGTGCTCCTCCGACCGGAAGAGATTCATGGTGCTTCAGGTGAAGACGATGTCGTCCCACCAGCGCGCCGCGGGGACCAGGCAATGGAACAAGAGTTGCTCGTCGTCTACTGCTTGGTCCCGCACCTCGAGGGTGATCTCCTCGCCGCAGTCCGGGCACGAGGTCTCGATCCGGCCGCTCGTGTGCAATGCCGCACAAATGCCGATCGCGTCCCAGGCGCAGTTGGCGTACCACCAGCGCTCCGCGGCGTTTACCCGATAGGCGGTGCGGACCCCGGAGAAGGGGTTGGCCATTCGGATCTCACCCGTGCCTGCAGCCAGCACCAGAGCGTGCGCCTGGTGAAGCTCGCGCCACATGGCTTCGATCTGGGCGCGCGGCGTGCTGGCCTCACGAGCGACCTCGTCCGCCGTGGGCGCGCGCCCCAACTCGACGAACAAGCCGTACGTCAGGTTCCTTACGTCAAGAAGGCGCGCGTCCATGGCGGCCAATTTTCCTAGCCCCGGGGGACGCGGAGGCGCCTGCGAATGACGGTGTAGGAACGACCGTGCCGAGGCTGGAAGGTGATCGACAGGGTGAGGGGCCCGAGGTCGCGGCGGTTACGCAGGAGGCGTAGCCCCTCCCGCCCTGGCCGCAGTACCACCGCAAGCATCGACGCACGGCCCACGTTGATCTGCTTGCGACCGAACGTCACCCGCCGGCGAGAGCCACGCAGCACGGCGGTGACCAGCACCTTGACGCGGCCCGGTCGGGGAACGTCGAGCCTGAAAGCGATCAGACCGTCTCGACGCACCCTGAGATGCGAGACCTTTGTCCGCCTGATCCCTTGAGGCACGGCCGGTGCCAGCGGCGTGACGGTCACCGAGGGCGTGCCGGTCGCGTCCTGCGCGAACGACGCGGCCATCTGCGCCATGCTCGAGCCGCCCCCACCTCCTCCTCCGCCACCGACGAGGCTAGAGCCGGCGGGCCCGCACCCGCCTGAGCCGCCTCCCCCGCCGAAATAACCGCCCCCGCCGCCACCCCCACTCCCGGCATTCTGCGCCTTCGCCAGCAGGGTCCCTCCCGTGCCACCGGTTGGTGAGTCGCCGGAACCTCCCGTGGCCCCGTAACAAACGCGGGCGTATCCCAGATTTTGTCCGCCCGCGCCGGGCCCGGTCGGTGAGGCTCCGTAGCCGCCGCCCCCGGCGTCGTAGTTCCCCCCGGCGTCAGCGCCGTTGGCTCCGGTCGGGCCACCGCCCAACCCGCTCCCACCACCGTTGCCGCCCGGCGCGCTGAAACCGGTCAGGACGGATGCACCCCCGCCTCCGCCGCCACCGGCGGCGACCATCAGCCGAGATGCAAGCGAGCTGGCGCCGCCTGGGCAGCTCTTGGCGGACATCGAACAAGCGCGCACGTCAGACGCGCCGCCCCCGCCACCGCCGGGCGCTCCCTCCTCGGCGCTCGCGGCGCCACCGGGGCCGCCTCCGTTCCAGCCGCCTGCGCCGCCTGCACCAACGCTCGGCTGGCCTCCTGCACCCCCGACCTCGACGTACAGCGTCTGCACCGGAGTCACCCGCGCCACGCCACTCACCCGCGCCCCGTCCGCGCCGGCACCCGATGGCGGGTTCAGGGCCACGTACTCGCCGGCTCCTCCGGGTGCTCCCGTGGCGGCCATCGCGACGTAGCTATAGCCGGACGGGACGGAGTACGTCTGCTCCGAGCCCTTGTAGTAGAAGGTGGAGGCTGGTCCAGCGATCAGTGGAGTGATGGTGACCATCGGGGTCCCGGTCGTGTCTTGCGTGACAGTGGCAGCCGAACCGAAGCTGGAGCCGCCCCCGCCGCCCCCCCCGGCTCCGAACGGAAAAAAACGGGGGGCGGGCGCCGGCCCCCCCGCAGGGGCCCACCCCCCGGGGCGGCCCT
>DAIPIC010000026.1:0-23123 GCA_036771025.1 Solirubrobacteraceae bacterium
CAGCAGTGGGATCGCGGTCGCGCAGGAGTGCGATTTTCTGTTCACCCTCTCGGCTGGGCAGGTGATCCGCGAACAGGTCTTCCTGGACCATGCCGAAGCGCTCGCGACGGCGGGCCTGTCGGACTAACGGCTGAGCGTCCCCGTCAACGGCCGCTAACGCGCCAGAGTCTCGCTTTGATCGACAAGCAGCGCTAACGCCTGACTACTGCTTGCGTCGCGAGCGACGCTCCTGCTCGATGGTTCCGTCCGAGATCGAACCCCGGACTCGCGTTTGACTTGTGCATCGCCAGGTGGATCCAGCGATCTCACGGCCGCGATGAGACCGCTGGTTGTGGCCCGAAGGAGCAGCGATGCTTCACCTGGTTTGGCGAGATCCAGGGCGACCCTGAAGTGGCGCGTGGCAGCTTGGCGCGCCGCGGTCGCACGGACCAGCCGGGCCTGCGGCGAGCGGACGGCTATTCCTCGCGATCGGGCTCGGTGGCGCCATACTGCGGGTCTCGCTCAGATGCCGCTTGCTCGCGCTCTAGTGCGGCCTGCTGTCTCCGCCCCGCGGCTCCCTCGCGTTCCTCCCGTTGCCGGACACGGTCGAGGCGTTCGATCTCACGCGCCCCAGCAGTGCCTTCGCGCTCGTCGGCGAGCCGTTCCCGCCGGTCGGCGACCTCCTCTCGCGCATCGGCGTCGCGGTCTCGCCCGTCGGCGATTCTGTCGCGAGCGTCCGCCGCCGATTCGCGCACCCCCACGCCGTGCTCTCGCCCTTCCAACTCTGTCGCCCACATCTCCGCCTCGATCTCGCGCACCTCGAACTCGGCGTTCAGATCCTCCGAGCCCGCAGAAGCCGCGACGTCCGCTTCGCCCCCTGCGACTACTTCGCCTACGCCTTTGGCGACGACCACCTCCGCCCAACGCCGTTCCAATGCCGCGCCAGCGCGCTCGTGCGCAGCCGCGTCGCGGTGCAAGCTCGCACGCGCACTATTGCCCTTTTCCTCCCAGAGCGCTGCCGCTCGCTCATGCGTGAGCGCGGCGCTCTCATGGCGAGCAATGGCCTCCTCGTGGCGGCGCAACGATCCGATTATCTCGCGATTATCGCGCGACAGCCGGCGGTCGTGGCGGCTGGTCGCGTGGCTGATCGAAAAGCGATAGCGCCCGAGGCTCCGCCGTCCTGATCGCCCTCAGCGTCCCGAATCAGTAGGTCGCTTGGTCCGCCATCTCAGTCACGGTCGGGGGAACCTTGAGGGTCATATCTTGCATCACGTCCGAGCCGCGAACCTTCTCTTGGAACGATCTGGCGTCCTCGACTGAGTCGAACTCAACGCGAAGGAAAATCTCGTTGGGATTGTCGACGCCACGAAGCATCGTATGGCCCTTCGCGGCTTGCTTACGACCCAGTGGATCTGAGTCGAACCGCTCTTTGAAGGCGTCGAAGTCGCCCTCGAACACGCCCGTGAGAAATGCCATGGTCCCTCCTGTTGATCGAAATGCTCGCCCTTGCAAGAGCCCCTGGATAGGCCCCTGCCCGCGGCGAGCCTAGCGATGCATCACAAGGTTAGGCAAATCACCTATCCCTGGGCAAACCTGGCACCGGGTCCTCAGTGATCGTGCTCCGCCGCGCCGTCGCTTTGATCGAGTTGCGATTGTCCGGCCCTGACGACTGCTTCTAGCCCAAAGCAGCGGCGTGAGGTTGCCCTTTGTGGTGACGGTCAGGTCTGCACCGCCGACCAGGCGGAGCCTGCGATGGTGTTGGCCCGGACGGCGTGACGGTGGGTCGCGCGGACTGAGCTGGCCACGTCGTGCGCGGTGAGGAGTTCAACGCCGATGTTCACGAGCTCCTGCTCGCCACGTGCATAGAGGCCCGATATCGCGTCACGAACCACGACGACGCGGAAGTCCCGCTCGCTCGCCTCATAGATCGACGTGCGGGGGCAGTTGGGGAAGTTGCAGCCCGCGAACACAACGGTTGAGACGGCGGCTTCATGTAAATGCTCCTCGAGCGGGGTGCAGTAGAAGGCTCCCCATCGCGGCTTGAAGATCGCCACCTCACGCTCGCCGAGCGACTGCGGCTCCCCGGCGAGCAGCAGCTCGGCATCCAGGCGCGTAGCGGAATCCGGGAGCAACTCGCCCGCGATTTGGCATCCATCGGTGTCGCGCACAACGAGCCTCGCGCCGTCTGCCAGGAGCTCACGACGACACCGCTCGGCGTTGCTTCCGTCCTGCTCGTAGAGGCGGACAACGTGAACGATCGGACGCGCCGCTACTCGATAAGCCTCCACAAGTTCGCGCATTGCCGGCAGCACAGCCGATGTTCCCGGGATTGGGAATCCCCCGTCGTCGAGGACGTCACGCTGCGTATCGATTGTGATCAGCGCCGACGCATCAAACTCAGGAGCGGTCAACGAGCCATCCAAGGCAGGCCAGCCTACCGCTCTCATGCGATGGTCGCGGCGGGAGCGCCACGCCAGACTGCCGCTTTGATCAAAAGCATCGGTCTGAGGCAAGCCTCCCGCTTCGATCCAAAACCGACAGCCGGCCGCGCGGGGGATACTGCGGTGCATGGCCTCGGAGAACCTAGAGCTTGTGCGGTCCGTCTTCGCGGCGTGGGAGCGCGGCGATTTCGGCGCCACGCAGTGGGCGGATCCAGAGATCGAGTATGTGATCGCCGACGGCCCCGCGCCGGGTAGCTGGAAGGGCCTTGAAGGCATGGCTGCGGGGTGGCGCAACTTCCTCAACGCCTGGGAGGGGTATCGCGCTGTGGCGGACCAGTACGTGGAGGTCGGCGACGACCGTGTCGTGGTTCTTCTTCACGACGTCAGTGGCCGCGGCAAGACCAGCGGGCTAGAGCTCCGCCATGTGCAAGGGAAGAGAGTGAACCTCTTCCACCTTCGTCGTGGCAAGGTGTGGCGGCTCGTCATCTACTTCGAGGGCGAGCGCGCGCTGGCCGAGCTAGGCCTCGCTCGCGGGCACAGCTCCTAGGAACCCCTGAGACTCACTTCCGCCGGACCGAGGACCATCGAATTGCTCCCCCGAGGCATGACGCGGGCGAAACCGCCGGTGCTGAGCCTACGATCAGGGGAGCCATGCGTCCCCTGGGCTGGCCCCGCATCATCGGACATATCGACATGGATGCCTTCTACGTATCGGTCGAGCTGAGGCGCCGCCCTCAGCTGCGGGGGCTGCCTGTGATCGTGTCGGGCACGGGCCCGCGGGCGGTGGTCACGACCGCTTCGTACGAGGCCCGGCGGTTTGGGGTCGGCTCGGCGATGCCCGCATCGCGGGCGAGGCGGTTGTGCCCGGACGGCGTGTTCATCGCACCCGACTTTCCCTACTACCGCGAGGCTTCGTCCGAGGTGATGGCCATCCTCCGCAGGCATGCGGAGGAAGTGGAAGTGGTGGGGCTCGACGAGGCCTACATCGACCTCAGCGGCGTGCCCGCCCCGCGCGCCGCCATGCGCCGCATCGTCAACGAGATCGAACGGTCCACGGGCCTAGGCTGCTCGGTCGGGATCGGCCCCTCGAAGCTGGTGGCCAAGGTGGCCTCCGACGCGGAGAAGCCGAGAGGCTTCGTCGTGCTTTCGATCGAGCAGGCGCGGGCCCGCTTCGCCACAGCGCCTCCGGGCCTTGTTCCCGGTATCGGACCCAAGACGGCCGAGCGTCTGCGCGGGCTGGGAATCGACACCCTGGCCAACCTTGCGGCGGCGCCCACGTCCCACCTGGTCAAGGCATTTGGCCCGCGCTTCGGCCCCGAGCTTCAGCGCCGCGCCCGCTTTGAGGACGGAACCCCGGTGTCCAAGCAGCGCAAGGTCGTCTCCGAGTCACGCGAGACGACCTTCGACCAGGACATCGCAGACATCGCCGAACTCGAGTCATTGCTCAGGCGACTGGTCGACCGGCTCTGCTCCGCACTCGTAGATCAAGGCCGCTGCGGGCGCACGGTGGGCATCAAGGTGCGCCTGGATGATTTCTCGACCCATACGCGAGCGCGGACGCTGCCCGACCCGGTGAGCAGCGCCGACCGGGTGGGTCCGGTGGCCGTCGAGTTGCTCCGCCGGTTCGATCCGCCGCGACCGGTGCGGCTGCTGGGTGTCCGGGTGGCGGGCCTTCAGCGCCTGTCCGCCGGACGGGACGAGCAGCTTAGGCTGCAGGTCGGCTCCATCTAGCACTCGTCCCGACCGCCGCCGCACCCGTGATCCTGTTTCTCCACAGCCGCTACCGCACGACGGGGGGAGAGGAGAGGGCCGTCGCCGACCTGATGTGGCTGGTGCGCGAGCACCTGGGCGAAGACGCCGAGCTCCTGGCCCGTGACGCAGCCGTGATGGGGCGGACCCAGGCCGCGGCCGGCTTGCTCCGCGGCGGCCTGCGCCCGGACGACGTGTATCGGGCGGTGCGTCGCACGCGGGCCCGCGTGGTCCACGCCCACAATCTGAACCCCACGTTCGGGTGGCGCGCACTCTCCGCCGCTCGGGAGGCGGGCGCCCGCGTGGTCCTGCACCTGCACCAGTATCGCCTGGTGTGCGCGGTCGGCGTCTGTTTCACGCGGGGCCAGGAATGCACGCGCTGTCATGGACGAAACACCCTCCCGGGGGTACTTCTGGCGTGCCGCGGCCCACGCGCGGAGGCCGCCGTATACGGAGCAGGCCTGGCGCTGTGGCAGCGGCGGCTGGCGTCGCAGGCCGACGCGGTGATTGTCCCCAGCCGGTTCGCCGCAGGGCGCCTCGAGTCCCTCGGAGCCCCTGTCGGCGGGCCCCACGTGCTCGCTCACGTGGTCAGGGAGTTCGCATCGGAGTCGCGGGCCAGATCGGGGAGCTATGCGCTGCTCGCCACCCGCCTGGCCCCGGAGAAGGGGATCGAGGTAGCGATCGAGGCCTGCCGGCTCGCCGAGATGCCGTTGGTGATCGCGGGCGACGGCCCGGAGCGAGCGCGTCTGGAAGCTCGTGCGGACGGCGCCACCTTCGCGGGGCGAGTCGACGACGGCGAGCTTCGGGAGCTGCGGCAGGGGGCGGCACTGGCGCTCGCCCCCTCGCGCTCGGCTGAGACATTCGGGCTGGCGGCCGCCGAGGCCATGGCCGCGGGATTGCCGGTGGCGGGGTCGCGAATCGGGGCGCTGCCCGAGCTCGTGCCGGCCGGTTGGCTCAGCCCACCGGGCGACGCCTCCGCGCTGGCCGAGACGATCCGACGGCTGCGGGGTGACGCAGACGCCGGAGCGCTGGCGATCGCTCGCGCGAGGGCGGTGGCTTCGCCAGAGGTGATAGCCCCGGCGCTGCGGGCGGTCTACGGCGGCTAGTACAGGGCGGCCGCCAGCCGGCGGCGCGACTCCCGGGCCAGCGGATGCTCGACACCCAGCTCGTCGAGGACGCCGACGATCACCTGACGCAGCTCTTCGCGCGACCCATCGGCAGTCTGGAGGGCGTCCAGGAGGAGGTCGAGCCCGCGCTCCTGGTCCCCTTGGTCAAGGGCCTCGAAGGCCGCACTCAGATCGGGTTGCCCGCTCTGCTCCAGCCTGATGCGGGCGCCGAGGCCGTCGGCGGCGAAGCTGCCGGCGATCCGGTCCAGCAGCTCAAGTGCCTCATCTGGTTTCCCTCGGCCGTGGAGGATCCTGGCCAGCGGCACGACGGCGTCGGCGCGCCGGGGCTCGCGCTCGACCGCCTGGCGCAGGGACTCCTCGTCCCCGCGCTCGACGAGCGCATCGGCTTCGGAGGGCACGAGCGAGTCGAGGAACCGCTCCACCGCAGGTGGAGGCTGGGCACCGACGAACTCCGCCACCACCTGCCCGTCGCGGAAGGCCTTGACGGCTGGAATGCCCTGCACCCGGTACTGGCTGGCCAGCCGCTGGTTTGAGTCGACGTCAACCTTCGCCAGCTCGACCTTGCCGAACCTGGCGGCTACCGCGCGCTCGAGCGCGGGGCCGAGCTGGCGGCAGGGGCCGCACCACTCGGCCCAGAAATCGACAACCACCGGCACCTCGCGGGAGCGCTCGATGACCGCGGACTGGAAGTTAGTTTCCGTGACGTCCATCAATACCCATGGTAGACAGCGCTCATGGGCGAGCGACTGATCGAGCGCGACGGCGTGTCGCTGGCGGTGGAGGAGACCGGGTCCGGGGTGCCCGTCGTGCTGCTGCACGGCCTGACCGCCACCCGGCGCTACGTGGTGATGGGCTCGAAGGCGCTCGAGCGATCGGGCCATCGGGTGATCGCCTACGACGCCCGGGGCCATGGCCGCTCATCGCCGGCCCGGGAGCCAACCCAGTACGAGTACGGCGACCTTGTGGACGACCTCGAGGCGGTGCTCGACTCGCTGGAGGTGGAGCGGGCGGTCCTGGCCGGAGCGTCGATGGGAGCTCACACACTGCTGCGGCTCGCGCTCGAGCATCCGGAGCGGGCGGGGGGTCTGGTTGTCATAACGCCGGCGTTTGACCCCGCCACCAACGATGAAGCCGACCGTCTGGCGCGGTGGGACGCACTGGCAGAAGGGCTCGCCCAGGACGGGATCGATGGCTTCCTCGCGGCGCAGGGAGAACCGCGCGTCCGTCCGGAGTGGCGCGAGACCGTAGTCAAGGTCATCCGGCAGCGGCTGGCACAACACGAGCACCCGTCGGCGGTGGCGGACGCGCTGCGCGTCGTTCCGCGGTCGCACCCCTTCGAAAGCGTCGATGCGCTGTCCGCGATCTCGGCGCCGACCGCGGTCGTGGCGAGCGATGATGAGCCAGACCCTGAGCACCCGAAGGCGGTGGGGGAGGCCTATGCCGCCGCAATCCCGGGCGCCGAGCTCATCACCGACGAGCCGGGACGCTCCCCGATCGCCTGGCAGGGCAGTCAGCTCTCGCGGGTGATCGCACGCGTCGCCGAGCGGGCGGACGAATAAGGCGCAGGGGGGGGGGGGGGGCGTGGCCAAGACCCCCCGCGCCGGGGAGCCACTGCGATTAGCCGAGCGTCACGTGCGTGATGCGGATGTTCTTGGACGGCGCGATGTAGCCGTTGCCGGTGAAGCGGACCTGGACCTGCAGGGTCTGGGTCCCGGGACGCTTGCCTCCAGGCGTCGCCGCGAACGTGTGGGTGAATATCGCGGTCGATGTGAAGGAGCAATCCGCCAAAACGCCCGGCCGCGACTGGGCCACCCGGCGCTTGCCGACGAAGAAGCTGACCGACACGTTGCCGTAGCACTGCGGTGCCGCCGGGAACTGCAGAGACGGCACCAGCTTGCCGCTGGTCGTGTAAACGAATGGCTTCGACCGGTCACGGGACGGCCTGGTGGAGGTCTGCAGCCCTCGTGGGTAGGGACGCACGAGCGGGAACGTGGTGAACGTGTTGAAGGCCCCGTAGTTGGTGAAGCCCGGATGTTGGCCCACCAGACGGAACTGGTAGGTCGTTCCCGCCGCCAAGCCGGGAATTGTCTGGGCGACGTTGGTCGGGCCGGCGCTGCCGGGCACGCTCCCGGGGGCAGTCGTGAAGAAAACGCCCCCGGTTCCCCACTGGAAGGTCCACACGGTCGTCTGCCCGTTGGGGAGCACCGTCCCGTTGATGATGGCGCTGTGGGCCGAGATGCTCGTGGCATTCCCGGTCACGACCCCGGGCAGCGGATGCCCAGTGGTCCGGAACGTCCGATCGGCTCCCATCGTCGTGCCGGATGCGTTCTGCGCGATAAGCCGGTAGTGGTAGCGGGTCCCGGGCAGCAGGCTGCCGATTCCCACGCGCACGGACACGGAACGGGTACCGGACCCGGCGCTGTGATGCGCGCTGGTCGCGCCGTACGCCGTCGTCGGCCCCCACACGAACCAGTAGTGGGTCGAGCCGCCGTTCGGATTTACGGACCCGTTCAGGACGGCGCTGGTGTTCCTGATGGTGGTGGCCGAGCCGGTGGACACGGTCGGCGACGACGCGGCTCCGGCCACGCCCACCGCGACCGCGAACGCCGCGAGCGAGGCCAGCGCCAGGGTGATTGTCCGCTTCATTGGCACCTCCTCCAGGGTTGCATTCCGCGCCTTATAACGGCCGGTCTGGCCTGAAGTTGCGGCCGACGGTGCGCGGGCCACCGCACCACCGGTAGTTTCATCCTGTTCTAACCCGACTCCCCGCAGACCTTGAAGCCGAACTGCTTGAGCTGCGGCGGCGGGCCATTGATCTTGGAGAGGCTGGCGAATGCGGCCCTAAAGGCAGGCACATTGCCCTTCGCCGCTGCCTGGGTGGCCGCCATCTGGAGAGCGACATCATGCTGGCCCTGGGCGATGGCCTGCTTCAGCAGCGCGGCGCCGGTTCGAGGCGTACCGAGCGCCTCGATCCCCTGAACCTCCCTGCGAAGCGAGGCTGTCGTGGCGGACAGATACGGGGCGAATGTCTTGATGGTCGCCGGGTTGGCGGTCGCCGGGTTGGCCTGCGGTGGCTTGAGGCCCCGCCGGACCGCAATCTCGTGTGCGCAGATCGGGTCACCCTTCGCAATCACTTGCGCCTGGGTCGGGCCGTTGTTCTTACTGGACGAGCCGCAGCCGGCCGCCCCCAGCGCTGCCACGCAGCAGCACACGATCGCTTTGCGCCCTCTGCCCATCGAGATCAATCCTCCCGGGTCGTAGCTTGACCTGTGGCGGGACTCTAACGGCCGGCCTGGCGGCGTGCGTGCTGCCGATCCGGCCGAAACGGTCGATGTCAGTACAGCTGGAGCACGGTCGCGCAACCGAATGGATAGACGGCCCGGCTTATGGGCGTGAGCTTTGCGACCAGCCCCCCCGCGTGGCCGTGGCAGTCATCGAGCACGAAGCGGGCGCCGGTGCTTCGAACGAACGCCCGGGCCGCGCTGTCGGTCTCGGGCCACTTGAACAGATTGAAGGTCTGGGCGAATCGCTCCTTGTAGTTCGGCACGGACCACAGGTGGTCGCCGATGTAGGTATGGCGGCTCGTTATGGCCGGCAACACCATCCCCAGATAGAAGGGCGTCAGCACGCCGCCCGGGGTCCGATCCCGGGCCAGGAAGCTGAGCGCCCGCTGCTCGTCGCGCCGGATGTAGTTCCCGTCGTTCTTGTACGGCCCCATGAAGATGTGAGCGTCCCTCAGCTGGTCGATCGTGACAGGGATCGTCGTCACTCCGATGAGCGCCACCGCCGCCACGGCGGCCAGCCGGCGGTAGGGCAGCCGGGCCAGCGGGAGCGACTGGACGCCTCGCACGGCGAGCACGGCCAGGGGGATCGTGATCCCCGCGAACGCGTGCAGCGGAGTGGCACCAAGGCCGGCGATCGATAGGCCGTACACGGCCAGCGCGGCCAGCGGCCAGGCCATGGTCGCCGCCGCCAGGAAGCTCCGGGGCCGCAGGCGGTATGAGAGGGCGGCCACGACCAACAGGGGAATGAGCGACTTCATCACGCCGCCGAAGCCCCAGCCGTTGCTCGTGCCGATGCGGCCCAGCCGCCAGACGATGTCGACCCGGTCGAGGATCCCGTAGTAGACGAGCGGGAGGGCGGTGGCCGCGACAGTGAGCGCCAGGAGCAGCAGCCGCCGCCGGAGCGCCGCCCGCCCCTCCTCATCGTCGGAACGGGCAACGGCGGCGAGCAGCTCGCCGCCCAGCACGACCAGGATCAGCGTCTCTCCCTGCCAGGGGTGAAGCCAGGACGCCAGCAGGCCAAGGACGGGCGCCTGCCACAGGCCGGTGCCGGTCCGACGGGCGCGGCTGTATGCGACCAGCCCGGCGACCAAGGCGGCGATCGCCATCAGCCCGAAGGGATAGCCCCAGGACCAGAAGGGCAGCCACGCGTCGCCGAGCGACCCGAACCAGCCGTAGAACAGCGCCAGCACCAGCGCCGCCAGCTGCGCGTAGCGGCCTTGGATCATCCGGTGGACGTACGCCCGCAGGGCCCCGAACGCGCCCACCACCGCCACCGGTTTCCATAACAACAGCGACAACCAAGGCGCCATCCCGAGCGCCGTGAGGCCGCCGGAGATGAGGACAATCGGCTGGAGGTAGTCGTGCGGGGTCTGGTTGATTACGAACAGGTCCGACGCCAGCAGGTGGCTCGAGGCATCGCGAATCCAGGCCAGGTACTGCATCTGATCGGCGATGAAGAGGCCGTCGGTGCCGGTCCAGACGCGGCCGTGGGCGATGACCTGGTACAGGTCGAGGGCCAGGATCCACAGGGACAGGGCTCCGAACACGAGCAGCACGAGCAGCTCGAGCGGGTCGACCCGGAGGCGGCGCCGGCCCTCAGGGCGGTCGACGTCCGGCTCTCGGGCGATCTCGAGCGAGGCTGAGCTTGGCGGGGCGAGCGCCATGTGCGTGCAGGCTACTCAGTGGGTCCTGCGAAGCGGCATAGAGCGGCGGCCAGTCGTCTCGCGGCCTTCTGCAACGCTCGATAACCGGGCTTATGTCGACTTGTATGTGAGCGGGCGGCTTGAGGGATGCGCCCCCTGCATTTCGCCCCAAAGCAGGGACGCCGAACCAGGAGCGTGACGTTCTGCACCGCTGGGCGCGCGCATCGTCGATGACACGGGCTGGCGCTCCGACCTATCGACGTTTTGCATGCCGCGGGGCCGCCGATCCGCGTACGCGGGGCCGCCGATCCGCGTACGCGGGGCCGCCGATCCGCGTGCCCGCGGCCGTCATCCTCCTGGCCGGACGGCCTCGCCTCCCCGGCGCCCCTGACCCGGCAGATACACTCATCCTCCGATGCCCAAGCAGCAGCGGATGATGCGGATCGAGCAGCGAGGAACGCTGGCCGCGATCCAGGAGCTCGAGGGCCGCTCGGACGAGGAGCTCGAGGGCGAGACCCGCTACAAGGCGGCGGCCCAAGCGATCCTCGGCGCGCGCGCGGCCGAGCGTTATGACGCCAAGAAGGCGCGCGCGCACTTCCAGCGGGCGCTGGCCGCGGCCAGACCCCAGGAGCGCCTCCAGCTGAGGCGGATGGCCGACGCGTCGCTGGCGCTGGCCGAACGCCGTCCCGATGACCTCAAGAAGGCCACGGAGCGGCTGGGGGTCGAGGGTCCGACCACCAAGCAGCTTCGCGGGCTGCGGCTGATGGGCCTGATCGCGCCCCCGTCCACGGCCGGCGCGCTGGCCCGTGTCCGGGGCATCGTGCTGCTGATCCTCCTGCTGGCGATCGTGTTCGGGATCGGATTCGGGATCATCACCGGAATCGCAGCCGCGGCCGGCGGGGTCTCGACCGGGGTCAAGTTCTTCTACGACATCGTGTTGATCCTGATCGTCTTCGGGGTTTTCGCGTATCTCGGCCGGCGCCGCCAGAAACGGATGAAGGCGGAGCGCGCCGAGCAGATCGCCGCGCGTTCGCGCTAGAGCGAAGTGTGCGGCCGGTACACGCTCGCGACGCCGAGCCCCGCTGACCTTCGCGCCCGGTTTCCCATCGGAGAATCGGTCGAGATAACGCGCCGCTACAACGTCGCCCCGGGCGACGACGTGCTGGCGGTCACCACCGACAAGGAAGGCTCTCCCCGCGGCGAGCTGCTTCGCTGGGGCTTGGTGCCCAGCTGGGCCAAGGGCCCGGACACCGGGCTGAAGATGATCAACGCCCGGGTCGAGACGGTCGCCGAACGGCCTGCCTTCCGGCGTGCCTTCGAGCGCTTCCGGTGCCTCATCGTGGCCGATGGGTTCTATGAATGGAGCCACCGCGACGTCGGTCCCAAGCGGGCGTTTCACATAACGCGCCGCGATCGCGAGCCGTTCGCATTCGCCGGCCTGTGGTCGGTCTGGTACCCCGAGGAGGGCGACAAGCTCCGCTCCTGCGCGATCGTCACCACGGCGCCAAACAGCGCCGTGGCGCCGCTTCACGACCGCATGCCGGTGATCCTGGCAAGCGAAGACGAAGCGGAATGGCTCGACCCCTCCACCCCTCAGCAGCGGCTCTATGAGCTGCTGGCGGGTATCGAAGCCTCCGAGACGGCGGTGCGCCCCGTGGGTCCTGCCGTCAACGACGCCCGGTACGACGGACCGGAATGCCTCGCCGAGGGCGGGCCCACGGCGCTGCAAAGCGCTCAGCCGACTCTCTTTTAGATGGGCCTCTCCCCTCTCGTCTCCTCCTACGACCACGTCCTGCTCGACCTCGACGGGTGCGTGTGGATCGGGGAGCAGTGCACCCCCGACGCCCCGGCGGCGATCGCCGAGCTGCGCGCCGCCGGCAAGTCGCTGGCGTTCTTGACGAACGACCCACGGCGCTCGCCGGAGGACTACGTGCGCAAGCTTTGGTCGCTGGGCCTGCGGGCCTCGCTCGAAGAGGTGGTGACGGTCGGGGCCGCGATCCAGCACCTGCTGGCAGAGCGGGCTCCTCGTTCCGAGGTCTATGTGATCGGCTCTCCCGCCATTTTCCGGCACGTCTCAGATGCCGGCCTGCGGATCGTCAACGGCACCGACCGCGCCTCTGAGGCCCAGCTGGTGGTGATTGCCGGCCACGATGACTTTCATTTCTCCGAGCTGAGAGCGGCGACCCAGGCGGTCCTGAGCGGAGCGGAGATGATCGCCGCCGGCCGCGATCGCACGTTTCCCGCCGCGGACGGCCTGTGGCCGGGGACCGGGGCCATCGTGGCCGCTCTGGAGTACGCCACCGCACGCGAGGCCCAGACGGTCGGCAAGCCCGATCCCCAGATGTTCCGCACGGCCCTTGATCGCCTGGGCCCCGGCCGGGCCCTGGTCATCGGCGACAGGATCGACTCCGACCTCTCCGGCGCGGCTGCGGTTGGACTCGATGCCGCCATCGTGCTCACCGGGGTCAGCACGAGGTCAGAGGCCGAGGCCGCGCACGATCCGGAGCCCGTGGCGATCGCCGAGGACCTGCACGAGCTGGTGGTGCGATGAGCCTGTCGCTCATCGTCAATCCGTCCGCGGGCGGCGGACGGGCGGGCCGGGCCCTGCCCGGGGTTGAGGAGGCGCTCCGGCGCCGGCGACTCGAGTACCGCGTCGAGCGGACCCGGAGCCTCGAGCACGCACGAGAGCTGGCGCATGCCGCTGCAGCCTCGGGCGATACGGCCGTCGCGTTCGGGGGCGATGGACTGATCGGGGCCGTCGCCGGAGCCTTGCACGAAGGCGACGGCGTGCTGGGAGTTCTGCCCGGAGGCCGGGGGAACGACTTTGCCCGCACGCTCGGCATCCCGCTGGAGCCGCGCGAGGCCTGCGAGGTTCTGGCCGCAGGCACGGTGCGGGCACTCGACCTGGGCGAAGCCGGCGGCAGGGCCTTCATCGGCATCGCCAGCTGTGGCTTTGATTCGGACGCCAACCGGATCGCCAACGACGCTCGGCTCATCCGCGGCAACCTGGTGTACGCATACGGCGCCCTGCGCGCCCTGGCCGCATGGCGGCCGGCCACGTTCTCGGTCCGGCTGGATGGAGGCGAGGCCCGGCGGGCGGTGGGATACACGGTGGCCGCGGCAAACTCCAAGGCCTATGGCGGCGGCATGTGGCTGGCCCCGGCTGCGGCGCTGGACGACGGCCTGCTCGACGTGGTGATCGTGGGCCACGTTCCGAAGCTCCGGTTTCTGCGCCTGTTGCCGACTGTCTTCAAGGGCCAGCACGTGCGCCACCCGAACATCGAGGTGCTGAGGGCCAGGGAGATCGAGATCGCCGCCGAGCGCCCGTTCACGCTGTACGCGGACGGGGACCCGATTGCCTCTCTCCCGGTCAAGGTCCGGGCCCTCCCGGGGGCGGTCAAGGTGATCGTGCCGGCATGAGCTTTCTGGGCCCGAAGATCCTTGCTGCACGGGCCGTAGGCGAACTGGCGCGCATCACGGGACGCGGAGGTGGCACCAGCCTCCCGGGGAAGGTCCTGATGGCGCTCGAGCCGCACGCCATCGGCGAGCTCGCGGCCCGTATGCCGGAGGGCTGCGCCGTCATCTCGGCGACGAACGGCAAGACGACCACCTCGGCGATGACTGCCTCCGTGCTCCGGCAGGCGGGGTTGACGCTCGTGCACAACCGGGCCGGGGCGAACATGGCCGGGGGAGTTGCCTCGAGTCTGCTGCACGCGGCCCGGGCGGGAGGAGGTATCGACGGGCAATTCGGCCTGTTCGAGCTGGACGAATTTTGGCTGGACCGAGTCACCCCCGAGCTTCGACCGCGGGCCGTGCTGCTGGGAAACCTGTTCCGCGACCAGCTCGACCGTTACGGCGAGCTGGAGGCAATCGCCGACCGGTGGGCGGGAGTCGTATCGATGCTCCCTGAACGGGCTGCCTTGGCGTTGAACGCCGACGACCCGCTGGTGGCCGACCTGGGCCGCGATCGCGCTGAGGTCACCTACTTTGGGGTCGAGGACGGGGCCATGGCCATGCCGGAGATGCAGCACGCCGCCGACTCCAAGCACTGCCGCCGCTGCGGCGCCGCATACGTATACGACGCCGTGTACTTGGGCCATCTCGGGCGCTACCGGTGCCCGTCCTGCGGTCAGCAGCGGCCGCGGCCCTCCGTGGCAGCCCAGGAGGTGGAGCTCCGAGGCACCCGCTCGGCGCGCTTTCGCCTGCGCACGCCATCGGGTTCCGCCCCGGTGGCGCTGCCCCTTCCGGGCCTCTACAACGTCTATAACGCCCTCGGGGCGGCATCGCTGTGCCTGGCTCTGGGGGTTGACCTGGATACCGTGGTCGCGGGGCTCCAGGACGTGCGGGCGGCCTTCGGCCGAGCGGAGATCGTCAAGATCGGCGACTCAGAGCTCGCGATCCTCTTGATCAAGAACCCGGCCGGGACGAACGAGATCGTACGCACGCTCGTGCTGGAAAGCGGGCAGCTCGACGTGCTGTGCGTCCTCAACGACCAGGTGGCCGACGGGCGCGATGTCTCCTGGATCTGGGACGCCGACTTCGAGGTGCTGGCTCCGCGGGTGCGCCGGGTGACGTGTGCCGGGATGCGCGCCGCCGAGCTGGCCGTGCGCCTGAAATATGCCGGCGTCCCGGGCGATCGCCTGCACGTCGTGCCCCGACTTGGGGACGCGATCGATGAGGCGCTCGAGACAGCGGCCGATGGACGCGTGTACGCCCTTCCGACCTACACGGCGCTGCTCGAGCTACGCGAGCATTTGCAGGCCCGCGGTCATGTCGCCAGCTTCTGGGCCGGTGGCGCGGCGTCCGGGAGGAGCCCGTGACCGCGATCTGGCACGACCTGGAATGCGGAGGCTACGTCGCTGATCTGCCGCTGTGGCGAGCGCTGGCGGACGAGCAGGGCGATCCGGTGCTGGAGGTCGGGGCCGGAACCGGACGCGTGGCCCTGGACCTCGCACGCCGCGGCCACCGGGTGACGGCGCTTGACCACGACGGGGCACTGCTCGCTGAGCTCGCCCGGCGGGCAGACGGGGTGGAGCTCCGGACGGCCGTAGCGGACGCGCGGACGTTTGAGCTTAAGGAGCGGTTCGCGCTCTGTCTGGTCCCGATGCAGACGATCCAGTTGCTGGGCGGTGAAGACGGGCGCCGGGCCTTCCTAGAGCGTGCCCTTGAGCACCTGCGAGAAGGCGGAGTGCTGGCGGCGGCGATCGCCAGCCGGCTCGAGGCCTACGAGCTGGCGGACGGAGTCCCTGGGCTTGTGCCGGACATGTGCGAGCGCGACGGCGTGGTCTACGCCAGCCACCCGACTGCCATCCGCGCTGACGGGGACGGATTCGTACTCGAGCGCCGGCGAGAGACCGTGACCACCGACGGCCGAAGGACCGTCGAGGCCAACACCGTCAAGCTTGACCGCGTTCTCCCCTCAGAGCTGGAACGCGAGGCTGCCGACGCCGGCCTCAAGGCCGCGGGCCGAGCCTCCATTCCTGCCACCGAGGACTACTCGGGCAGCGAGGTGGTGATCCTCCGTGCCTGACGGCGGCGGTAGCTCATCCGGTCGTTTGCTGCGGGTGTGCGCCCTGTACCCGGACTTGATGAACATCTATGCCGACCGCGGCAACCTGCTGCTCCTCGAGCACCGCTGCCGCTGGCGCGGCATCGGATTTGAATTGAGCTCGAGCAGCCTCGGCGACGACCTCGATCCCGACGGTGCCGACCTCTTCTACATGGGGGGCGGCCAAGATCGCGACCAGCGCCTTTGCGCCTACGACCTGGCCGAGCGCAAGCGAGATGCCCTTCACTCCGGGGCCGCGCGCGGCGCGGTGATCCTCGCCGTATGCGGCGGCTACCAGCTGCTGGGCCACTCCTACCAGCTGGGCGAGGAGACGCTCCCCGGTGCCGGTCTCGTCGACCTGTGGACGGTGAGGGCGGATAACGGCGGCGGAGACTCGGCCGGACGGCTGATCGGGAACGTCGCGATCGAGGTCACGCTCGAGCCTGACCGGCCCGCGGCGATTCTCGCCGGGTTTGAGAATCACGGCGGTCGCACCCATCTGGGGCCTTCGGCCCGTCCCCTCGGCCGGGTGCTCCGCGGCTACGGCAACAACGGCCAGGACGGCCACGAAGGCGTTCGCGATCGGGGGATCATCGGCACCTACCTCCACGGTCCGCTGCTGCCCAAGAACGTATGGTTCGCCGACTGGCTGATCCAAACGGCGCTCGGACTAGAGCAGCCGCTGCCGGCGCTCGACGATGAGCTCGAGCAGCGCGCCCACGCCGAGGCCCGCCGGGCTGCCGGCGTCTAGCGCCAACTACGATGACCCGCCAACCGATGCGCCCCCGACGTGGCCCTAGGTTCATTTCGCTGGCTGCGGTAGCACTCGCGGCCGCCGGGCTGACCGGCTGCGGCTCCGGCAAAGGTCACGGGACCACGACGAGCACCACCGCCGGAACGACCGCCAGCTCCCAGCTTCCGGGAACCGGACGCCCGCCGGTGGCCGTCGGCGACAAGAACACCTTCCCCGAGCAGTTCGTCCTCGGGGCACTCTACGAGCAGGCGCTCGCAGCCCAGGGCTATTCCGTGTCGCTGAACCGCAACATCGGGCCGACGGACGTCACGATCAGGGCCCTGCAGAGCGGAAGCATCTCGTTCTATCCCGAGTCCATCGGTGTCTGGGATCAGAATGTGGCCGGATACAAGCGGACGTTTGCAACGGCGAACGCCGCGTATCAGGCAGGACAGCGCTACGCGCTGGCTCACGGTTTTCAACTGCTCAACCCCACGCCCTTTTCCGACACCTCGGCGATCGGCGTGACACTGACCTACGCCGTCCAGCACGGCCTAAGCGCGATCGGCGATCTACGCAAGCTGGCAGCCACGCTGACGATCGGCGGGCCCCCCCAGTTCGAGAGCAGCGCCTCGGGCCTGGCGGGCGTGGAGCAGGCGTATGGGTTCGCCCCCGCCGCTTTCAAGCGGCTGTCCGTCGGCGAGCAGTACACCGCCCTGGATCAAGGGACGGTCCAGGCCGCCGATGTCAACACCACCGACGGGCAGCTCACCACCTACAGCTACGCGCTACTCCACGACCCAGCCCACGTGTTTGGTTGGGGTAATGTCGTTCCCGTCGTCACGCAGAAGGTGCTGGACCAGGAGGGCCCGGCCTTCGCGATCACGATCAACAAGGTCAGCGCCTTACTGACGACCTCGGCGATCAGGCAGCTGAACGCCGCCGTCGCGGTCAATCACGAAGACCCCGCGAAGGTCGCAAAACAGTTCCTGGAGGCCCACAGCCTGGTGCCCCCCAGCACGTCAGGTTGACCGTCCGTGACGACGGCTCAGGCTCCGCTGGATCCGAACCCTCCGGTGCCCCGCGCGGAGACCGACAGCTCCTGGACCTCGAGGACTGACGCCGTCTCGGCCCGGACCACGAGCAGCTGGGCGACCCTATCTCCGGGGCTGATCCTGAACGCCGTCTCGCGATCGGTGTTGAGCAGCAGGACGCGAAGCTCGCCCCGATAGCCGGAGTCGATCAGGCCCGGGGCGTTGACCAGCGCAATGCCGTGCCGGAGCGCCAGCCCCGAGCGCGGTAGCACCAGCCCAGCATGCCCGCTCGGAATCTCGACCGCGATCCCCGTGGCGATCGCGGCTCGCTGACCGGGCTCGAGCGTCGCCTCCCCCAGGGCATGCAGATCGAGACCAGCGTCTCCTGGATGGGCATGGGTGGGCAGGATCGCCCGCTCATCCAGTCGGCGGACGCGGATGTTCACGCGCGGTCGCCGGTCAGGGCGAACCGCTCGTAGCGGGCGGCCGCCGACGCCGGCAGTCGTGCCCTGATCCGTACCCCCTCGGCGGTGTCCTCGCGTTCGAGATCACCGGCCAGCTCGTGCAGCTCAGCCAGCCTGCCCCCCTCGCCGTACGGCAGCATTAGTTCGACCTCGACAAGCGTGCGCGCGAACTCCTCCTCGATCCGCTCGGTCAGCGAGCCCATCCCCTCGCCGCTGAGGCCCGAGACCAGGACTGCGTCGGGATGCCGGTAGGAGAGCTCGGTCCGACGTTGGTCGTCGACCAGGTCCGCCTTGCACAGCACCAGCACGCGCGGCGCCTCCACGGCCTCGATCTCGTCCAGGACATCCTCGACGGCCCGGATCATCGTGGCCAGCTCGTCCTCCGGAACAGATGCGTCTACGACGTGGAGGATCAGGTCCGCCAGCTTGGTCTCCTCGAGCGTGGCTCCAAACGCGTCCACCAGCTGATGCGGCAGCTTGCGAATGAAGCCCACGGTGTCGGTCAGCAAGTAATCGTGTCCGTCGGCTCGAAGCAGGCGCGTGGTGGGATCGAGCGTATGGAACAGCCGATCGCCCACGCCCACGGACGCGCCGGTGAGCGCGTTCAGCAGCGTCGACTTCCCGGCATTTGTGTAACCAGCGAGGGCTACCGACGGGAGCTGTGCCCGCCGGCGTTCGGCGCGCATCACCGCCCGGCTGGAGCGCACCTGCGACAGCTTGCGCTTCAGCGCCGCGATCCTGTCACGCGCCAGTCGGCGATCGGTCTCGATCTGGGTCTCCCCCGGGCCCCGCGTGCCGATCCCGCCGCCCAGCCGTTCGAGGTGCGACCAAAGCCCACGCATCCGCGCCAGGTTGTACTCGAGCTGCGCGAGCTCCACCTGGAGCTTCCCCTCGGCGGTGTGGGCGTGCGAGGCGAAGATGTCGAGGATGACCGCTGTGCGGTCGATGACCGGCATTCCCAGCTCCCCCTCGAGATTGCGCTCCTGCCGCGGGGATAGCTCGTCATCGCAGGCCACCAGGTTGGCGTCGGCGCTCGCAAGCTGGCGCTTGAGCTCGGCGATCTTCCCCGGGCCGAGATAGCTGTTCGGGTGGGGATGGTCCCGGCGCTGAACGAGCGCACCGACGTCAGCCACCCCTGCCGTACGCAGCAGCTCCCGCAGCTCGGCCAGCTGATCGTCGCCGTCGATGCTCGCCGAGACCAGGTAGGCGCGCTGCCGGGCGCGACCACGGGGTCGGTCCCCGTCGGGAGAGGATTGGCGTGTGCGTCCGTGGCGGCCGCGCTGCATCCAGGATCAGAATAGCCGCGGGGTGCGCGGCCGCACGCCGTCTTCGCTACAGCGCTCGGAGCCGCTGAACGGCCTCGAGCAGGCGGTCATCCGGTGTAGTCAGCGAGATCCGGAAGAATCCCTCGCCGCTCGGCCCGTAGGCACTGCCCGGGGAGATGACGACCGCGGCCCGTTCGAGCACGTACTCGCAGTAGGCGACAGCCGAGTCGAACCCAGCCGGCACGGGCGCCCACACGTAGATGGTTCCCCTGGGGCGCGTGACGTTGACGCCCGCTTCTCTGAGCGCGTCGCAGACCAGGTCTCGCCGGTGCTGGTAGACGGCGTTCATGTCTCGCACGAAGGAATCGAGCTCCGGCCCCAGAGCGGCGGCACCCGCCAGTTGAACTGCCTCGAACAGCCCGGAGTCGACGTTTGACTTCAGCCGCCAGTAGTGGGCGATCGCGTCAGCGTTGCCGACGATCGCCGCACAGCGCCAGCCGGTCATGTTGTAGCCCTTCGACAACGAGAAGACCTCGACGCCGACATCCTTCGCGCCAGGCGTCTGAAGGAACGATGGAGCGACATAGCCGTCGTAGGTGGTCTCGCTGTAGGCATTGTCGTGGACGATGAGGATGTCGCCCGACCGACCGATCTCTACGGCCCGCTCGAACAGGCCGTCGGGAACGACCGCGCCGGTGGGGTTGTTCGGGTAGTTGAGGAACATGAGACGAGCGCGCTCGAGCGTCTCGGTCCCTATGGCGTCCAGATCGGGTGTGAAACCGAGCGCTGGAATCAACGGCATCGGTACCGCCTCCGCCCCGGCCAGCAGGGGCCCGCCGCTGTAGACCGGATAACCGGGGTCGGCCGCCAGCGCGACGTCGCCGGGGTCCAGGAACGCCAGGTTGAGGTTGAAGATGCACTCCTTGGCCCCGATCGCCGGCATGACCTCGCTTTCGGGATCGAGCTCCACCCCAAAGCGACGGGCGTAGAACGCCGCAACCGCCTCCCGGAACTCGGCCCTACCGCGGTTCGTCGGGTACTGGTGGGTGCTCGGATCGGCGACCGCCCGCTGGGCGGCGACCACGATCGGCTCGTAGGTGGGCATGTCCGGATCTCCGATCCCCAGACTGATCACGTCCACCCCGGCGGCCCGCTTGGCCGCGATCTTTCGCTCGAGCTCCGCGAACAGGTACGGCGGGATCCGCTCCAGTCGTCTACTCGGCCGCACGCAGGTCCTCCACGAGCTCCTCGGAGACGGTTCCGCGGAACACCGGAACGGCGCCTCCGCTCAGGGCCAGCTCGAGCCCCTCCCCGACGTCGACTTCGAGCTCGCCACCGTCGAGCACCACGGTAACCGGGGAGCTCCCGTCCTGCCGGACATACGCCACCGCGGCCCCCGCCGCCCCCGTTCCGCTCGCGGACGTCTCCCCCACGCCGCGCTCGAAGATACGAGCTCGGATCCGCCCCGGCTGAAGCGGCGTGAACCAGGAGACGTTGGTGCGATTGGGAAACAGCTCGCTGTGTTCGATCTGGGGACCGATCTGTTGCAGATCGAGGCTCTCGAGCTCCTGCTCGTCGGCCATTCGGATTGCACACTGCGGGTTACCCACCTGCACGTGCTGGAACCGCCAGGTGCGGCCGTCGGCGCGAAGCTCGCCTCTACCGTCCGGCGGGCCGCCCGGGTAATCGTCGCTCTGAAGCCGCGCGGGCCCCATGTCCACCCTACAGGTGGTGGGCGAGGTGATCGTCGGTGTGAGCTCCCCCGCCGCGGTCTGGATCGGGCCGGTATACCCGTGCCGGTGCAGGTACAGGATCGCCTGCCGTGCACCGTTGCCGGAGATCTCCGCCTCAGAGCCGTCGGGGTTGAACACCCGCATGCGCGGCGGGTCGGCGTCCGACAGGAGCAGCACGCCGTCAGCCCCAACGCCCGTATGCGTGGTGCACATCCTCTGGATACGGGCTGTTGTCAGCTCAAACGGCAGCGAGCGCTGCTCCACGATGAGGTAATCGTTCCCGAGCGCTTGCCACTTCTCGAAGTCCACGGCGCCGCAGTCTATGGCGGCTCAGCCTCGCCACAGCTCGACGATCTCGGCGGCGACCGCTTTCGCGGTGGTCGTGCTCACGTCGATGACGTTCACAGCGGACAGCTTGCGCATCCAGGTCAGCTGGCGACGGGCGTAGTTGCGGGTCCGTCGCTTCATGCCCTCGATATCTCCCACCAGTAGCTCGTCGAACCCCAGCGCCTTGCGAGCAGTGACCGAGGCCCCGGCCGCGTTGGCCCGCCGCACCTCCTCCGCCGCGCCCTCGACCACCATCCGATCGATCCGCTCGCCGATCCGGGCATAGAGCTGCTCGCGGTCCATCATGAGCCCGATCAGGAGCGTCGGGCGCCGAGCTTCGTCGCTCCAGAGCTCCGACTCGGCCCCCGGCGGCTCGAGCTCCCCGGCGTCCAGGAGCTCGAGCGCCCGAACGACCCGCTGACGGTCGGATGGGTCGATCGTCTCCGCTGCCCAGGGGGCCCGCTCCGCGAGCGCCGCGTGCAGTGCCGCCGGGCCCCTGCGATCGAGCTCGGCCAGCCACCGCTCGCGCGCCCCTTCGGGCGGGGCCGGCCGCAGGCTGAGCTCGGTGAGGGCAGCGCGCAGGTAGAGCCCGGTACCACCGACCACGATCGGACGTCGCCCGTCCATGAGCAGCCCGTCGATCTCCGCGTGGGCCAGTTCCGCGTATTGGCCGGCGCTGAAGCTGGCGTCGACCGGCAAGAACGAGATCAGTCTGTGCTCCAGCCGCGCCCTTTCCGACGGCGTCGCCGCCCCGGTGAGCGTCTCGAGCCCGCTGTATACCTGCAGCGCGTCCGCCGAGACCGCCACCGGCCGCTCGCCAAGCTCCCGCAAGCGCTCGGCCAGCGCGATGGCGATGGCGGTCTTGCCGACGCCCGTGGGCCCGAACAGGGCAATGACCTCGGCCGACATGACGCGGAGTATCGTGAACCGATGGCCGTCCAGATCGGCACCGGACTCTCCACCCTTCCCGACCCGCGGGACGCCGGGGCCGATGCAGCCACGCAGGCCACGGCGGAGCTCGATGAAAGGCCGGCGGGGCTGGTGCTGACGTTCGTGGCAGGCGGCCATCTCGCGGCTCCCGAGGCGACGCTGGAGGGAGTTCACGAAGCGTCGTCCCCTGCGACGGTGCTGGGGTGTGGCGCCGGCGGGGTGATCGGTGAGCGCAAAGAGCTCGAAGAGGGTACGGCCGTCGCCGTGTGGGCCGCCTCGTTCGGGGCCGGCGAGGTGACGCCGTTTCACCTGCGCTTCGAGGCCGACGAGGATCCCCCGCGGATCACCGGGCTGCCGAACGTCGAGCACTCCCGCGGGCTCATCATGATCGCCGATCCCTACTCGTTTCCCACCGACGCGCTGCTAAGCGAGCTCGCGGTACGGGCCCCGGGCGTGCCGGTCCTGGGAGGGCTCGAGAGCGCTCGCACGAGCGACGGCAGCGCCTCGCTGCTCCTGGGCGAGGAGGTTCGTCCGGACGGCGCGGTGGGAGTCTCGCTTCAGGACGTCGAGTTGCTTCCGTGCGTCTCGCAGGGCGCGGCTCCCGTCGGTCCGGAGCTCACGATCACGGCCGCCGAGGACAACGTGATCGAGGAGCTGGCCGGCCGTCCTGCCCTGGAGACGTTGCAGCGCGTCGTCGGTCAACTCTCAGAGCGCGAACGGGCGCTGGTCGCCGGCGGCCTGCTGATCGGGATCGTGGTCGACTCCGGCAAGACCGAGTACCAGCAGGGCGACTTCCTGGTCCGGGGGATCGCCGGCGCGGACCCGGACTCGGGCCGGCTCCCCCCCGCCGCCCCGGGGGCCCCGGG
>DAIPIC010000026.1:23133-26472 GCA_036771025.1 Solirubrobacteraceae bacterium
AGCGCGCGGGCCGGCTCGCCGTCGCCGCCGAGGTGCACGCGGGGCAGGTCATCCGCCTCCACGCTCGCGATGCCAGGTCGGCCCACGAAGATCTTCAGCGCCAGCTGAGGGCTTGCAGAGACGCCGTCGGCGACAGTGGCCCCGCCGGCGCGCTCGTGTTCTCCTGCAACGGCCGCGGCGCCGGAATGTTCGGCCCCTGCGATCACGACGCCATCACGGTCGCCGAGGAGCTAGGCGACGCCCCCGCCGCGGGATTCTTTGCCGCCGGTGAGATCGGCCCCGTCGGCGGGCGGAGCTTCCTTCACGGCTTCACCGCCACCGTTGGCGTGTTCCCGCGTTAACGGCCGTTCACTCGCCAGCGGCCGCCAATAGACTGGCCGCCTTGAACCTGGTCCATGGAAACGTCCTGGTGACCGGCGCGACCGGCGGGATCGGGCAGGCCATCGCCCGTGCGTTCGCCTCTCGCGGCGCGACCTTGATCCTCACGGGCCGCCGGACCGAGGTCCTGGAGCCCCTGGCGGCCGAAGTGAGCGGTCGTTCGGTCGCCTGCGACCTCTCTGAGCGCAGGGACGTCGAGAGGCTCTGCCGCGAGGCAGCGGCGGCCGAGCCAGATGTGTTCGTGGCCAACGCTGCGCTTCCCGCCAGCGGGCTGTTGACCGAGCTGACCCAAGAGGAGATCGACAGGATGCTGGAGGTCAACCTCCGAGCCCCCGTGGCACTGGCAGCCGCGCTGGCCCCGGGCATGATCGAGCGCGGTCGTGGCCACATGGTGTTCGTCTCCTCGCTGTCCGGCAAGGCCGCCAACCCCGCCTCCTCGATCTATTCGGCGACGAAGTTCGGCCTCCGAGGATTCGCGCTCGGGCTGCGTGAGGATCTTCGCCCCCATCACGTTGGCGTCTCCACGGTGCTTCCCGGGTTCATCAGCGAGGCGGGCATGTTTGCCGACGCCCAGCGGGGCTCGGCCGAGGGCCAAATCAAGCTGCCGCCAGGCGTCAGTACCCGCACGCCCGAGCAGGTAGCTGCCGCGGTGATCAAGGTCATCGAGCGCAACCGCGCCGAGCTGGACGTGGCCCCGGCACTGGTGCGGTTCGGAGCGACGTTCGCCGGCGCGGCGCCTCAGCTGGCCGCCGCGGCCAGCAGGCTGATGGGAAGCGACCGCATCGCCGGCGCGGTGGCCGAGGGTCAGCGCGACAAGCGGACCTGACGGCCTCGGCGCACCTCCCCCGGGCGGCCGGCGGTTGGTAGCGTCCGCGGTCAATGCCGCCCGCATGGCCGGAGGTCTCGTATCGGTCGTGGAGCGACACGTGTGACACGCTCCACGCCCACACCCAGCTGCTGGGCAAGCTCGCGGTGGCTTTGGCGCCGCCCGAGCCTGAGCTTCAGCACGCCGCGCTGCGGCTGACTGCTCGCGGCTGGGAGACCATTCCCCTACCGGCGCCGGACGGTTCCGGAGCGATGGTGGTGGCCCTCGATCTCCACGCTCATGAGGCCGTGGTAGAGCACAGCGATCATCCGACTCGGCGGATCGCCCTCACACCGGACAGGCCGGTCGGAGCGGTAGCACGAGAGGTGCTTGAAGCGGCCCAGGACCTCGGCGGCCAGTTTGAGATCAACCCCATGCCGCAGGAAGTGCCGTGGACCGTGCCGCTCGACGAGGACGACGAGCACCACCGTTACGACCCGGACCCGGTCCGCTCGTACTTCGCCGCCGCCACTCAAGCGGCGCTGGTTCTGGCGGAGTTTCGCGCTCCCTACCGCGGCCGCTCGACCCCCGTGAACGCTTGGTGGGGATCCTTCGATCTGGCGGTCAATCTGTTCTCGGGGGTGCCGGCCGAGCCTCCCTCGGGCGACTTCATCATGCGCAACGCGATGGACGCTCAGGAGGTCGCGGTCGGCTGGTGGCCCGGCGATCAGCGTTATGAGGGTGCCGCCTTTTACGCCTACGCCCATCCAGCGCCGGACGGCTTTGCCGGCGCCACGCTCTCCCCGGCGGAAGCACGGTGGCACGCCGAGCTCGGCGAGTACATCCTCGACTGGGACGACATTCGCGCGAGTTCCGATCCCCGTGCCGCCGCACTCGAGTTCGCACGCTCGGCCTTCCGTCACGCCTGCGTGGTGTGCGATTGGGATCCGGCGCTTCTCAGAAGCGCAGAGGGAGCACCGCCTCCCGTTCGGTAAGGCCGGCTATCCTCGTTTGCTCGGCGACTAGGCCGACGCCGCGGTCTGGAGCCAGCGGGTGAGGGCGTGACGGCCGGCCAGCGTCAACTCGCCATCCGCCGCGATCCAATCCCTGGCACGTAGCTCCAGAACCAGGCCGAGCGTGTCGCTCGGTGCCGGCCCTTCGCCCCGGGACTCGAGCCTGTTGCTGGCCGGCTCTACGAACCACCGACCGGATTCGAGCGCGGCCAGCGCCCGACCTTGCTCGGCCGTTGGGATGTCCAGAGGGTGCGGGGCCGCGCCGCGGAGCGGGTCATCGCCGGCAGCGGCCGGGCTTTCGGACGCGGGTCGCGAGCGCGGCGGGCCGAAATCGCTTTCCGCTGCCGAGCCGGCCGTGCGAGAGGCAAACTCATCGCCCAGGTGCTCGAGCTGGGATCCCAGCCAGCTGGCAGCGCTCTCCATCCAGTCTCTGGCCCGTTCCGGGTCTACGCCGACATAGCCGGCCAGATCGTCCACGTCGACCTCGGATGCCATCCGCTGGACCGATTCTCGGATCTCGTGCGCGATCGACCGCACGGTGTCTTCGAAGTTCTCGTTGTCCTCGTCGAAGCCCTCGGGCCCTTCTTGATCTTCACGCATGGGGAAATGATCGCACGCGCCGCTACGAGTCGCCTGACCGTTCGCTGACGAGCGCGTGCTCACTGGTCACCGAGGCCAAGGTGTTGATGATCTCGTCCGCCAGCCGGGCGCCGTCGGCGGCGCGCTCCGGGGTGGCCTGGACCCGCACCACCACGTCGTCCCCATCGATCTCCTCAAGCAGGACCCGCGGCTCGGAGCGCGTAGGCGTACTGATGGCCTCGTCCAGCAGGGCCTGCACCTGTCCGGGCCGAATCCCGGTGTTGAGCCGCACCTTGACATCGACCGGCTCGGGTTCTCGCAGCGGGACGACGGCAGCGGCCAGCACCACATTGTTGGGAATCATGATCCGGTCATCGCCGCGAGCGAGGGTGGTGTAGAGCAATCCCAAAGAGCTAACGATTCCTTCCGTGGAGCCGCCGACGGCCCCCGCCTGTAAGCGGATCCGCTCGCCCACGCGAAACGGCCGCGCGCTCAGGAGCACCATCCCCGCGATCACGTTGCCCAGCGTCTGCTGCGCGGCGAGACCGAAGATGACTGCGGTGA
>DAIPIC010000027.1:0-25995 GCA_036771025.1 Solirubrobacteraceae bacterium
GCAGCAGCGGGACGACGATCCCCGAGAACGAGTACACGTGCCGGCTGGCCTGCTGCGCGGCGTGCCAGGCGGGGTCGAACCTGTACAGCGCCTCGTAGTAGAGCAGGGGCACCAGGGTGGCGATCACGGTGACCGCGGGCAGTGTCAGGCGGCGAAACCCGTCGCCGCGCCTGAACGTCACGAGCTCGGCGCCGATCACGATCAGGATCAGCACTTCTCCTTGCCAGGGGTGGGTGGAGCTCGCCACCAGCCCCAGGAGCGGGGCCGCCCACGTGAAGCGGCGCTCGATCCGTGCCCGGTCGTACGAGACAAGCGCGGCGGCCATCGCCGCTATTGCCAGCAGGCCGAACGGATATCCCCAGGTCCAGAACGGCATCCACTCGTCCCCCACCGCCGCCCAGGTGGCAAAGAACAGCGCCAGCGCCAGCGCCACGCGGCGCTCGAACTGGCCAGGGAGCGTGCGGCGGATGTAGGCCCGGACCCCGAAGAAGGCCGCGGCGACAGCGATCGGCTTCCACACAAGCAGCGCCAGCCAGGGGGCCACGCCCACTGCGTGGAGCGCCGCCGATATGACGATCACAGGTTGGAAATAGTCGTGCGGCGTGCCTCGCAGCACGAACATGTCCGAGGCCAGGAAGTGCTTCGACGCGTCCTGGATCCATGCCAGGTACTGCATCTGGTCATTCAGGAAGAGGCCGTCGGTCCCGGTCCAGAAGAGATTGCTGTGCGAGGCGACCTGATACAGGTCGAGCGCCAGCACCCACACCGACACGGCGGCGAACAGACCCAAGATCCCGACGTCGAACCAGTCGAAGCGGCGTTCGCGAGTGGAGATCGCAGCTGCCCGCGGGCGGGGCGTCGCCGGAGCTGGTGCGACCTCGGTGCTCATGGAAGGACGCGACGGTAGCGGAGTCTGTATCAGCTCCGCGTCGAGGCGGCGACGGGCCTGCTGGCCGCTACGGCCCCTGCTCCAGCTTGCGCTGGAGCGTCTGGGACGCCTGGCCTGCGGACCCGCTGAGGGGATTGATGTGGTGCTTGGCCATGTACAGCCACACCGCCGGCACGAACGTCAAGACCAGGAACAGGGTCAGCACCATCGCAGCGCGCCGCAGGCGGATGCTCGTGCCCAGCGCGGCCAGCGGTAGCAACCACAGCACGTACCACGGCATGAGCCAGGAGAGACTCGCGATCAGAGCCAGCGTGGCCCACCCGGCGGCCGACAGCCACTCGCGCCGGCGAAGGACCAGATAGGCGACGGTAACCACCACCACCACCTTGGCGATCGTCAGCAGCGCGGGCGTGCCGCCGCCGATCCCCAGCGCGAGCCCCACGACCTGGGGGATGCTGAAGTCGGTCAGCAGGGTGCTCTGATCGGACAAATTGGGGAACGAGAAGCCGTAGAGGAGGATGCTGCCGGCGACCAGTGGGATCGCGGCCAGCGCCGCGCCACTCAGCACCCGCAGCCAGCGGCGGCCCGTCCGGGTGCCGACGAGCAGGAACGGCAGCACCAGGATCGCGGTGAACTTCACGGCCACCGCCAGCATGAGCACGGCGCCGGCGGCCTTCTCGCGCCCGGTGAGCACCAGGGCGATCGCCCCCATGATCGCCAGCAGCATGAAGAAGTCGTTGTGGAAGCCGCCGACGGCGTACAGGATGAACACCGGGTTCAGCGCCACGAACGCCAGCGCGAAACGTGGATCGCGACCCAGGCGACGGGCGCAGAGGGTGACGACCCATACGAACGCCAGCGCCGCGGCCACCGTCACCACCTTGAGAATCCAGTAGGCGACGGCCAGCGGCAGGAACGACAGTGGGTAGGTCAGTGCCGTGAACAGCTCGCCGTATGGGCTCGTCAGGTTTTTCCAGCTGGCCAGGCGGTACACGGGGTCGTAGCTGATGGCCCCGATCACGTGCGTGTACGGGTTCAGATGGTGAAGGCCCCCGAGCCGCCCGTACCCCAGGTAGTTGAAGACGTCGGTGAGCTGGAGCGGTGGGCCCAGCAGCATGATCACCAGCAGCGCGATCAGGCACGTCCACAGCATCCGCATCGACAACGTGTGCACCGAGGCCAGCACGACGCCGTAGGCCACGAGCATCGCCAGCACCACGACCGTGAATCCCAGGACGAGCGTCCTGTTGTGGTTCGTCAACCCACCGAACAGGCCGTGCAGCGGGCCTGACATCCAGTGAGGGAAGGAGATCGCCGAGCCCGGCACGAGCGTCGACTCGCGTGCGCTCGAGAACATGACCACCGTGAACGACGCGGCGATCATGAATGCCAGCGCCAGCTGGCCGGGCAGCGGCCCCAGTGCGAGGCGCACGCGGGGCAGGCTCAGGCGCCGCCCGAGGGGCGCGAGCGGCCTCAGAGCGACCGTCCCGTCACCCGGGCTGGTCGCTGCCATCTTCCCTATTGGCGTCTCGCGCGGGCTGGAAATCTCTTCCATCGAGCCTGAAATAGTGCCGTCACCGGCCTTCACACTGCCAGCCGCAGCGGTTGGAATCCGGTTAAGGCCGTTAGGGTAGCCTGCGCCGCGTGAGCGCCGGCACGCTTACCCGTGATACCCGCACGCCCACGCCCGGACGCACGGCGGCGGTGCGCAGATTTGCGCTGGATCGCGACGCGGTTCTGCTGGCCCTGCTGATCGTCATCGCCGCCTTCCTGCGCTTCTGGCGGCTGCGCCACCAGGGCTTCTGGTTCGACGAGGCCAACACCTCGCAGGAGGTGCATTACACGCCGGGCCAGATGCTCTCGCTGCTCAAGCACTACGAGTCGACGCCGCCGCTCTACTACGCCGTGGCCTGGGTCTGGGCGAGGATCTTCGGCTACGGGGAGGCCGGGCTGCGGTCGCTGTCGGCGGTGTGCGGCGTCCTGATGGTCCCGGTTTCCTACGTCCTGGCCCGCAAGCTGTTCACTCGGCGGGCCGGGCTGATCGCCGCTGCGCTGACGGCGTGCAATCCGCTGCTGATCTGGTACTCCCAGGAGGCGCGGGCCTACGAGCTCGTCGTACTGCTGACGGGGGCCTCGCTGGTGGCGTTCGCCTACGCCAAGGACGACGCCACGCCGCGGGCCCTGGCGGCGTGGACCGTGGCGTCCGCGCTTGCGATCGCCACCGAGTACTACGCGGCACTGGTCATCGTCCCGGAGGCGTTGTGGCTGCTCTACCGGCATCGCCGCTCCCGGACGGTGATGGTGGGGATAGGGGCGCTTGTGATCTGGTGCCTGCCCCTCCTGTGGTTTGCGATCAGCCAGCACGCGACCGGCCACGCCAAATGGATCGCACCGATCCCGCTGGGACACCGTGTGGGCGAAATATTTCCGCAGTTCCTGATCGGGTTCGGGGCGCCGGGCCGCGATGTTCTGAATTGGGTCGCCGAGGCCGCCGCCCTGGCGGCGCTCGTGCTGCTGGCGATCCGAGTCCGCCGGGGCGAGGAGCGCGAGAGCGCCGCGGTGCTCGCAAGCATCGTGCTGGTGGTCGTCGTGCTCAACGCCCTGTTGATCGCGGCCGGGATCGACAACCTGATCAGCCGCAACGTGATCGGGCTCTGGCTGCCGTTGGCCGCACTCGTCGCCGCCGGGCTGGCCATCAGGCGACGGGCGGCGGTCGCCGGGCTGGGGCTGGCGGCGGCGCTGTGCGGCATCGGAGTGGCGGCGGCCGTGGGCGTGGCCCTGAATCGCCACTACCAGCGGCCGGATTGGCGCGGGGTGGTGAGGGTGCTGGGCGTGCGGCCATCGCCCGGGGTCTCGCAGCGGGCGATCCTCATCCAGCTCTACCGGGACGTGCTACCGCTGTCGCTCTATATGCCGGGCGTCAAGGCCTGGACCCACCACGGCACCGACAAGTACAACATCTACACGGGCACCAATAGCGTGGACGAGTTCGACGTGGTGACCATGACCTCCCCGCCCGGAAAGCTGTGCTGGTGGGGATCCGCCTGCAACCTGGTGCCGTCCCAGCTTCAGAGCAGCTACAGGCTGGCTGGCTTCAAACCCGTCTGGATCCGGCATTTCGATCAGTTCACGATCCTGCACATGCGCGCCCAGCATCCCGTGGTCGTCTCGCCACAGATGGTCTCCGCAGCGTTGACGAACACGAACCTCATCTACGACGATCTTCTGCTCCAGCGCTGAGCAGGCACTCGATCTCCGTGGCCGTCAGCCGCCTGTAGCCCCCCGGCCTCAGATCGCCGAGCTCGAGCGGGCCGAACGCCACGCGCTCCAGCCGCCTCACGGGGTGACCGACCTGCTCGAGCATCCGCCTGACCTGGCGCTTTCGGCCCTCGGTGATCACGATCTGGAGCCCGTCGGGCGCGAGCTGGCGAACCACGGCCGGCGCCGTGGGGCCGTCGTCGAGGCTCACACCGCGGCGCAGCGACCGGATCGCACGGGGCGACACCGGCTGGCGGCCAACCAGTGCCCTGTACGTCTTGGGCACCTGGAAGCGGGGATGCATGAGGCGGTGCGCGAGCTCGCCGTCGTTGGTCAGCAGGATCAGCCCCGTGGTGTCGATGTCGAGGCGCCCGACCGGGTACAGACGAGCGCCGCCGGGGGGACCGGGGACCAGCGAGACGACCGTCGGGCGGCCCTGCGGGTCGCGCGCCGTTGACACCACGCCGGCCGGCTTGTTGACCGCGTAGACGAGGCGCTGAGACGGCTGCCGCACCGGCTTGCCGTCTACCAGGACCATGGAGGTGGAGTCGACGTCCCGGGCCGGGTCGGTTGTGACCGCTTCATCGACCGTCACCCGCCCTGCTCGGATCAGGTCCTCCGAGGCACGTCGGGAGGCGACGCCGGCGGAGGAAAGGAACTTCCCGAGTCGCACCCGGACAGTGTGCTAGAACCGCGCTACTTTCAGTCCAGGCTGGTGTTCGTAGGGGACGACGCGGGGCGCACCACGCCGGACGATGAGTTGAAGCTGATGCATGTACGAGTCCCTGCACTGAATCTCCGCGGCCTGGCTACCTCCGCCTGGGCCGCGCTCACGATCGCCGGCCTCGGCGCCGCCGCGCTTGGTGGCGCCGCGGCGGCCGCCGGGAGCCCGGCGGCCGGCGGGTCGGCTCGGTTGAACGTGCTGCCGTATCCGGGCACGCCCGATGCCTCTCCGCGGACGGAGATCGACTTCCGAGCCCTCTCGCCCGCGCAGCTGGCGGCGATCGCCGTGGCCGGCTCGCGCAGCGGGAACCATCAGGGCACGGTGAGCTCCATGACCGGGGGACACGGCACTGCGTTCGCGCCGGCGAAGCCGTTCGCCCCCGGCGAGCAGGTGTCCGTCAGGGCGACGCTTCGAGGAGGCGGCGGGCTCAGCTTCGGTTTCGGTGTCGCCAAGCCGGTGCGAATGCCGATCAACGCCGCGACGACCGCCGCCTCGGTGGACTCAGGCCAGGTCGATGGCGCGGCCGGAGTCGTGCACGCCAGCCATGATTCGAACGGGTTCACGCGCTCTTTCAACTCAGAGCCCTGGCTTCATCCCCCGGTCATCAGCGTCAGCGGAAAGAATCCCGATCCAAGCTACGGGGACATCGTGACCGACGCCCACAAGTCCATCCAGGCCGGGCCCCTGATCCTCGACCCTCAAGGGCGCCCCGTCTGGTTCAACCCGCTGCCAGGGGGCCAGGCGGGCTTTAACACAATGGTCCAGTCCTATCGAGGCCGGTCCTACTTGACCTACTGGCAGGGCTTCGTGAGCGGCGGCGTCGGATCAGGGAGCGACGTGATGCTCGACCACTCCTACCAGGTGGTGAAGACGGTCAACGCGGCCAACGGATACAAGGCCGACTTGCACGAGTTCGCCATCACCCCACAAGGCAATGCCTTGATCACGATCTACGCACCGGTGCAGGCGGACCTTCGGTCGGTGCGCGGTTCGCGCAACGGCACTTTGCTCGACTCGATCGTGGAGGAGATCAACATTGCAAGTGGGCGACTGCTCTGGGAATGGCACGCCTACGGCCACGTCCACATCGCCGAGTCCTACGCCGGAAGGCCCGGAACGAATCCCTACGACTTCTTCCACATCAGCTCCGTACAGCAGCTCGCCAATGGGAACTTCCTGATCTCGGGCCGCCACACGTTTGGGGTCTATGAGGTCAACCCGTCGACGGGCAAGATCGTCTGGGTCCTGGGCGGCAAGCACTCGACCTTCCGGATCGGATTGGGGGCGAACTTCTCCTGGCAGCACGACGCGATGATGCAACCCAACGGCGACATCATGCTGTTCGACAACGGCGCCGGCTACAGGCGCACCGAGAAGCAGTCGAGGGGCATGCGGATTCGCCTGAACATGTCAAAGAGGCAGGCGACTCTCGTCCGCCAGTACGCGCACGTCCCTTCCGTAGTCTCGGTCAGTGAGGGCAGCGTGCAGAGGCTGGCGAGCGGCAACGTGTTCGTCGGGTTCGGCAACAACCCCGTGTTCGCCACATACACGAACACCGGCAAGCAGATCTGGACCGGCGGCTTCCGCCAACCTGTCCAGTTCCACCGGGCCTTGCGGTTCGCGTGGACCGCGCAACCGACCGGGTCGCCGTTCGCTGCGGCCTCGCCCTCGGGCAGCGGCACGACCGTCTATGCGAGCTGGAATGGTGCTACGAACATCGCCTCCTGGCGCGTTCTGGCCGGCCCCAGCCCCGGGGCGCTGGCCCCGGTCGCCTCGCGCGGCTTCAATGGATTCGAGACCGGGATCGCGACTTCGAGCACCCAGGCATTTTTCGCGGTGCAGGCGCTGAGCAGCACGGGGCGCGTCCTCGGCACCTCCGCGCCCGTCCCGCGCTAGAGGCGCAGTCCCGCGCTAGAACACGTACGGCGCGGTGACCGGGTTGGCTCGGAGCGCCTCCCACTCGGCCTCACCGAGCGGCTGCGGCCGGTCGCGGCTGGAGTCCACCGGGCACAGAAAGCCGAACGGCTCATCTCCTGAGTTGATCCAACGGTGGGGCGTGCCGGGCGCGACGTATACGGCGTCGAAAGGCCCAAGCGCGATCACCTGCGCGCCGACCAGCGCCCGGCCGCTCCCGCGCAGGGCGATCACGAAGTGGGCGTGCCGGTGCTTCTCGAGGCTCGAGTACCCGCCGGGCTCGAACTCGAAATAGCGAAGCTCGAACTCAGCGGGCAGCTCGTCGCCGACGGCCAGCGTGTGCCGCGTGACCCCCTGGAACCCCATCCCCCGCTCCTGGCGTTCCGTCTCTCGATAGGCGCGGTCCTCGATCCCCTTCCAGCGGAAGGCCCCCTCGTCGAACGGGATCCGCGCCGGCGGCATCCCCCTAAGGTGCCACTAGGCGTTCGCCCGCGCCTCGCCGGCCCGCAGCAGCCGATCGCGCAGCTCGGCCTCCAGCTCCGGAGCGGGGTCAAACGCGCCGGGATCCGGGAGGTCGTGCAGGGAGCGAAGCCCGAACAGCCGCAGGAACAGCTCCGTGGTGCGGTAGAGGACGGCCCCGAACCCCGACCGGCCCGCCTCCTGCACCATCCCCCGCTCCAGCAGCGTGGCCACCGCCGACTCAGCATTCACGCCGCGGATGCGCGCGATCTCCGGCCGCGAAACAGGCTGGAGGTAAGCGACGATCGCCAGCGTCTCCGATTGGGCCGGCGTCAGGGGCGGGGTGCGAGGCTTCGCGAGAAGCCGGCGGGCCGCCGGCTCGGCGTCGGGGTGAGAAGAGAGGGTGTAGCCCCCGGCGAGCTCCCTGAGCACGAACCCCCGGCGCTCGAACTCGTAGTGCTCGCGCAGTCGCTCCAGGGCGGTCACCACCTCGTGTAGCTCGGCTCCCGTGGCATCGGCGAGCGCCTGGGCCTCAACGGGCTCGGAGGACAGAAACAGCAGCGCCTCCAGCGTGCGCTCCAGCTCCGCGCTCATGCCGAGAGCCTTTCCCCGTTGCTTTCGAGCGCCTGCACGGTCACCTCGCCAAACGGCTCCTCCTGAGCCCAGGTGAGCTCGCCCTGCTTGTAGAGCTCGAGCAGCGCGTACACGGTCACCGCCACGGTCACGCGGTCCGCCTTCCCGACCGCGTCCTCGAAGCTGAAGCTCCCCCGCGCCAGCAGCCGGCGCAGGTGCGCCAGCCGCTCAGCCACGGTCACCTTCGACACGGGGATGTGGCGCACATCGACCCGCTCCGGAGGCTTCAGCAGCTCCCCGAGCGCCTGGCCCAGAATGCCCGGGTCGTAGACGGCTGTCGCTTCTTGCAATGGCGCCCGGCGCAGCGCCGCCGGCAGCGGCGCCGAGCGGTACCTGTAGGGCGACTCCCGCGCGAGCCGGTTCCGCAGGCTCTCCGCGGCGGCCCGGTAACGGTGGGCGTCCAGCAGCCGTGCCAGCAGCTCCTCGGCCGCCTCGCCGGAGTCGAGCTCGATCTCCTCCTGCTCCTCGCCCGGGAGCATCAGGCGGGACTTCAGCTCGAGCAGCGCGGCGATCAGCACCAGAAATTCCGTGGCCGCCTCGAGCTCGAGCTCCCCGCGCCGCTCCAGGTGGTCTATGTAGGTGATGACCACCTCGGCCAGGTCGACCTCCAGCAGGTCAACCTCCTCCCGCAGGATCAGCGTCAGCAGCAGATCGAACGGGCCGGCGAACACATCGAGGTCCAGCTCGAGGTCGATCAGGCGCATTGCTTCCGGAGGCTACTGCCGTCGCCGGACCGGACCCACGCCCATCGCCTCGCGCACGTCCTCCAGCGTGCCACTGGCTATCCGGCGGGCCTTCTCCGCCCCCTCCTCCAGGACCTGCTCCAGCTTGGGCTCATCGGCGCGCAGCTGGGCGTAGCGCTCCCGAACGGGCGACAGGTAGGCGACGACAGCGTCGGCCACCGCCTGCTTGAACGCCCCGTAGCCCTGTCCATCGAACTCCCGCTCGACGTCCTCGGGCACCGTCCCGCGCACCGAGGCCAGGATCTCGATCAGGTTGGAGATCCCCGCCTTCTCCGGAGCCCTTACGATCTCCGTGGAGGAGTCGGTGACCGCCGAGCGGATCTTCTTGCTCACGGTGTTTGGCTCGTCGAGCACGTACACGGTGCCCTGCGGCGATCCGCCCGTAGTGGACATCTTGCGGTCGGGGAACTGGAGATCCATGATCCGGGCGCCGACCTGTGGGATTCGGGCGTCGGGTACCACGAGCGTCTGGCCGAATCGGGTGTTGAAGCGTTCCGCCACGTCGCGCATCAGCTCCAGGTGCTGGCGCTGGTCGTCACCCACGGGCACATCGGTCGCGCGGTAGGCGAGCACGTCCGCGGCCATCAATACCGGATAGAAGAACAGCCCCGCGGACACAAGCTCTCGCTGGGCGGCTGACTTGTCCTTGAACTGGGTCATGCGGTTCAGTTCCCCGAACGCCGTGACGCTCGATAGCAGCCACGTCAGCTCGGTGTGCTCGTGCACGTCGCTCTGGCGGAAGAAGATGCAGCGGTCGGGATCTAGCCCGGCGGCCAGGAGGGTGGCGGCGGTGTCGTAGACCGATTCCCGCAGGGTCGCCGGCTCATAGGCGACCGTGATTGCGTGGAGGTCGACGATGCAGTAGATGGCCTCGCCCCTGTCCTGCCCCGCGACGTACTGGGTGATCGCACCGATGTAGTTGCCGAGGTGCTTGCGGCCCGTCGGCTGAATGCCGGAGAAGATGCGCATTGGGTTGTCGGCGTCAGGCTACTTCGCCAACGAGCGAAGGACCGGCCGGCCGGAGCGGGGATCCTCGGCCTGTGTCTTCGGCCGATCGCGTCTGAGCAGCCAGGCGGCGATCACGCCCGCAACGGCTCCGCTGAGGTGACCCTGCCAGGAAACGCCGTTGTGGTGGGGCACGAGGCTCGCCAGCAGCGCTGCGCCCCAGACGATGCCGACGATCACGCCGGTGAAGAGCTCGAGCAGGCTGCGGTTGAAGACGCCACGGGCCAGCAGGTATGCGGCGTACCCGAACACGACCCCGCTGGCCCCGACCGTGCTCACCCCGCCGGGCGAGATGAGCCATGTGCCAAGGCCGCCGATCACGATCACGATGGCGGTCACAAGCGCCAGCCGGGCGGCCCCCCGCAACGCGATGATCAGCCCCAGGAAAAGGAACGGGATCGTGTTCCCGATCAGGTGGGCAAAGCTGGCGTGGATGAACGGGGCGGTGAGGATCCCCCACAGATGGCTCACGCTGCGGGCATAGATCCCGTCGCGATCCAGATTGTTGGAGTCGATCGTGTTGATGATCTCCACGATCCACATCACGGCAATGATCCCCACCAGCAGGCGAATTCCCTCCGCCCGCTGCTGGGCCTTGGGCGAAAGCTGCCGCCGCTGGCGGCCATGGACCTCGGGGCTGGTGACGCTCATCGGGCTGTAAGGATCGCAGGTGGCTCGCGAGAGCTGCGTAACCCTTAGTGAAAACTTCAGTCCGCGTCCAGCGCCTCGAGCGCCAGCGCCAGCGCGACCTCGGCCCGCTGGCGCAGCGATTCCATGAACACGAACTCATCCGGCGTGTGGGCGCCCCCGCCCCTGGGGCCCAGGCCATCGACCGTGAGCGGTATCAGCGGAGCGAAGTGGCTGGCGTCGCTGGCGCCGCCGCGGGAGGCTCCTACGATCTGACGTCCGAGCCGCGCGCTCGCGCGCTCCAACAGCCCGCTCGTGGCCTCGCGGGAATCCATTCCAGGCCAGCGCCGCTCGAACGTGGCCGTCAGCTGCACTCCTCTGAGCTCGGTCGGCACCGCTTCCAGAACCGGCTCGAACGTCTCCAGGCTGTCGGCCCGGATGTCGAAGATCAGCTCACCCGCGGCGGGCACGACATTGAACGCCTCCCCCGAGCGGATGATGGTCGGCACCACGCTCAGCCGATCGGGACCGGACGGAGCGTGGAAGCTGGCGATGCCCGGCGCTGCCTCCGCCAGCGCCAGCAGCGCGTTCCGTCCCTGATCGGGGGCACTGCCCGAGTGCGCGGCCCGCCCCGCCGCCTTGACCCGCAGCGTCCCAGCCGCCTTGCGCTTCACGACCACTCCCTCTCTGCCGTCTGCTCCCAGCTCTCCGGCCTCGAAGCAGAGACAAGCGTCGTAGCCGGCGAAGCGCTGGACGTGGCGAAAGTCGGCCGTCCGCCACTCCTCGTCGGTGACCAGGAGCACCGAGAGCTCTGAGAAGAGCTCGGGCCACCCCGCTAGCACGCGAGCGACGCCGAGCGCCAGCACCACTCCACCCTTCATGTCGGCCGCGCCGGGGCCGTACAGCCGGCCGGACTCATGCTTCAACGGGGCGTGGGCGTGATGGCCGATGACCGTGTCGATGTGCCCCAGCAGGAGCAGCCGCTTCGTGCCACGGCCCGCGATCGTGGCCACGAGGTCGGCCGCACTGCGCTTCGTGGAGCACGGCACCCGCTCCACCTCTGCCTCCACGGGCAGAAGCGCCACGCAGACCGCGATCGCCTCGTCGGCGCCCTCGATATCGCCGGACGGCGAGGACACGGCCACCAGCGCCTCGAGCTCCCGCTCGGCACGGGTTGCGATCTCATCGGCGCCCGTTTGAATCGCTTCGTCCATCAAACTCAAACCTAGATGACGCGCGCGGCAGTCGTCGGTCACATCGAGTGGGTCGACTTCGTCCCGGTCTCCCACCTGCCGCGCCCGGGCGAGGTGATCCACGCCAGCGGCGCCTTCAGCCGGGCCGCGGGTGGCGGCGGCGTCGTTGCCGGCGTGCTCGCCGAGCTGGGCGCCGAGGTCGACTTCTACACGGCCCTGGGCGACGACCGCCCCGGCAGGGCCGCGGCCCAGCAGCTCGCCGAGCGCGGCGTGCGAATGCACGTGGCCTGGCGCCCGGAAGCGACGCGACGAGCGGTGACCCTGCTCCAGGACGGAGGCGAGCGAACGATCATCACGATCGGCAAGCGGCTTGACCCGCTGGGCTCGGATGACCTCGACTGGGGCCGTCTGGCCGCCGCCGACGGCGTTTACTTGACGGCCGGAGATTCGGTCGCACTGCAGCGTGCGCGGCAGGCCAGGGTGTTGGTCACCTCGCCTCGCGCCCGCACGTCATTGGGTCAACCCGACGGACCGCCGATCGACGCCATTGTGTTCAGCGCCTGTGACCGCGACGAGCTGCGATGGGCCCAGCTCGCGGGCGACCGGGCGAAGCTCCTGGTCGCGACCGAGGGTCCTGCCGGCGGGCGCTGGTGGGGCCTGTCGGAGGGCCGGTGGGCGGCTGTTGACCCTCCAGGCCAGCCCCGCGACTCCTACGGCTGCGGCGACTCGTTCGCCGCAGGGTTCACCCTCGGGTTGGCCGGCGGTCTGCCGGTTGAGGAAGCCGCGGCTCTGGGAGCGCGATGCGGCGCCCTGTGCCTGACGCGGGCCGGGGCGCCGTGACGCCCGCTCGTTACCCGCGCCCTGCACCCCGCGGCCCTCCGATGTGATTAGGTGGCAGGCGTGGGTTCGATCACAGATCTGATCAGCATCATCGATGCCGATGCCGATCTGGCCGACCTGCTGGACGTCGACGAGCGCGACCGAGCCCGGCGCCAGGCTCTCACCCGAGAGCGGCGGCTATCGCCGGGCGAGTGGGAGGTCCACCTGGCAATCGAGCCGGATACTCACCACCGCGGCTTTCTGGTCATCGAAGGGCTCTTGTCCAGGGATGTGGAGGTCCTCGGACGGCGCTGCGTCGAGCTGATCGGCGCCGGCGACGTGCTCAGGCCGTGGCGCTGGGACGAGGACGGCTCCCACGTCCACGCCGAAGTGGGCTGGATGGTGCTGGAGCCGAGCCGTCTGGCCGTGCTCGACCACGGCTTGGTGCGAAGGATGGATCCCTGGCCGCAGCTGGGCCTGGAGCTCTTCGCCCGCGGGACCCGCAGAGCACACTCCCTGGCGGTGTCACTGGCAATCGCCCATCATCCGCATGTTGACGACCGCTTGCTTCTCACCCTCTGGCATTTGGCGGAGCGCTGGGGACGAGTCCGGCCGGACGGCATAGCGGTGGACCTGCCGCTCTCTCACCAGCGTCTTGCCGATCTGGTGGGGGCGCACCGCCCGTCGGTCACGAGCGCAATGGGCAAGCTGTCCCGTTCGCGGTCGGTCAGCCGCCATGAGGACGGGAGCTGGATCCTCCACGGGTCGCCCCCCGACGAGCTGCGCCACCATCGCCTGGTGGCGGCGATGACTTAGAAAAAAGGCCGGCCTCGCCTTGCGGGCGGGCCGGCCTCTATCTCAACTTGGGGCTTCAGGGCACGACGCTGTGCCGGCGTCCGAAGAACGCCGCCAGCGCCAGGATCGCAATCAGGAAAAGCAGCGGATGAACGATCACACCACCGGCGATCGCGATGAGCAAGAGCACGACGCCCAGTACTAGAAGCATGGCGACTCCTTTCTCGACTTTCCCCCAGTCTGGTCCCGGGACGTTCCGCAGCGGCGAATCGCGGTAGCGTCGCGGACGTCCGCGCGCATACCACCCGGTTCGGCAGGTCGCCTACATCGCCTGGCGGACGACGGGCCGCCGCGCGGCCCCCGCCTCGTCCAGCCGCCTCACCGGCGTGCTGTGAGGGGCGTTCTGGGCGATCGTGGGATCGTCGCCAGCCTCGCGCAGGATGTCGGCTATGACGTCCACGAACCGGTCGAGCGTCTCCTTGGTCTCTGTCTCGGTGGGCTCGACCAGCAGCGCCTCGTCGACGATCAGCGGGAAATAGACGGTGGGTGGGTGCACGCCGTGGTCGAGCAGTCGCTTGGCCAGGTCGAGGGTCTTTATCTGCAGCTCCCGCTTCATCGGGGCTCCGGAGAGGACGAACTCATGCATGCAGATCCGGTCGTAGGCGGCCGGGAGGTACTGCGCGATGCCCTCCCGCTTGAGCCGGGCCAGCAGGTAGTTGGCGTTCAGGACCGCGACCTCCGAGACCTCGCGCAGCCCGACCGCCCCCAAGGACCGGATGTAGGCGTAGGAGCGAACGAACACGCCGTAGTTGCCCTGAAAGCCCCTCAGGCGGCCGATCGACTTCGGTCGGTCGTAGTCGAGGTCGTAGAACGGGGCGGCCCCGTCGCCATCGGCGGCACCGGCACCGTCGCCATCGACGGGCTCTCGCCGAACCACCTGCGGCCTTGGCAGGTACGGCTCGATGCGGTCGGAGACCGCGATCGGCCCGGCGCCCGGCCCGCCGCCTCCGTGCGGCTGGGTGAAGGATTTGTGCAGGTTGAAGTGCACGATGTCGAAGCCCATGTCGCCGGGCCGACTGATCCCCATGATCGCGTTGAGGTTGGCGCCGTCGTAGTAGAGGGTGGCGCCGACGCCGTGGACGATGTGGGCGATCTCCTGGATCCCCTCCTCGAACAGCCCCACCGTCGAGGGATTGGTGAGCATGAGACAAGCGACCTCGTCGCTGGCCTTCGCGCGGAGATCGTCGAGGTCGACGTTGCCGCGCCCGTCGGTCCCGACCTTTACTACCTCGTAGCCGCCCATCGTCACCGTCGCGGGGTTGGTCCCGTGGGCCGTGTCGGGCGTGAGCACCTTTGTCCTGTGCTCCCCCCGGTCCTCGTGATAGGCGCGGGTCAGCAGGACCCCTGCCAGCTCGCCGTGGGAGCCGGCCGAGGGCTGAAGTGAGACGTGGGGCAAGCCCGCGACCTCGGCCAGCTCCTGTTGGAGTCGCCACATCAGCTCCAGCGCTCCCTGGGCTTGGCCCGGGTCCTGGAGCGGGTGGAGCTTGGCGTGCCCCGGAAGCGCCGCCACCCGCTCATGCAGCTTCGGGTTGTGCTTCATCGTGCAGGACCCGAGCGGGTAGAAGCCCGTGTCCAGGTCGAAGTTCCGCTTCGACAGCCGGTTGTAATGGCGCACGATCTCGGGCTCTGACACCTCGGGCAGCCGCGGAGGCTCGTCGCGACGTAGGTCGGGTGCCAGAAGCTCGTCCAGCGGCTTCTCTGGCACGTCGAGCTCCGGAGGCACGAAGGCCCGCCGGCCCTCCTTGGAGCGCTCGTAGATCGTCAGCTCATCATCGGCCGAGGCGGTGAACCAGCGTCCGTTCCTGCCCGCGCTCCCGCCGGTGCTCATACCCGCGCTCCTACCGGCGAGCGCTCGGCGGCGACCGCCGCGCCCATGACATCGGCCAGGCGGTCGATCTCCGCTCTCGTGCGGCGCTCCGTGATCGCCACCAGCAGCCCGTCCCCGAACTCCTCCGGGTAGTCGCGGGCGAGCGGGTAGCCGGGATTTATGCCCTCGGATCGGCAGCGCGCCAGCACTCGCTGGACAGGCGCGTCCAGACGGACCGCGAACTCGCGCACCACGGGCTGCTGATGGAGCGCACTTATGCCCTCCAGGCCTCCTAGGCGCTCGCGCGCGTAGGCGGTCCGCCGGAGCATCAGCTCGGCGAGCTCCACGATCCCGCGCCGCCCCAGCCAGCTGAGGTAGACCACTCCGGCCAGCGCGTTCAGTGCCTGCGCCGTACAGATGTTCGAGGTCGCGCGCTCTCGGCGGATGTGCTGCTCGCGGGTCTGGAGCGTGAGGACGAATCCGCGGCGGCCGTCGACGTCTCGGGTCTCACCGGCGATGCGACCGGGCATCAGTCGCATGAGGGCCTCGCTGGCGGCGAAGAACCCGAACGACGGGCCCCCGAAGTCGAGCCGGTTGCCGAGCGTCTGGCCCTCGCCCACGACGATGTCGACGCCGCACTCGCCCGGCGGCTTGAGCAAGGCCAGCGGCAGCGGATCGCAGGCGCAGATGGTGAGCGCTCCCACCTCCTTGGCCGCGGCCGCCAGCTTCTCGAGATCCTCGACGGCTCCAAGGAAGTTCGGCTGCTGGACGACGACCGCGCTCACGGACTCATCGAGCTCCGGCAGCTCCGTGAGGCCGTCCGCCAACCCGACCTCCACAACCTCAATCCCGTAGCCGTGGGCCAGCGTCCTCAGCGTCTCGCGCGAGTGGGGGTGGACCCCGCGCGAGACGATGAACCGCTCCCTCCCATGGGCCAGCTTCGCCACGTAGCCGGCGGCGGCGACGGCGCTCGGCCCCTCGTACACGGAGGCGTTTGAGATCGGGAGGCCGGTGAGCTCGCAGATGGCCGTCTGGTACTCGAACATGGCCTGCAGGCCGCCCTGCGAGATCTCGGGCTGATACGGCGTGTACGGGGTCAGGAACTCGGAGCGCTCGATGATGGAGTCGATCAGGGCCGGCACGTAGTGGTCGTACATGCCCGCGCCGAGGAACGACAGCTCGTCCTCTGTCGAGGCGTTCCGGGCGGCCAGAGCACGCAGCTCGTCGTACACCTCCTGCTCGGATCGACCTTCGCCGAGCGGGCGGCCTCGGTCTAGGCGGAGGCCGGCGGGGATGTCCGCGAATAGCTCCTCGATCGAGGACACGCCGATCGCGGCGAGCATCTCCCGCTTGTCGGCGTCGGTGGCGGAGACGTACGAGCTCACTGAATCGACGACTCGTAGGCCTCTGCGTTCATCAACGACTCTCCCTCGGAAGCGTCCGCCAGCTTGATCTTGACCAGCCAGCCCGCGCCGTAGGGGTCCTCGTTGATGGTCTCGGGGGTGTCCTTCAGGCTGTCGTTGACGGCCACGATCTCCCCCGACAGCGGCGCGATGACGTCTGAGACGGCCTTGACCGACTCCACCTCGGCGTAGGGCTCGTCCTTGCGAACCTGGCGGCCGATCTCTGGCATCTCGAAGAACACGACTTCGCCGAGCTGGTCCTGGGCATACCAGGTGATGCCCAGCGTGGCCTGCTCACCCTCGACGCGTGCCCAGTCGTGCTCGGAGTGGTACAGCAGGTCGTCGGGATAGCTGGCGTCGGGCATTTATGTTCAGCGTTCCTTTCGGTACAAGGGCTTCTGGGCGATCGTGGCAGGACGGATCGTGCCCCGCACGTCAAGCTCGATCCGCTTTCCCTGTTGCGCTCTGTCGGCGGAAACGTACGCCATCCCGATTCCCTGCTCCAGGCAGGGCGAGAAGGTCCCGCTGGTGACGACGCCTCCCCCCACTACCGGGTTGCCCTGGCGCGCGATCCCCGGGCCGTCGATCATAAACGGGGCGAGCCGCTCCGCGGTCCCGTTCGCGCGGTCCTCCGCGACCCGTTCTGAGCCGATGAAGCCCGTCTGCTCCTTACAGCACCAGCCCAACCCGGCCTCGATCGGACCGCGCTCCTCCATCAGGTCGTTGCCGTACAGGTGAAAGCAGGCCTCGAGCCTGAGCGTGTCGCGCGCCCCGAGCCCGGCGGGTTTTGCGCCCGCTTCTACGGCGGCGTCCCAAACCGTCTCTGTCCGGGTGGGCGTGATGAGCAGCTCCACCCCGTCTTCCCCGGTGTAGCCGGTCCCGCACACCAGGGCGGGGACGCCGGCCACGTCCCGCTCGCAGCAGTGGAAGCGCCCCGGCAGCTGCCCGTCGGAGAGCTTCTTGACGACGTCGCGCGCGTCCGGCCCCTGGACCGCGAGCATCGCGAAGTCGGCGGCCCGGTCGATCACATCGACATCGAACGGCTCCGCGTGAGCCTGCATCCACGCCAGGTCCTTTTCATGGTTGGCGGCGTTTGTCACGGTCAAAAAGACGCAATCCGCGAGCCGGTAGGTGAACAGGTCGTCCAGCACCCCACCGTCCTCCCGGCACATGACGCTGTATTGGGCGCCGCCCTCCGGGATCCGCCGCACGTCGTTCGAGAGCAGGCGCTGGAGGTACGCCAGGGCGTCGGGTCCCCGGGTTTCGACCTGGCCCATGTGGGAGATGTCGAACACGCCCACCGAGCGCCTGACCGCCACGTGCTCCTCCCGGATGCCGGCGTACTGCACGGGCATCTCGAACCCGGCGAACGGCACCATCCGAGCCCCAGCCGCCGTGTGCCGCTCGTGTAGGGGCGTCCGTTTGAGCACGGATTCGGCCGCTTGGGTCATCGAGGGGGGAGGCTACAACCGAGGGGCGCCGCCGCCCTCCTCGACCTCATCCCCACCCCGCGCGTCATCGCCGTCAGTCGGGCCATCCCCGGCTTCAGGGACTTCCTGACCGTGGGCGGGCCGCATGCGAGCCCGCGCCCGCCGGAATGGCCGCACCGCCAGATTGACGTCAGCCACGTGCGGCTCGAGCCGCGCCACGGCACGCTCCACGTCGGTCATCCGTTGCGCCAGGTCCCCGATTCGATCGTTGAGATCACCCATCTGACCCTCGATCCTCTCGACCGAAGCATGCATTCCCACCATCTCGGGATCCATCGAGCCGACGTGAGTCCGGATCGCGGCCAGGTCCGCCGCGATCTCCGGCAGAACGCGGCGCAGGAAGGCGGCCGCAGCGGCCAGGTCGGCCAGCGGCTCGCCGAGCACCTTGCCGAGCGACGGCAGTCGCAGCCATCCGTGCTGCTCAAGCTCGTTGGCTTCGCCTGAGCGTTCCCCGCTCATGTGCGCCCGCAGGCTAGCGGACGGGGTCCCCGCGGCCGCGCGGGAACTTGCTCCACTGGCCAGCCACGCGCGGTTAGAGTGCCACCACAACTAGAGCCACGAGACCGGGAGGCGCACCATGGCTTTCATGCTCATGCACTTCGAGCTCGACAACTACGACGAGTTCAAAGAGCTGTTCGACTCAGATCCCGCCGGCCGCAAGGCCGTGGCCAAGGGCCATCGAATCCTCCGCGGGGTCGACAACCCAAATCAGGTCTTCCTATCGGTGGAGTATTCCTCGGCGGACGAAGCAAAGGCGGTTCTCGACCGTCTCAGGCAATCGGGAGCGCTTGACCGATTCCCGCCGAAGCTCGGGCCTGCGATTACCGAAGTAGCCGAGGAAACCAGCTACTGACGGCGTCAACCGTTCGGGCCCGCCGGCAACGGTTGGGCCCGGGCGGTCCGGGCCGTCTAACGGTCCTTCAGGAACGACGGGATGTCGATCTCGTCGTCGCCGATCTCGAGCGATGACCGCTGGCGGTCGTCCATCGATACCTCGCGGTCCTGGCGCTGGGCGCGCGCCCGTGGGCGCGCCGGCGCCGTACGTACCCGATCGTGCTCGAAGCCTGTGGCGATCACCGTGACCCTGACCTCGTCGCCCAGGGAATCGTCGATTACCGCGCCGAAGATGATGTTCGAGTTGGCGTCGGCGGCGCTCTGGACGATCTCCGCCGCCTCATTTACCTCAAACAGGCCCAGGTCATGGCCGCCGGTGATGTTCAGCAGGATGCCCATCGCCCCCTCGACCGACTCCTCGAGCAGCGGCGAGGAGATCGCGATCTTCGCTGCCTCGGCCGCTCGGTTCTCGCCGGCCGCCGTCCCGATGCCCATCAGCGCAGTCCCGGCGTCGCGCATGATCGTCCGCACATCGGCGAAGTCCAGGTTGATCAGGCCGGGGATCGTGATCAAGTCGGTGATTCCCTGCACGCCCTGGCGAAGTACGTTGTCGGCTTCCCTGAAGGCGTCCAGGATCGTCGTCCGCCGCTCGACGATCGAGAGCAGCTTCTCGTTCGGGATCACGATCAGCGTGTCCACGTGGTCCCGAAGCTCCGCAATCCCCGATTGGGCCTGGCGCGCCCGCTGGGTCCCCTCGAAAGAGAACGGCCGCGTGACCACGCCCACCGTGAGGGCCCCGATCTCGTTCTTGGCGATGTCGGCGATCACCGGTGCCGCCCCCGTGCCGGTCCCGCCCCCCTCACCCGCGGTCACGAACACCATATCGGCGCCCTTCAGCGCCTCCTTGATGTCGTCTCGCGACTCAGCCGCTGCACCACGTCCGACGTCGGGATTGGCGCCGGCCCCCAGGCCGTGCGTGAGCTCGTGGCCGATGTTCAGCTTGATGTCGGCATCGGCCATCGCCAGCGCTTGCGCGTCGGTGTTGGCCGCGATGAATTCCACCCCTCGCAGCCCGGCGTCGACCATGCGGTTGACCGCGTTCGTGCCGCCGCCACCGACTCCGACGACCTTGATGACTGCGAGGTAACTGCCGCTTTCCATTAGTTCCGTCCAACCCTCGAGTTAGCGTTAAGTGTCTTTGCGCGGGTTTGCCGTATTAGCGGAGTTTCGCACGGTACGCCTGGGGCTGCGGCAAGTCAATGGGGTCGGCCGCCGGCGCAACGTTCGTTGCAGATGACCGAATTCTCGATTACGACCGCAGGGTTACGATCGGAAAGGGTTCAACCTTTGGTTGAGGGTTAGCCGCCGTTGGGGGAGGAGGAAGCGGCCCCTGACGCCGAAGATCCACCGGCTCTTAAGGCCGTCGACCCCGTGGCCCCGGCCGCAGCCGAAGCGGGCGATCCGGCCGTGGCCGAGGCCGGGGAGGCGGCCGTGGCCGAGGCGGACGAGGCGGGCGACGCGCCCGCGCCCGAACCCACCGATGCCGTCGCCGCGGACGACGACGAAGCGGAGTCGCCCCCCGCCGAGCCGGCCGCGGGTCTGCCGGGGTCGACGACGTCTATGTAGGAGGCGCCCGTGGAGCCGGGGTCCGCGAGGACGCCCGCGGCCGCAGTCCATTTGGAGCCCAGCAGCGTGGGATCGCCGAAGTACAGGCTGGGGCCGTGGCGGAGCTGCACGACCACCCCATGGGCCGGATTGGTGGACACCGCGCCGACGTGCGCCAGCAGCTGGTACGGCGCAGCGCCCAGCACCGCGACCGCCGCCAGCGCCTGATTATTCGTGAGCCGGGAGCCGTCCGGAAGGGTGCGCAGGGAGATCGCCGGCAGCGACGGTGACGGGCGGACATCGCGCAGCAAAATGCCGTCGCCGGCGACGGCGGTCCGATGGCCCGCCGTCACGATCACCGCAACCGGGACCTGCTCCACGACCCGGATCGTCATGCCATGGGGGAAGTGCGTGGAGACGTCCAGGTCCTTGATCACGGGATACCGTGAAACAGCCCGGCGCAACTTCGACGTCTCCACGTCCAGGGTGGTCATGTGGCGGGCGGCGGCGGTGAGCGCGGCGCGAATCTGTGACGTCTCTGGCCCGTAGACGCCCGTCACCGTGACGCGCTTGACCGCCACGAGCGAGGAATCGCGCAGCCATAGCCACCCCCCGACAAGTACCGCCAGGACGACGGCCAGCCCCGCCACCACCTTCGGACGGAGCCGCGGCAACCGGCGCGCTCTCCGCGGGAAACTCATTAACAAAGAGTTCGACCCTCGCCGCCCGACCCCTACCGGACGAGCGACCGCCCTAGGGCGTCGATGTTGCCCGCTCCCATCAGCAGACAGAGGTCGCCGCCGCGCAGACTGGCCTCCAGAAACCCGCGAGCGTCGTCGAAGCCCGGCAGCCACGCCACCCGGCGTCCCTGAGCCGCGTCGGCCGCCGCCGCGGCGACCAGCCGGCCGTCCACTCCCGGGAACTGCTCCGGGCGCTCGCGTGCGGGGTAGACGTCCAGCACCACGGCGGCGTCGGCAGTTGCCAGGGCGCGCCCAAAGTCGCTGGCCAGCGCGGCAGTCCGGGAATAGAGGTGCGGCTGGAAGACGGCCACCAGCCGAGTCGGGTGAAGCGTACGGCCGGCGGCGATAGCCGCGGCGACCTCGGTCGGGTGATGGGCGTAGTCGTCGTACAGCGCCGCGCCTGCCCGCGAGCTCCCAAGCAGCTCGAAACGGCGACGGGCTCCGGCGAACTCGTGCAGGGCGGAGGCCGCGGCCGCGGGATCCGCCCCCGCGAGCACCGCGGCCTCCAGCGCTCCCGCCGCGTTGACCGCGTTGTGAGCGCCCGGTACCCGGAGAGCGACCTCGATCCCTCTCCAGCGGAACGTGGACCCCCGCTCGGACAGCATCGGTTCGGGGACGTCGTAGGGAATGGTGCCCGGGGGACACAGGCGAAGGATCGCCGGACGGTCCCACGCGACCGCGAGGTTGGCTCGGCCCATGAACTCCCGCAGGGTGTCCTCGAGCTCGAGTGTCGAGGCGTACGTGGAGTGATGGTCGAGCTCGGCGCTGGTCAGCAACGCTATCTCCGGATCGAGCTTGAGCAGCGAGCGATCGGACTCGTCGGCTTCGACCACGATCCACTCCCCCGCCCCCCAGCCGGCATTCATTCCCGTGCTGCGCAGCTCACCCCCGATCACGTACGCCGGATCGAGCCCCGCCCCGGCCAGGGCCTGCACCAGCATTCCCGCGGTGGTCGTCTTGCCGTGGGTGCCGGTCACCGCCAGGCAGCGGCGTAGCGCGGCGATCTCGGCTAGCAGATCGGCCCGGTGCAGTTCGTTTCCGCCCGCAGCGACCCGCTCGGGGTTGTCCGCCGGGACGGCAGTCGAGTAGACCACCTCCGCGCCGGCCGGTACGTTGTCCGCCGCGTGGCCGATGGCGGCCTCGATCTGGTGCCCGCGCAGGAGCTCGGTGTATGAAGACGCCGCGCGGTCAGAGCCGGTGACCTCAGCGCCCAGCGCCTTCGCGACCAGGGCCAGGCCGCTCATTCCCGCCCCGCCGATGCCGACAAAGTGAAGCCGACGCCAGGACCAGTCGTCTCGGGCGGCGCCCGGGGGCGCTTGGACGGGCGTCACGTCCCTCGGCGCGCGACCGCCAGCACTTCGGAGGCGATCGTCCGCGCCGCGTCGGGTCGTGCCAGGGAGGCCGAGGCCCGCGCCATCGAGGCCAGACGAGCCCGGTCCGCCAACAGCCCCCCGACCTCCTGTGCCAGCCGGGCCGGCGTGAGCTCGGCGTCGGGCACCACCACCGCCGCGCCGGCCTGCTCCATCCAGCGGGCGTTCTGGGTCTGATGGTCAGCTGTGGCGTAGGGATACGGGATCAGCACCGCGGGGCGGCCGTGGGCCGCGATCTCAAAGATCGATCCCCCGGCGCGGGACACCACCAGGTCGCTGGCCACCAGCGCCTCCCCGAAATTCTCGATGTATGCGCGCAGGTCGTAGTGGGGACCGGGCGAGCGCAGGTCGGGCATGTCGCGGTGTCCCGCCGCGTGCAGCACGCGAAACCTCGCGCCCGCGAAGGCATCGACGGCCGCCCGGTTGATCGAGCGGGCCCCCAGGGAGCCCCCGAAGACCAGCACACAGGTCTCACCGGGAGCTATGCCGAACCTGGCCCGAGCCGCGTCGCGATCGGTGGCGGGCGGCGGGACCGGGCGACCCGTGAGCAGGTAGCGGTCTCCAGCCCGTCCGTCGATTGGAAACGCCAGGAACACACGACGGGCCAGCGGCGCGAGCATCCGATTGGCCAGCCCCAGGTGGCTGTCCGCCTCCATGAGCAGGAGCGGCACCCGCCTGAGCGTCGCGGCCAGCCCGAGCGGCGCCGCCACGTAGCCCCCGGCCCCCACCGCGGCGTCGGCGCCGATCGCTCGCAGCAGCGCAGCGGCGGCCAGCACCGCGCGGGCGTCGGTCAATGCAGCCCTGGCGGCGGCGACCGGTCGGCGGCGGGGTAGCGGAGCCACATCCAGACCGTGCAGCTCGTAGCCCGCGGCCGGGACGAGCTCGGCCTCGGCCCGCTCGCCGCCCACGAACGCGACGTGCGCCCCCTCAGTTCTCAGCGCGTCGGCGACGGCGAGCGCCGGCACGACGTGTCCCGCGGTCCCGCCGGCGGCGATCACGATCCGCGGCGGCGTCACCCGGCGGCGCCTCGACCGCCTGAAGCCGTCTGGCCGTCGGCCGCGAGATTGCCAGGAGCAATCCGACGGCGGCGAGCAGCACGCACAGGTTCGTCGGGGCGTAGGAGATGAACGGCAGCGGCACCCCCGTGAGGGGCGCAATGCCGAGCACCACGAAGATGTTGAGGATTCCCTGGCACAGGATCAGCGAGCTCAGTCCCGTCGCGAGGAGCTTGGCATACCGGTCCGCCGCCCGGCGCGCCGTGCGCAGGCCGGCGTAGCCGATCATGCCGTACATGACGACGACCAGGCCGATCCCCATCACACCCAGCTCCTCGCCCACCACGGCCAGGATGAAGTCGGTCTGAGCCTCGGGCAGGTAGAAGACCTTCTGAACCGAGCGGCCGAGCCCCACCCCGAACAGGCCGCCCGAGCCGAGCGCGATCTGTCCCTGGACGGCCTGAAACCCGGCCGTCGACTTCGACGCCCACGGGTGCAGGAACGACGTCAGGCGCGCCCGCTGGTAGGGCTGGGCAAGGATGAACAGGATCACGATCCCCGCGGCCACCGCGCCCAACAGGGCCAGCTGCCGCAGCGGCACGCCGGCGGCGACCAGCAAGGCGGCGATCGTGAAGACGATCACGAGGGTCGTGCCCATATCGGGCTCGACCATGATCAACAGACATCCGGGACCGGCGGCCACGGCGATCGGCGTTATCAGCGGGATCAGGCGGGTGTGGCGCCCGCGAAGCGCGACCCGCTTGGGGTTCTTGGCCAGGAAGTGCGCTACGTAAAGAACCAGCGAGAGCTTCAGCAGCTCAGATGGCTGAAACTGGATCGGCCCGGCCGCGAACCAGCGCCTGGCACCGTTGACGTTGATCCCGAAACCCGGCGCCAGGACGAGCAGCAAGAGCGCCACCGAGGCGATCAGCATGAGCCTGACCACGCGGGGGTTCAGCAGACGCAAGCCGCCGCGGGCCATGACCTGCATGCCGACGAGGCCTAGCCCGCTGAAAATGAGGTAGCGAACGAATTCTCCGGCCCCGAGCCCGCTGCCAGCGATGACCCCGGACGGCGAGGAGGCGCTGTAGACCATCACGGCGCCGAAGGCCAGTAGGCACAGCGTGGCCGTGACGAGGATCCGGTGCTCGAGCGGAGGAGCTACGCGGCGGGTGTGGGGCTTGGCCGTCTGGCGGCGCGTGAAGGGGGCGCCCCTGGGCGTCGGCCGACCGTCGCGGGCGGCCGCCGCGCTCGCCATCAGGCGCCCTCCGCCAGGGAGCGAAAATGCTCGCCCCGGGCCTCGAAATCCCGGTACTGGTCGTAGCTGGCGCAGGCCGGCGAAAACAGCACCACATCTCCGGGCCGGGCGGCGGCCCGGGCGATAGAGAGCGCCTCTTCGAGCTCGTCCATGGCGTGCAGACGCACGCCTGTGTCCTTCAGCGCGCCCGCCAGCTCCCCTGCCGCCTCACCGATCAGGTACGCGGCCCGGCAGCGCTCGGCGACCAGTGGCGCCAGGGGCGCGAAGTCCTGCCGCTTGCCGCGCCCGCCGGCGATGAGGTGGATCCCGTCCCGGTATGCCCGCAGCGCGACCATGGTCGAGGCCACGTTCGTCGCCTTGGAGTCGTTGACGTACGAGACACCATCACGGACCGCGACCAGCTCGAGCCTGTGGGCGACGCCCCTGAACGTGCGCAAGCCGCAGGCGACGGCTTCGGGATCCAGTCCTCGGACGAGGCACACCGCCGCGGCGGCCATCGCGTTCTGCCGGTTGTGCCCTCCCGGCAAGGAGATGTCGTCAAGCGCGAGCCGCTGTTCGAGCTCCGGAGGGAGCTCCGGACCGAATGACACACGTCGCGCGTGACCCGGAAGCGCGCCGATCCCGAGATCGATGGGCACCACCGCCACGTCATCGCGGTCCTGGTTTGCGAATACCTTGAGCTTGGCCGCCACGTACTGCTCGTAGCTGGCATGGCGATCGAGATGGTCGGGCGCCAGGTTGAGCAGGACGGCGGCCTCGGGTGAGAAATCCTCTGTGTCCTCGAGCTGGAAGGAGGACGCCTCGCAGACCACCGTGTGCTCGGGATCCAGGCTTCCCACAAGTGAGCTCGCAGCCGTGCCCACGTTGCCCGCCACCGCGACCGGGGCGCCGGCCTCGCGGTGGATGTGTCCGATCCACTCGGTCGTGGTCGTCTTGCCGTTTGTTCCGGTCACCGCGATGAACTCGTTCGGCAACAACCTCCAAGCGAGCTCGAGCTCCCCCAGGACGGCCAGGCCACGTTCACGCGCCGCTCTGATCGCTGGCGCGTTTCCCGGAACACCTGGGCTCTTGATGAGCGTCCGGGCGCGGGCGGCAAGGACGTCGCCTGACGCATCCAGGTGGACTTCGACGCCCGCCTCCGAAAGCCTTCTCGCAGTCTGGGCGAGGTCCGGTTCCTCCGGCGCGCCCGCATCGCATCCGATCACCTCCTCCCCGCGGGCGCGGAGCGCGAGCGCGGCCGAGGCGCCCGAGCGGGCAAGGCCCACAACCAGGTATGGACCGCCGGGAAGCGGCGGGCGAGGCTTCACTTGATGCTCAGTTGGTACACCGTGAAGCCGATCGCCGCGAACGCCGCCGCCACGATCCAGAAGCGCA
>DAIPIC010000028.1:0-25928 GCA_036771025.1 Solirubrobacteraceae bacterium
GAGCCGCAGCGTCTCGTCGACGGCGACGTCCTCGTCGACCGGGAAAGGCGGCGTCTGGGCGTCGGCCAGGATGTTCAGCTCTGCTACCGACACCTCGATCTCCCCGGTGGAGAGGGTGGGGTTGACGTTCTCGGGCTCGCGGCGCATGACGGTTCCCGACGCGCTCAGCACGTCCTCGGAGCGCAGGGCGTGCGCCTCGGCGTGAGCCTCGGGCGCCGTCTCGGGGTGAAAGACGAGTTGGACGATGCCCGAGCGGTCGCGAAGGTCGATGAAGATGAGCCCGCCGTGGTCGCGGCGGCGGTGAACCCAGCCCGCGACGCGCGCCGTCGTATCGGCGCGCTCGGCCGTGAGCTGACCGCACCATGCATCGCGGTAGGTATTGGGTCGAGGAGGGAGCTTCACGGCCTGCTGACCGCCTGCACGACGTCAGCCGCGTCGAGCTCCATCTGCCGGCCCGAGCTCATGTCCCTCAGGCTGACGTTGCCGTTGTCGCCGACGATCGCGACGTAGCGCGCGCCGATCCGGTCGGCGTGCTTGAGCTGACCCTTCAGCGACCGGCCCGCCAGCTCGAGCTGAGCGCTGAGCCCAGCGCGGCGGGCAGCGCGACTGAGCTCGAACCCCGTGCCGGCGCCGTCGGGTTTGGCCAACGCGATGAACAGGTCCACCTGCTCGGGCCGGGGTTCCGGCTCGCCCGCGGCCAGCAGCATCCGCTCCACTCCGGCAGCAAAGCCGCAGGCGGGCGTGGCCTGGCCCTCCAGCTGCTCGATCAACGCGTCGTAGCGCCCGCCCCCTCCGACCCCCGACTGGGCGCCGAGGACCGCCGATTCGAACTCGAACACCGTGCGCGTGTAGTAGTCGAGCCCTCGGACGAGCGTGGGATCGATCTCGTACTTGAGACCGGCGGTGTCGAGCAGTTCGCGCACCTGGGCGAAGTGCGCGGCGTCGGGTTGGTCGAGGCGGTCGAGCAGCACGGGAGCGTCGCGCATCACCTCTCGTGTCCCCCGGTCCGAGGCGTCGAATGCCCGCAGCGGGTTCTGGTCTATGCGCTCGCGCACCTCCTCGCTCAGCTGGTCCTCGTGCTCGTGTAGATAGCCCTTGAGCTCTTCTCGGTACTCGGCCCGGGTCTCGGGCGTGCCGAGGCTCGACAGTCGGAGCTTCACCCCCTGGGCACCGACCGCGTCGAGCAGGTCGGCCAGCAGCACGATCAGCTCGGCGTCGGTTTCGGGGGCCGCCGACCCGATGGCCTCGGCTCCCACCTGCCAGAACTGCCGGTAGCGGCCCTTCTGCGGAGCCTCGGCGCGGAAGAAGCTCGACAGATACCAGAGCTTGACCGGCTGCGGAAGCTTGTGCATCCCGTGCTCGATGTAGGCCCGGCACACGGGCGCCGTTCCCTCCGGCCGGAGCGTCAGCGACCGGCCGCCGCCGTCGTCAAACGTGTACATCTCCTTGCGGACGATGTCGGTGGCCTCCCCCACGCCGCGGGCGAACAGCTCGGTGGCCTCGAACGTCGGCGTCTCGATTTTCTTATAGCCGGCGGCGCCCAAGATTCGCTCGGCGTGGGCCTCCAGCGTGCGTCGCCGGGCAGCGTCCTCGGGAAGCACGTCGAACGTGCCACGGGGAGCGCGGATCACCGGTTCGCTGAGAGCTCGTGCAGGAAGGGGTTGGTGGCGCGCTCGCGACCGAGCGTCGTCACCCCCATGTGGCCGGGATACACCGCCGTCTCGTCCGGATAGCGGTCGACGAGGGTCTCGATCGACTCAAGCAGCGTCGGCCAGTCACCGCCAGGAAGATCGACCCGGCCCACCGATCCCTGGAACAGCACGTCGCCGGAGAACAGGGACTGGCCTTGCGGGAGCGCGTAGGTCACGTGGCCGGGGCTGTGGCCTGGGGTGAACAGCACGTCGAATTCGAGCCCCGCCAGGTCGAGCTTCTCTCCCCCGGAGACGGTGTGGTCTGCCTCGTAGCTCTCAAACGGGCCGAAGCCTGGCCAGGGGACGTAGTCCATGATGTTGGCCAGGACCTGCCTTTCGAGCTCGGGGCAGTACACCGGTGCGCCCGTCGCCTTGGCCACCGGCGCCACCGCGCCGATGTGGTCGAAGTGGGTGTGGGTCAGGAGGATGGCGTCGAGCGCCTTGACCTCGAGCGCGTCGAGCGCCTCCAGGAGCCGGTCTGCCTCCTCGCCGGGGTCCACCATCACCCCCCGCTCTGAGCCCTTCTCGCGCACCACGAAGCAGTTCTCCTGCACGGGGCCGACGGTGAACATGCGGACGTCGATCATTCGCCCAGCTCTTTGCGCCGCTGTCGCCGCTTCCATAGGAACAGCTCGATGTAGTAACCCGCCGGGATGTAGATCGCGAGCGCGATCACCGTGAACAGCAGCGCCACCTCGACCCTGTTCTTCCCCTTCGCCGTCAGCACCAGGAACAGGAACAGCAATCCGGCGGCGAACCCGGCCCGTGTCAACGACGTCTTCCACGAGGGCCGCTGGTTGAGGCGCTTCTCGCGGGCCTGGGCGCGTGCCTGCTTCTTGCGCTCCTGGGGCGAGGGCGGCCGGGAGGTGCGACCCCGGGCCTCGACCGTTCCGGCGGGCGTTCCCCGGTGCTTGCTGCGGCGCTTGCGCTTGGTCTGAGCCATTGCGTAAGGGACTTTAGTGCGCGTTCTGAAGCGCGTCTTCAATCGTTCGCTTGTTCCGGAGGGGAACGTCGACCGGAAATCCCTCGAGGGCGTCTCGGGGAGCCAGCCCCACTAGCTCCGTCTCGGCGATCGGGGCCCGGCGGGCGACGGCCGCGACTACGTCCTTGAGCGGTATACGGGGCTGCTCCTCGACATTGGTCGACACCTGCGCGACGCCACGGTCGTCTAGCCACAGCCCGATCGCTCGCACACCGGGGATGCCCTCGGGCCCTCCCTCCCGGATGGCACCGGCGATCTCTTTGGCCTGCTCGAGCGTGGCGGGCGGCGCCAGCTCGAGGTTGAACGCCACCAGCGGTGGACGGGCGGCAACCAGCGCCGCGCCCGCGGTTGGGTGGAGCTTTTGGGGACCGAAATCGGGCGCGAGCTCTCCGGACCGGATCCTGTTCTGCAGCTCCGCCGGGCCTCCGCGGCGCAGCTCGGCGCGGGTGCGGCCTTGGGCGAGCGATCCGTACAGGAATACGGGTAGCTCGAGCTCCTCGCCCAGCAGGTCTGCGAGCACCAGCGCCTCGGCGCAGGCCGCGCCGCGGTCGGAGCCATCCAGGTAAATGATCGGGGCGACGTCGATCGCTCCCACGCGCGGGTGCTGACCGGAGTGGGCCTTTATGTCGATGTGCTTCACGGCTTCCCGGGCCCCGTTCAGCACTGCTTGAGCGAGCGCTCCCGGCTCTCCGGCAACACTGAAGACGCTGCGGTGGTGGTCGGGATCCGAGTGGATGTCGAGCAGCTGTACGCCGTTGCCCGAGAAGGCTTCGGCGATTCCCGCGATCGCTCCGTCGTCGCGCCCCTCGGAGAAGTTCGGCACCGCCAGCAGGGTCATCTTCGCGACCTCAGCCCGTCTCGAGCACGAACGTGCCGTCCTTCAGCACCGGCTTGCCGTCGATCTCGAGGCTCGGGTCGAGCACCACTACGTCCAGGTGAATGGGGACGGCGACGGTCCCGCCGATCCCGGCGCTCGCCCCGAACGCGACGTGGACGGTCCCCAGGATCTTCTCGTCCTCCAGCACCAGCCCGGTGAGCTGTGCGCGGTCGTTGGTGCCCACTCCCAGCTCCGCCAGGTTGCGGCCCGGTTCTCCGTGGACGTCCAGCAGCTTCAGCCACTGGGGGCCGAGTCCGCCTTCCGCCGTGACGAGGTGACCGTCGCTGACCGTGAGGGTCACAGGCTCGTCGCTGATCCCCAGCGGACCAATGCTCGAGGCGACGACCCGGCCCTCCCCGCTCAGGGGAGCGATGAAGCCCTCACCACACGGCAGGTTGCCGAACGCTCCCCGGGCGCTCAGATCGCCGTCGTCGGCGATCCCGTGGCGGCCGGAGAGATCGAGCGTGAGGTTGGAGCCTCGGGCGCAGCTGAAGTGCGCCGTGTCGGCGGAGTCCAGTAGCGCGGCCACCGCCCGCGACCGAGCCGCCATGAGGTCGAAGTCGACCGCCATCACGCGCGCGAGCATGTCCTCGGTGACCCCCGGCATCGTCGCGCCGCGGGCGCCCGCGTCGCTCGCGCGCTTGCGAGCTGTCGTGTGGCTGAGCGACCTGGTCGTCGGAGCGATGAAGACCTCGCAGGCGCCGAGGGCTGCCGCTATCGGTGGTGGAGGCTCGTTGCCGTCCATCTCTCGGGGGTCCATGACCGCCAGGACGGCGTCGGCCCCGGCGGTCGCTGCCTCCTGCCTGAGCGCCTCGCCGATCCTGCGGGTGCCCTCATCCACGACCACCAGCACGTCCTCATCCGGCTTGACGGCCAGGCAGCGGTGGACGACGGTCTGTACCGAGGGGGTCAGGTCGGGCACTGCCGTGATCTTATGGGGCGGGGTCAGGGGCGATTGGCGTCGCTGGCGGTTGTGTTGACGGCCCGCGTTCGCCGAGCGGCCTGTTCCAGAGCGCAAACCGGCCCTCGCTTCCTTTGGAGTGCGCTCGCGAACACGCTAGTCCTGTTCGAGAGCGCAAAACAGCCACGGCGGGAGGCGAATTGCGCTCCAGAACACGTTGGAGTGGTCGGGCCCGGGCCGCGTTCGAGAGTCCAGTCCCACCCCGTCCAGGCCCACCCCGTCCAGGCCCACCCCGTCCAGGCCCACCCGAGCAATACTTGACTAATCAACTATACTCGTGATTGTGGATATGACGAGCGTTGTCCAAACCAATCAGCAGAGCGCGGTGTCGCTTCCGGCGACGCTCCGCATGGGCGAAGTCAGCCTGACGGTCAGCGATCTCGACCGTGCCGTGGGCTGGTATCAGTCGGCGCTGGGGCTGAGGGTTCACGAGCTTCAACCCCCGGTCGCCCGGTTGGGCGACGGCACGACTACGGTCCTCGTGCTGACCGAGGACCCGGCTGCCGCCCGGCCCGGTCGCCATGCCGGCCTGTACCACTATGCGCTGCTGTACCCCTCGCGCGAGGACCTGGCGCGTGCCGCCCTCAGGCTCGGCGCGACCAGGACGCCGATTCAGGGCGCGTCGGACCACGGCACGCACGAGGCGATCTATCTCCCCGACGGCGACGGGCTCGGAATCGAGCTGGCGGCAGACCGGCCGCGCGAGCTGTGGCCCGCGCCGGGGGAGGAGTTCTCGCGCGGTGGGCCGCAGCCGCTTGATTTCGAGAGCCTGCTGTCGAGCGTCGAGGGCGAGGCACCGGGCGACCACGTTGCTCCGGGATTGCGGGTCGGCCACGTGCATTTGCACGTCGGCTCGATCGACCGCGGACTCGAGTTCTACCGCGACACCGTGGGCTTCGACGTCTGGGCGCTGCTGCCGACCGCCGCGTTCGTCAGCGCCGGCGGCTACCACCACCACCTGGGTTTCAACACCTGGCTCGGCCAGGGCATCCCGCCGCAGCCGGGCGGCGTGGTGGGTCTGCGGCACTGGACGATCGAGCTCGAGTCCGACGAAGACGTCGCCTCGGTACGGGCCCGCGTCGAGGGCGCAGGTGCTCCCGTCGAGACGGTCGAGGGCGGCTTCCTCACATCAGATCCGTCTCAGATCCCGCTGCGGGTGCTGAAGGCGGGATCGTGAGCGGGCCGCAGGGACCTGTGGAACCGATGCAGCGTGCGCAGCGCCCGATCGACCCCGAGGTGCGGGTGGGCCACGTGCACCTGCGGACCGCGGATATCGACCGGGTGCGGGATTTCTACGTGGGCACGATGGGGTTCGACGTGGTGTTCGAGGCCCGCGACGTGCCCGGCTGGGGGACGACCGGCGACATCCTGTTCGTCTCGGCGGGCGGCTACCACCACCACCTGGGGTTCAACACCTGGAAGTCCGGCGGGGGCGGACCGCAGCCGGACGGTGTCACGGGGCTGCACCACGTGGCTCTCAATTTCTCCTCCCGCGAGCGGCTGGCCGAGACCGTCCAGCGCCTCGTCGACGCGGCTTGGCCGCTTCGTCAGCTGACGGATCACGGCACGCATCTCGCGGTCTATCTCAGTGACCCGGATGGAAACGACCTCGAACTCGCCTGGGACCGGCCGTTCGAGGAGTGGCCGCGCTACGACGGCGAGGATGCTCCGGCGATCGACGCGCCGCTGGATCTCGACGAGCTGCTGGCGTCCGCGCCGAGGAGTTAAGCGGCGTCGTCCGGCGCCCTCGGGGCCCGCGAACAGCACTCGGCCGACGCTAGACTCGCCGCTGCGCCGGAGTAGCTCAGTCGGTTAGAGCAGCGGAATCATAATCCGCGTGTCGGGGGTTCGAGTCCCTCCTCCGGCATCGGGGTTTGTGGCCCTTTGCAGGGGCTATCTGCGCATTGCAGGCCGCTGATTGTCGGCGGCGCTCGGCGAGCGACAGCCAGCGTGGCCACGCAGCACGCGCTCGGCGTCCTCAGCTGCAGAAAGCCTGCTGCCGTCCCCGCGGTGCTTCTCCGTGGGGTGATGGTCGCTATGCCGCTTCGGCGGCTGGCGTCGTAGTCGAACCGTCCCCGCTCCTTTCAATCACCCGCGTTGGCATCGGTGGTCACGCCGCCTGTGGCGCGCCTTCGCGGAGCGCGATCCGTTCGTGCAGCCGCCTCAGCGGGCGGGGCGCCCACCAGTTGGCCGATCCCAGGAGCTCCATCAGCGACGGTACGAGCAGCGCGCGGACGATCGAGGCGTCGAGCAGAACGGCCAGCGCGGTGCCGATTCCGAGCTCCTTGATGAATACGATCGATGAAGTAGCGAACGCCCCGACGGCGACCGCGAACAGCAGTGCCGCAGCGGTGACGATCCGCCCGGTCCGTTCGAGGCCCAGTGCGACGGCCTCCGCGTTCGGTGCGCCCGCGTCGTGTGCCTCCTTGATCCGCGCCAGCAGGAATACCCCGTAGTCGGTCGCAAGCCCGAAGCCCATCGCGAACAGCAGGATCGGCTGGGTGGCATCGAGCGCGCCGAGACTGTGGTAGCCCAGCAGGCCCTGGAGGTTGCCGTCCTGGAAGATCAGCACGAGGATCCCGATCACCGCGCTCAGGCTGAGCGTGTTCATCAAGACGGCCTTGATCGGCAGCACGACCGAGCCGGTCATCAGGAACAGGACAAGGAGTGTGGCGACGACGACGACGGCCAGCACGGCGGGAAGGTGAGAGCCCAGGCTGTGCTCGAGATCGAGGTACGACGCCGTCTGGCCGGCGACGCCCAGGTAGTACGTCGTATGCATCGCGCGCACGTCGCGCACCAGCTGCTTGGTCGCGCTGCTCAGCGGAGCGTGGGCCGGCGCAACTTGCAGCACTGATGTCTCGCGGCCTGCCGGCTGGGCGGGCGCGACCGCCGATACGTCCGGCAGGCGGCCAATCCGCTCGGCGAGCGCGTGAACGTCCGGTGAAGACGCGCGGGCGCCGACGACCACCTCGAGCGGAGTCGTGCGGTTGGGCGGGAATTGCGTGTCGAGCGCATCGTGAACCTGGTGGGCGCTCGCGCTCGCGGGCAGCACCCGCTCGTCGGCAGAGATGAACCGGATCTGCGTGAAGGGGATACCGAGCGCGATGAGCACCGCGGCGCTCGCGACTGCGACCTGCGCCGGCCGTCTGGTGACGAACCGCGCGAGGCGGTACCAGGGGCCGCTACGCGCGGGGCGCGCGTCGCGTTCGGCGGCGCGACGCAGCCGCCGGGGCGAGAACGCATTGACGCGCGGGCCGAGCAGCGCCAGCAGCGCCGGCAGTACCGTCAGAGCGAGTACGCAGGCGAGCAGTGCAGTGATCGCGCCCGCGATCCCCATCGAGTACAAAAACCGCTGCGGGAAGATCGTCAGCGATGCAACTGCCGCCGCGACCGTGACCGAGCTGAACAGCACTGTGCGTCCGGCGGTCTGAAGCGTGCGCCGCAGGGCCTCGGGCCCATACCCATCGAGGGTGGCCTCCTCGCGGTAGCGCGAGACGATGAACAGGCTGTAGTCGATCGCCAGACCGAGTCCCAGTCCGGTCGTCAGGTTCAGCGCGAACACCGACAGGTCCGCGAACGTGGAGACGACCCGCAGGAGGAAGAACGTGCCGAGAATCGCCAGTCCACCGAGCAGCGGCGGCAGCATTCCGGCGACGAGCGACCGGAAGAAGAGGAGCGAGAGCAAGAAGATGAACGGGAACGCGAGCAGCTCGGCGCGCGCCAGGTCGCTGCTGACCTGCGTGTTCACCTGAGCGTCGGCAATCGCGCTGCCACCCAACTTCACGTCGTGCTGGGAGGAGAACCGACTCTGGATCAGCTTGGCGTCGTCGGATACGCGCTTGTCCGACAACGGCTTGAAATACGCAACCACGTACGTGGAGCGGCCGTCGCGAGAGACCATCGCGGGGTCGTGCGTCGTGTAGAAGCTCTGAACGCTCGCCATATCAGGCTGCGCCCCGAGCTCCGCCGCGACGCCCTCCACTCGCTGGCGGGCGGCCGGGGTGCGCACGTCAGCGCTCGACACGAGCGCGACCACGCCGGGATCGATCTGGCGCCCGGCCGCAGCCTGGAAGCGGTCCTTGGCTTGGGCACTCTGCGTGGCGGGGTCATCGGCGCCGTACGGACTCAGATGGCTCGAAACACCGGCACCGATTACCGCGGCGATCGCCGCACCGATCACCACGACCGCCAGCACGCGACGTCGATTGGAGTAGGCGAATGTCGCAAGCTTTTCGAACATGGCTATGCCGTCCCTCTCTCTGTCGCATCTGCCGATGAGGGCACGACCGTTTCCACCAAGCCCGTGACGACGTCATAGACGTGGCCGGACACGGTCACCCGCTGCGGGATCGCACGATCCCCGCGGAGGCGCTCAACATCGCGCTTTACGGTCGCGGCCGGGTCGAGAATCGCGTGCTCCCGCAGGCTTGTCTCGTCGGCCCCGGTGCGCTCGGCGTAGCGGCGACGGAACGTCGCATCGGCGAACGCGCCGCTTCCGCACTGTGTGTGGTGGACGATCGCGACCTCGAAAAGCGGCCCGTCCGGCAGCACGTTCTCGGCGATCTGGCCGAGGAACGCTACGTCGTTGATCACCTCGGCAGTCACCCGACCGCCCACGTTGCGGACAACGACCGCATCGCCCAGGGAGAGGCCGAGGAAGTGGGCAGGGTCGACGCGCGGGTCCAAGCACGTGATCACGAACAGGCCTAGCCTGGGAAACACCACCGCGCCTTCGTGCCCGCGTTGGGCGGCGAAAACGCGGTTGCGCTCAAGCGCTGGACCCACGTTGGTGGACATCTCAAGACGGTCAGTGGCTTGCATGGCTTCGGCTCGACTCCTTCGAGCGTCGTTTCGTGACAGGCCATGAGGATGTGACCGCCTGGGGTGAGCTGACATCACCCCGATCAAAGTCACCCCGGTATGAGGCCGGCACGCCCACGGCCACCTCGGAGTGGCGGACGATGCGCGGCTAGAGCAGTCCCAGGTCCCGGCCTCGCGCGACGGCGCTCCGTCTGCTCGATACACCAAGCTTTTGATAGATGCGCTTGGTGTGTGTCCTGACGGTGTCGCGAGAGATGCCCAGCTCGTCTGCGATCTCCCTGGCGGATAGGCCCGTTGGGAGAAGGCCCAGCACGGTCTGCTCGCGCGCTGTCAGCTCGTCGGTCACGACCGGTCTCGGACCGGACAGATCGACGACGAGTCGCAGCGCGCTCTCCAACCTCTCGACGATTCGCGGCACGAGCGTGCCGGGCTCGGGGGCGCGCGAGAGCAGGTCCCGCGCCTCGTGCACCAGCTCGCGTGCCGCACGGCGATCGCCCAGCTCGTAGCGCAGCTCGGCGAGCGTCGTCAAGGCGTACGACCACTCGACCAGGCCAGCGCCTCTGCGGGCGAGGCTGACCGCGCGCTCCAGCTCGGCCCCGGCCTCCGTCGGCCGCCGGTCGTGGCGGAACAGCCGCCCCCGCGCGATGTGCGCCGAGCTGCAGATCCAATACTCCTCCAGACCATTTGTGCGCAGGACATCAAACGCCGCTTCGACGGTGGCGCTGCATCCCCGCCAGTCGCCGCGATCGGCAGCGATGAGGGCGAGCCGGCCAAGCGCGATCATCGACACGATGAAGTTCGGCGAGCCGCTGCCGAGCTTCAACGCCGTTTCGAACAGCGCCTGGGCGTCATCGCCTGAGTCGAACGATCGCGCTGAGGTGGCCAACAGACACGCCGCGAGCGAGTGCCAGATCGAGCTCCCATCAAGAGGCACTAGTCGGCCAGCCAGCTGCTCGGCCTGGCGCATGTCGCCGAGCAGCTGCCACGCCGCGGCGCGAACGACGGTCACCTCCTCCCCCAACTCGGCGTCATCACCCGGGTTGTTTTTCGGCGCCTGCATAGCCAGGTCCACCCACCGCAGGACCTCGTCGCGCTCGCCGACCGTCAGCGCGGTTCTCGCCTGGGCAAGACACAGGCGGCCGTCGCTCACGATATAGCCGCGAGGGAGCTGGCCCATCCACCGCGCGACCGTTTCGCGCTGGCCCGCATTCGTGAACGCCAGCCAATGATCGACAATCAGCTCGGAAGCCGCGTCGAGCTCCCCGGCTGCCGTCAGGTGGCCGATCGCCTCGGACACCATCCCGGCATCGAGAAACCAACGCCCGGCTCGATCATGGAGCTCTGCCAAGCGCTGCGGCTCCCTGCGCTCAAGCTCGTGCCGCAGCAACTCGCCGAACAGGTGGTGGTACCGGTACCACTGATGCTTCGAATCAAGGGGAATCAGGAAGTAGTTCACCCGCTCGATCCGGTCAAGCATCGCCCTGCTGTCTCGGGCGCCCGCGACGGCGTCGCACAGAGCTGCACAGAACCTGTCGAGCACGCTCGTATGAAGCAGGAACTCCAGCTCCGCCTCGCGTCGCTCGTCAAGCACCTCGGCCGCGAGATAGTCGACCACCCGTCGATCGCTGCCAGCGAAGGACTCGAGGAAGCCGCTGGCGTTCTCCCGCGCGCGCATGGACAGAACAGCGAGATAAAGGCCGGCCGCCCAGCCCTCGGTGCGGTCGTGCAAGCGCTTGACAGCATCGTGGGTCAGGTCGAGGCCATGCACGTCATTGAGCATGGCCTCTGCTTCTGAAAGTGAGAAGCGCAGCTCCCCAGCGTCGATCTCATTGAGCTGGGCCCGCGCGCGCAGCGTTCCGACCCGGAGCGGCGGTTCCGCGCGTGACGTCATCACGATGCGGAGCGTCGTCGGCAGATGCTCGATGAACCAAGCCATGCCTTCGTGAATCCGGTCGTCTTCGATCGCGTGGAAATCGTCCAGCACAAGGACAAGTTGCTCCGGGACGTCCGCGAGCTCGTTGACCAACCCCGGCAGAGCCTCCTGAACCAAGTTCAGACCAGGCGCACGCAGCATCGCGCGCGAGGCTTCCCCGATCCCGGGTACCACCGAGCGCAGGGCCTCCACGACGTACATCCAGAACCTCGCGGGATCGTTGTCGTCCGCCTCCAACGAGAGCCAGCCGACCGGGCGCTCCCCTCTTACGGACGCCTCCCACTGCGCTACGAGCATCGTCTTCCCGCTGCCAGCGGGACCGTAGACCAGGGTAAGCGGTCGAGACAGGCCTCGAGAGAGTGCGTCGATCAGGGCTTCACGGACTACAAGGCGAGGAGCGCTGGGGACGACAAGCTTCGTCCGCAAGAGCGGAGCACCCAGATCATCGCCCGCGACCGCCACACGCTCAAAGTATTCCGTGCGAAACGCGCGTTGCGCATCCGAGCCGTCGTCCGACACCCTGCGCTGGACGTGCTCACGGGAGTTCTTGGGCGAGCCCGATCAGGAGTCCGCCAGGCCCGCGTATGTAGCAGAGCCGGTACGCGTCTTCGTACTGGACCACCTCGCTGCTGACAAGCTGCGCCCCGTGCTTGGCGAGCCGGGTGAGCGTGTCGTCGATGTCGTCCACAGCGAACATGACGCGGAGGTAGCCGAGAGCGTTCACCGGGGCGTTGCGGTGGTCGGCAACCGTAGGCGGAGTGAGAAATCGCGAGAGCTCGAGCCGGCTGTGGCCGTCCGGCGTGCGCATCATGGCGGCCTCGACGCGCTGGTGACCCAGGCCGGTGACACGCCCCGCCCACTCTCCTTCGATGGTGGCTTGCCCTTCGAGCTCGAGACCGAGCTCGCGAAAGAACTCGATCGTCGCCGGTAGGTCGTCGACGACGATGCCTACATTGTCCATCCGTTGAACCGTCATGTGCCCACCCTAGCGTCGACCGTTGGGCCGGCAGGCCGCCCGCCTGCGAGCCGCCTGAATTAAGCAGCCGGGTTCGTGACGACGGTCTCCGGCGCGATCTGCGAACCGAGCCGCTCGAGAACGGCGGGCTCGCCTTCGTAGCTGATTCCGGCGGCCTTGGCATCGGCGAGCTCGAGTAACCCGAGCAGCAGCCCCATGATGGGCCTGGCTGGCCCCGCGATGGTCGCGTCGGCGTTTTCGTCTCGGCCCAGCCGGGTGTGGATCGCGCCGTCGCCCGCTTCGATCACGATCGGCTCATCGCCGGTCTGAACCTCGATGGTCGCGGGGGACGCGTCGGGCCGGCGGTCGCTGAGCATCAGCTCGAGTGCCCCGGCGAGCCACTGGCTACGCACGACGTCGCGGGGGCCCGGCTCGCTCATCAGCGGCAGGCCCCAGCGGGTCAGGTCGTCGAGCACCGGGGTGAGCTCCTCGCCGCGCGGAGTGAGGCGGAAGAGGGTGGTCGCGATCGGCGGCGGCGCCTCCTCGCGGGCAACGACGCCGGCGTGCTCGAGCTCGCGGAGGCGCTCCGCGAGCAGGTTGCTGGCGATTCCAGGCAGGCCGTTGCGCAGATCGGTGTAGCGGCACGCCCCGCGCTGCGCGAGCTCGCGGACGATCAACAGCGTCCAGCGGTCGCCGACCACATCGAGCGATTTCGCGATCGCGCAGTACTCGTCGTAGGACCTCATCGCGAAACCAATTCTAGCAAGGAATTGAGATATACGTCACGTTACTTGACTTTTTTGTCTACATGATTTACAACTGTTCCATCCACCAAAGGAGACCAACACCATGACAACCACCGCCGCAACAGCCCTCAAGCCAGACCACTACGAAACCGAAGAGCCGCTCCCTCTCCACCCAGCCCAGGTGGAGACGACGCCCGGAGGGGACGACCCTGGGTCCTTCGATCCCACGCAGGGACGTCAGATCGGATCCAACCCCTACGACGACCCCACCCAGGGACGCCAGATCGGAGCCGGCCCATACGACGACCCAACCCAGGGACGGACGCTCGGCTCTGACCCCTATCACGATCCCACTCAGGGACTGCAGATCGGGTCCCACCCCTACGACGACCCAACCCAAGGACGCAAGGTGGGCTCCGACCCCTACGACGACCCCACGCGAGCTGGCTAGAGAGCCGCAGCTCGCGCCGAGCGCAGGTCGAATTCTCGAGAGCTGCGCCCCGCAAGGCCGAAGCGCGCGTCGCCGCGCTAGACCGGGGGCTCAGCCCTCGGGCTTGTAGCGGAGCCCGTCGAGCGCGATTCGGAGGAGCCGCTTGGTCTGCGCCGGGTCCTCGGCCGGGATCTTGAGGATTCCCATCATCATCTGCATGACCTCGGAGAACTCGACGTCTCCTCGCACGGCGCCGGCCTCCTGTGCGCGCTTCAGAAGGGGCTCGCCCGCGGTGAACAGGGACGCGCGACAGACCTTGAACAACGGGGCGTCCAGGTCGAGGTAATTGAGCAGTTCGTCCACGAGCGCTCGCTTGGTGGCGATGTAGGAGATCAGCCGCTCGAACCACTGACTGAGCGCCTCCCAGGGATCTGCCTCCTCGAGCTCCGCGGCCGAGCGACACACCTCCTCGACCTCACCGACGTACAGGGCCTCCAGCAGCGATTGTCGGTTCGGAAAGTGCCGGTACAGCGTCCCGATCCCGACGCCGGCACGGCGGGCGATCTCTTCGAGCGAGGTCGACTCACCGCCCTCCGCGAATGCCTCGCGGGCCGCGGCCAGCACCTTGTCGTAGTTCCGCCGGGCGTCTGCGCGCCTGGGCCGCGCCAGCAGCGCCTCGGTCGGTGTGTCGATCGTCGTCACGACTTTTGCTTGACAAACGGAGGGGGCCTCCGTATATTACCGGAGGATGCCTCCAGTTATTTCGGAGGCGCCCTCCAGTTTAACACCAGACCAAAGCCACCACAAGTTCTCGGAGCCCCATGAATCTCGTCTCAAAGCTCGTACCTCAGCGCCGGTGGGCGTCGCTGATCGTCGTCTGCTTCGCCCAGCTGATGATCGTCTTGGACGTAACGATCGTCAACGTGGCGCTGCCCTCCATTCAGCGCGATCTGCATTTCAGCCAAGGAAACCTGACCTGGGTGGTCAACGCCTTCCTGGTCACGTTCGGCAGCTTGCTGCTGCTGGCAGGCCGGCTCGGTGACCTGGCCGGCCGAAAGCGCGTGTTCCTAGGCGGCCTCACGATTTTCACCCTCGCGTCGCTGCTCTGCGGTATCGCTCCCAGCCAGGGAGTCCTGATCGGGGCGCGCTTCCTGCAGGGCATCGGCGCCGCGGCGCAGGCGTCGGTGATCCTGGCCATCATCGTCACGGAGTTCCCCGAGCCCGGTGACCGGGCCCGGGCCATGGGCGCGTACGTGTTCGTATCCGTCGCCGGAGGCTCCCTCGGCCTCCTGGCGGGCGGGCTGCTCACGCAGGCGCTGAGCTGGCACTGGGTCTTCTTCGTCAACCTCCCGATCGGAGCCGCGGCGTTCGCCCTGGGTCAAGCGCTGATCCCTGGCGACAAGGGCCTGGGCCTGGGTCATGGCGTGGACTGGCTCGGCTCTCTGCTCGTCACGACCTCGCTGATGAGCGCCATCTACGCGATCGTCGAGGCGACGGCGCATGGCTGGATCTCCTCGCGCGTCCTCGGGTTCGGCGCACTGGCCGCAGCGCTGATGGCCGCCTTCCTCATCCTGGAGGCCCGGATCGAGAACCCGATCATGCCGCTGCGCATCCTCCGCCTACGCGGACTCGTCAACGCCAGCCTCGTCCGAGGGATCCTCGTCACCGGGATGTACTCCACGTTCTTCCTCGCGACGCTCTACCTGGAGCACGTCCGCCACTATGACGCCCTGCAGACGGGCGCGGCGTTCCTGCCCTGGACGATCACCGTGGCCATCCTCTCGCAGGGGATCACCGCCCGGCTGGTGGCCCGATTCGGCCCCCTCCCCGTCCTGACGGGCGGGATGGCCACCGCCGTCATCGGGCTGCTGCTGTTCGCCACGGTCGGCCCACACACCGCGTTCTTCCCGACGATCTTCCTGGCCTGCTTCGCGATCGGGTTCGGGATCGGTAATGCGTTCATGCCGCTCCTGACGATCGCCATGGCCGACGTTCCCGCCGCCGATGCGGGTCTGGGGTCGGGAATAACCAACGTCGCGCAGCAGATCAGCGGCGCGTTCGGGCTGGCGGTGTTCAGCACGATCGCCACCAACCACACCAAGGGACTGCTCAGCGCTCATCATGGCCTCGCCGCGTCGCTGATCGGCGGCTACCGCCTGGCGTTCATCGCCGGCGCGGGCGCGATCGCCACGGGAATTGCGCTGGCCCTCGCCCTCCTGCGGACCCGCAGCCCGAGCTCCGACGTGGAGCTGGCCGCGTCTGCGCCGGCAACCCGCCCCTCAGACCTCACCGATCTCGAACTGGAGCAAGCAGCATGACGACCCTCAATCGCCCCCGCGGACACACGACCCCTCGACGGACCGCACTATTGGCCTCGGACGGAGTCATCGCCTCATACCTACACGACATCTCCCAGCGTCACCGAAACTACGCGACCAGCTCGCGCACGCGCGGCGCGACATCCTCCCCCAGGCGAACGAAGCCCACGGGATCTTTGCTCGGGACGCGCCGCCCGATGGCTTCGGTCAGCTCAGCCAAGCCCCGCTAGCTCTGGTTCGGATCGCTGCTCGCAGATCGCAGCGATCGACAGGAGGAAGTGCTCGGCCATCGGCTTGCCGATGATCTGCATCCCAAATGGGAGCCCTTCATGCGAGCCGATTGGAACCGCGACCACCGGACATGCAAGCTCGCTCGGGGGGACCACGCAAGATAGGAGCGCCGAACGCAGCTCCTGTCGCGATCCGCGGATGGTCACCTCGTCGCTGTCCTGAAACGGCGCAACGCACGGAGTGGCGGGAGCCACCAGCGCGTCGAACCGTTCCAGCTTGTGTGCCGCCTCGTCGATCAGCAGCCGACGAGCCTGCTGGGCGGTCAGATAGGCGGAGGCAGGGAGCAACCGCCCGACCTCAAGGCGCAGCCGCACCGGCTGGCTGTAGTGCCCGTACTCGGCCTCGAACCATGGAGCATGGGCCTGCGCCGCCTCCGCGTGCTGGACGATCTGGTGGATGGCGTTCGAGTGCCTGAGGCGCACGAGTTCGACGGGAGATACGTCGGCGCCGGCCGCCTCCAGGCGCTCGACGGCATCCCACACCCCGGACTCCACGTACGGCTCCGCGCCCGCGACGAGCTGCTCGAGTACGCCGATTCGCCGGCCGCGCAGGTCGCCGTCGGCGTCCAGACGTCGGGTCGATCCGGCGGCGTCCGTTTCTCCTGAGCGGGCGGTCAGCGCCTCGAAGCAGGTCGCGGCGTCGACGACCGTACGAGCGAGTGGACCGACCGTGTCGTAAGACCAGGCGAGCGGTACGACGCCCGAAACCGGGATTCGCGGCGCTGTCGGTCGGATGCCCACCAGGCCGCAGAGCGACGCTGGGACGCGGATCGAGCCGCTGGTGTCGGTGCCCAGGCCAGCGAGCGCCATGCCGGAGGCGGTGGCTACCGCCGGACCCGAGCTTGACCCACCCGCGAGCCGCGCCGGGTCATATGGGTTGCGGCAGTCCCAGAAGTGCGGGTTCTTGCCGTCGATTCCGTAGGCGAACTCATTGGTGTGCCCCTTGCCCACGACCACGGCCCCGGCCTGGCGCAGCCTGGCGACGGCGCCGGCGTCACAACGCGGCGTCCGTCGCCAGGTGGCGCTGCCCGCGGTGGTCGGAACGCCCGCGACGTCGATCAGGTCCTTGACGCAGATCGGAATGCCCTTCAGCGGCAGGCGCTCCGCTCGGCGATCGAGCGACCGGGCCTGCTCGAGCGCGCCGTCGGCGTCCACCCGGAAATATGCACCGAGCTCGCGATCCAGTCGCTCGATCCGGCCAAGCACCGATTCGGTCAGTTCGAGCGCGGAAAGCTCCCGACGGTTGATCGCCGCTTGCGCATCGGCGATCGTCAGCAGCGCGGGTTCAGAGGTCAAGTCACGGCCACCGCGGCGGGCTGAATGCCGGCTCCACACAGTCGAGTGGCAGCTCCTGAAGCGATGCCGCGAGCTCCAGCAGGTGTTCAAGCGCGTCGCCCACCTCTGGGTCGGGGCGAGTGGTCCCGGACGGGGGCCTCTCTCCGCTCAAAGCTCGCTCCTGGGGCCCGCGGCCCTCTCGGTCTGGCCGCGGTGACGTGTCTCTCTCCGGACTCACCGGGACCGGCAGCGTACCCGGCCGGTTACTGACTGATCTCTCGGTGCCGCCGTTCGGCGGCCGCGAGCACGGTCTTGCGGTGCTTGTGTGCCCGTTCGTACAGCTCCACCAGCGCAAGCTGCGCGGCGCTGGCCTCGCGGAGCCTGGCGATCGCGGCGTTTGCGTTCATGTCGGCGTAGCCCGGCCACGGCTCGTCAACCTCGACGGCCGCGCCGGCCCCGTCCTCGGCGCCGGGCTCCGCCCATTCCTCAACCAGCTCGGGCTCGTCATCGATCGTCTTCGCCAGCTCCTCGGCGGGATCGAGCGGGGTAGCGGGCTCGGCCTCGTAGTCGATGCCAGTTCGGTCCACGACCGCCGTCCGCGCGGCAGGGGCGGCGGGCTCGACGACGGCGGGCTCCGAGCGCGGCTCGGGCCTCGTGGCCTCCCGGTCGCCGTCCATGACGCCGATCGCGCTCCCGGCGACCATCACCACGCGCTCCGTCAGCCTCAGCGCCAACCGAGCGGCACCCACGCCCACCCGCAGATACAACGCCAGCAGTTTCGTCGGCATCGCCCGACCTTCTACCCGCCCGCCGGGTGGCAAACCTTGAGCTCTGGGCTTGACCTGAAGTTTGGATTGCCTAAAATAGACTTGTGGTCGCCACAGAGACATTTTCTGCTCACGTTCAGGACTATGCCAAGGCTGTATACGCCCTCGAGTCCCGGGGCGGCGCGGCGGTGTCGACGAACGACCTCGCCGAGCGCCTCGGCGTCACCCCCGGATCCGTGTCCGGGATGGTGCGCAAGCTCACGGAGCTCGGCCTGGTCGAGCACGAGCCGTACCGCGGCGTCCGGCTGACCGGGCAGGGACGCCGCGTGGCCCTCGAGGTGCTGCGCCATCACCGCCTCCTCGAGCTGTTCCTCGCCGAAGAGCTGGGCATGTCATGGGATCGGGTGCACGCTGAAGCGGAGGTCCTGGAGCACGTCATCTCCGAGGATCTGGAGCAGCTCATCTCCGCCCGCCTCGGCGATCCGAGCGTCGACCCCCACGGCGACCCGATCCCCACGCCGGAGTTCGAGGTCCGGGAGGCGGAGACGTTCAGCCTGGAGGAACTCGGCGAGGGCGCGGTCGGCCGCTTCGTCCGTGTCTCTGACTCTGACCCCGAGATGCTGCGCTACCTCGCCGCCAACGGCGTGGGCCTCGGTGACCGGCTGGAGGTCACTGGCCGCCAGCCGTTCGGCGGACCCGTGTTCGTGCGCTCCGGAAGACGCGAGCTGCCGTTGGGCGGCCAGCTCGCGCGGGCCATGCGCATCGAAGTCGAGGAGCCGGAGCGATGAACCTGCTGAGACGCACGCCGGTTCCGGCACTTGAGACCGCCGCCGCGGAGAGCGCGCCCGTCGCGCTGCCGGACCCCGGCGCCGGGGTCCCGAGCGCCCTCGAGCAGCTCCTGGCCAAGGGCCGCATGCGGGCCACGCTGGCGATGCTGGGACCGGCGTTCGTTGCCTCCATCGCCTACGTCGATCCCGGGAACTTCGCCACCAACGTGCAGGCCGGCGCCAAGTACGGCTACCTGCTGCTGTGGGTGGTGCTGGCGGCGAACCTGATCGCGATGCTGATCCAGTACCTGTCGGCGAAGCTGGGGATCGTCACCGACCATAACCTCCCCGAGCACATACGGGCGCGCTATCCGCGCCCGGTGGCTTGGGGCATGTGGGTGCAGGCCGAGATCATGGCCATGTCCACCGACATCGCCGAGTTCCTGGGAGCGGCCCTGGGGCTGAACCTGTTGTTCGGCGTACCGCTTCTGCCGGCCGGGCTGATCACGGCTGTGATCGCGTTCGGCATTCTCGAGCTGCAGAGCCACGGTTTCCGCCGGTTCGAGCTGGCGATCACGGCGCTGCTGGGCATCATCTTCCTCGGCTTCCTGTACGAGACGCTGCGGATCGGTCCCTCGACCCACGGAAGCCTCAACGGCCTGATCCCGGGCCTCAGCGGCACAAGCTCCCTGTACCTGGCGGTCGGAATCATCGGCGCCACGGTGATGCCCCACGCCATCTACCTGCACTCTGCGCTGACGAACGGCCGAATGCCGGTTCGGGGCGACCGCGAGCGCGCCCGCGTGCTGCGCTTTGAGCGGATGGACGTCGTCATCGCCCTCGGGATCGCGGGGCTCGTGAACATCGCGATGCTCGCCGTCGCCGCGAAGCTCTTCCACACCCCGGCGCTGTCTGGCCTGACAACCATCGAGCAGGCCCACCACGAGCTCGGGCGGCTAGTGGGCGGCGGCGCGGCCCTGGCATTCGCGGTGGCGCTGCTGGCGTCCGGTTCATCGTCGTCGAGCGTCGGCACCTACGCCGGTCAGGTGGTGATGGGAGGCTTCCTCAATCTCCGCATCCCGCTGCTGCTCCGGCGGGCGATCACCATGGTTCCGGCGATCGCCGTGCTCGCGGCGGGGATGAACCCCACCGATGCGCTCGTCCTGAGCCAGGTCGTGCTCTCGTTCGGGATCCCGCTGGCGCTGATCCCGCTGGTGATGCTCACCTGCCGCCGCGACGTGATGGGCGCCCACGTCAACCGGCCCCTGACCACAGTCGCCGCCTGGAGCTGCGCGGTCCTGATCACCGGACTGAACGTCTTCCTGCTCTGTGAGCAGTTCTTCCTGAGCTAGGAAGGTCGCCCGTCAGCCCGCGGGGGACCGGAAGCGCGCTCGCGCCCGCTCCGCCTCGGCCCCAGCCTCGCAGCCGGCGATGTGGTCGTTGACCAGCCCCATGGCCTGCATGAACGCATACACGGTCGTGGGGCCGACGAACCGCCAGCCCCGCCGTTTTAGGTCGCGGGCCAGCGCCTTTGATTCCTCCGTCTGCGCCAGCTCGCGCAGTGCTTCGCGGTCGAGCAGGCGCCCCCGAGGCTCGGGTTGGAACCCCCACACGTATCTGGCGATCGAGCCATCCTGGTCGACGAGCTCGATCGCGCGCCGCGCGTTGTTTACGACGGCCTCGATCTTCGCCCGATTGCGGACGATGGAGGTGTCGGCCAGCAACCGTGCCACGTCGCGGGCGCCGAACCGGGCGATCCGTTCGAAGTCGAACCCGGCGAACGCCCGCCGGAACCCTTCGCGCTTTCGCAAGATCGTGAGCCACGAGAGTCCGGATTGAAAGCCCTCCAGGCTCAGCTTCTCGAACAGCCTGACGTCGTCGGCGACCGGAAATCCCCACTCGTGGTCGTGATAGGGGATGTACTCGGGTGCCGAGGCCCCCCACCAGCACCGCAGCCGTCCGTCCTCCCCGCGCACCAGGCCATCGCCTTCGCTCATGGCTGAGCTGGTCGAGCGTCGAGCTCGGCGGGCGGCGGACTCTTGACCGCCGCCGCTCGGCGGCGCGCGATCCTGCCCTGGGATATCGCCACGCCCGCCAGCAGAACCGCGGTTCCCACCGGCTGGTTCCAGTGCAGGGCCTCGCCCAGCACGACCACTCCGAGGATCGTGGAGAACACCGGGATCACGTAGGTCACCAGGGAGGCCGTGCCCGGGCCCTTGGCGCGGACGATCGCGTAGTTCATCGCGAAAGCAATGCCGCTTCCGACGGCCCCCAGCACCAGCAGACTGCCGATCCCATCGAGTCCGACATCCGCCGTCGGCGTGCCTGCCAGAGGCGCCACCACGGCCAGCATGGCCGTCGCGCACAGCAGCTGTGCCGCGGAGAGCACCACTCCGCTCTGCGCGCCGGCGGCAAGAAAGCGCCTGAAATACGGGAAACCAAACCCGTAGCAGAGCGCCGCACCCGCGCAGCACAGATGGCCCGTCAGCTGACCGCCACCGAAACCTCGCCACGGGCCCAGCAGCAGGGCGACGCCGGCGAACCCCAGCAGCAGCCCGACCAGGCGGCTGGCGCGGGGGCGATCGCCGCCGAACACCGACAGCGACACGACCAGCACCCACAGGGGCGTGGTCGCGTTCCAGAGCCCGGCGATGATCGAGGAGGTGTGCTTCTCGCCATACGCGAACAGGGTCCAGGGCACGGCGTTGAACAACAGCGCCAGCACCGCACAGTGAAACCACACCTTCCGGTCGGCCGGTAGCCGCTCTTTTCGCAGTCCCACGAGGAGGACGAGCGCCGCGGCGCCGAGCGCCACCCGCCCCAGGGACACCCACAGCGCCGGCCAGTGCTTGTCGAGCACCTTGATGAACAGAAAGCTCGCGCCCCAGGTGGCCGCCAGCGCGATGAACTGCATCTGCCATCCGACAGCGATGCGGGGTCGGTTCACAACCATTGAACCGTTCCCGGCATTGTGCGGTGAGAGCGCGCCGACGCGATCCTCACTCAGACGCGTGCCCTCCCCGGGCCGACGCTCAGGGTCCGACCCGGTAGGTGATGTGCGTGGCGTGCGGAGAGTGGATCACCGCCACCGGCTCGAGGCCGGGATCCTTCACTCCGTCAAACAGCCGCTCGCCCGCGCCCAGCACGACGGGGACGACGTGGAGCGTGAGCTCAGCGATGGCCCGTGCATTGAGCGCTTGACGCACGGTCGAGGCACCACCGGCTACGTCGATCTCCTCGTCGCCGGCGGCGGCCCGTGCCTGCTCCAGGGCCGCGGAGAGGCCGTCGGTCACGAAGTGGAACGTGGTTCCACCCTCCATCTGAATGGGCTCGTGCGCGTAGTGGGTGAGAACGAACACAGGGGCGTGATACGGAGGCTCCTCGCCCCACCACCCGCGCCAGTCCTCGTCCCAGTCGCCGCGGATGGGGCCGAACATGTTGCGGCCCATCACGCACGCACCGCGTGGCTTCATCACCTCGCTGCGCGGCCCGGCGTCGAGCTCGTGACCGGGCTGTCCCGCCTGCCAGTGCCATTCGTGGAGCCTCAGTCCGCCGACCCCGACTGGATTGTCCCTGTCTTGGTCGGGACCTGCGACGAAGCCGTCGACGGAGATCGACATGTGACAGGTGGTCCGGGTCATGCGGCGTGGGCCACGTCCCAGATCGCGCGCTGCTCCGCCAAGCTCAGCAGCCGCCACCGGTCTTCCTCTTGGTGCCAGACGTAGACGTTCACATCGACGATGCTGCGGACCCGCTGCAGAGCATCGACCGTGTCCCTGGTGCTGCCGTCGTCGACAAGCGGCTCCAATGTCATGACGTCCACCACCCTGAACCTCCTGGGCTCCCTGGACTTCGGCTCCGGCTCGGCCGGGCGCCCCGGCTCTCGCGGCACAAACACTGGTTGAGTGGCGCTCGAGCGCTGCGTAATGCTCTCGAGCGGCACCATCTGCGCGCCGGTGCCCTTCGTTTCCGTGTGGAGGACCCACTTCTTTGCCATATCTTCAAGATAGAAGGCCCCGAGCGACCACGGAGGCAGCGATGGCCACAGCTGACCGGGTGCAGCTAGCCCGCGATTTCTACAGCGCGTTCGCCGCTGGCGACCGCGAGTTCGCCGAACGGATCTTGGACGAGGACTTCCGCTTCTCGAGCCCGGTGGACGTCGGGCTGGATCGCGCGGCGTTCTTTGAGCGCTGCTGGCCCGGCGCCGGGCGGCTCGTCCAGGAGTTCGAGTTCGTGCGGCTACTGGAATCCGGCGATGAGGTGATCGTCACCTACGTGATGAGAAGAAGCGACGGAGGCAGAGGGCGCAACACCGAGGTGCTCACCTTCAGGGGCGAGAAGCTGGTCGAGGCCGAGGTCTACTTCGGCTGGGAGGTGCAGTGACCATGGGTCTCGATCCCGCCCTGCGCGAGCACCGCGAGGCGATCGTCCGCGAGCACATGGAGTCAGAGAACCGGCATGAGTTCGACGTCACCATGCGAACGTTCGATCACCCGCGCTACGAGATCATCCCGACCGGCGAGGTGTACGACGGAGAGGACGCGGTCCGGGGATACTTCAAAGCTTCAAGGGACGCGTTCCCCGATCAGCGCAACGAGCTGATCGCCATGCACCACGCCGACGATGCGGTGATCGCGGAGTTTGACCTCAAGGGCACGCACCGAGGCGAGCTCCACGGGATCCCGGCGACCGGCAAGGAGTTCACGTGCCGGTGTGTCGCATTGTTCCTGTTCGAGGAGGACCGGCTCGTTTGCGAGCGGGTCTACTTCGACTCGTTGACGATCTTGAGCCAGCTGGGGGTCCTCCAGGACGCGCCCGCCGGGGTCTGACTGCCGGTCGCGAAGCCGGCGGCGCCGTGTGCCCCTACGCGAGCGCCAGCGCCAACTCGCGTATCGCGCCCGGGTACCGGTACGCGACCCCGCCGTGCCCGCCGTCGAACAGCTCGAGCGTGTGCTCGACTCCCATGACCGACAGCTGAGCGGCAAACGCTTGTGCTCCCAGATCGAGGAAGTACTCGTCGCGCCGACCGGCGTCCAGGTAGATCCGGCGCATGTCGTGAAGCGCCTCGGCATGCCCGGGCGCCATCCGGACCGGGTCCCACTGGAGCCAGCGCTCCCACACCTCGGGCAGCAGCCGCCCCGTCTCGATCTCGAACGGGAGCTCCGCCTGCCCCACCCCGGGCGAGTACGCGGCCGCCATGGCGTAAACGGACAGCACCGTGCCGTAGCGCGACCACTCGAAGCGCTCGGCCCCGCGCAGCCGCTCGAAGAAGACCTCGAGCGATCCGTCGAAGTGATCGCGCAGCGTGCGGGCCACCACAGGGAAGTCGCGCAGGTAGCAGTACTCGAACAGGGCGTCGCCGGCGTGGGAGCCGAACGCGCTGAAGACGTCGGGTCGGAGCATCGCGCTCACCATGGCCCCGAAGCCGCCGGAGGAATGACCCGTCACACCGCGGCGTCCCGAGGTGGGATAGCGCTCGTCGATGAACGGCACCACCTCGTCGCACAGGTAGTCCATGTAGCGGCCGGTGCCAGAGGAGTTGATGAACTGCGAGCCGCCGAGCGACGTCCAGGCATCGACGAAGACCACGATCGCCTCCGCCCCCCCGCCGGCGGTGAACATGGCGTCCAGGCGCTCGACGGTAGTCGGCTCAAACGGCTTGCGTGCCAGCCAGGTGTCCAGCTGGTTGCTGTAGCCCTGGAGGAGGTAGACCACCGGCGCCGGCTCGGCCCGCTCCTTCGCCACCTCGGGCGTCAGATACACGTACAGCGGGCGGCGAGCAGGATCGCCGAGCGGGTTTTCCCGCAGCAGCTCGGACTCCACCGTCAGCTGCTCGAGGCGCCCGGCGAGCGGGCGCTCCCAGGGCGGACCGATCCGCTGGTCTGTTTCTCTCAGGGCCACGGAGAGCCGAATGTATAGTGGCCCGCAGGCCACGGCTAGAGGACAGACATCGACATGACGGATCGCGTCAAGACCCAGGCTTCGAGCGAAAACGGCGCCGGCGCTGACCTCGACGCGGTCGAGACGAGCGAGTGGCTCGAGGCCCTGGATGCCGTCGTGGCCCACGACGGCATCGATCGCGCCAGGCAGATCCTGGCGCGCGTGGTGGAGCGCGCCCAGCACGCGGGCACGGGACCCATCGCCAGCCTCAACACGCCCTACATCAATACGATCCCTCCCGAGCAGGAGGCGAAGCTCCCCGGCGACCCGGCGCTGGAGCGAAGGCTGCGCTCCATCGTGCGCTGGAACGCAATCGCGATGGTGGTGCGGGCCAACAATGTCTCCTCCGAGCTGGGCGGGCACATCGCCACCTATCAGTCCCTGGCCACGCTGTACGAAGTCGGTTACAACCACTTCTGGCGCGCGGCGAGCGACGAGCACGGAGGGGACCTCGTCTACTTCCAGGGGCACTCCTCCCCGGGTAACTACGCGCGCGCCTACCTGGAAGGCAGGCTGACCGAGGAGCAGCTTGACGGCTTTCGCCAGGAGGTCTCAAGGCCCGGCGGCCTCAGCTCCTATCCCCACCCCTGGCTGATGCCCGAGTTCTGGCAGTTCCCGACCGTCTCCCTGGGGATCGGCGCGATCACCTCGATCTATCAGGCCCGGTTCATGAAGTATCTCCAGGCCCGGGGAATCGCCGAGACCGAGGACCGCAAGGTATGGGCTTTCATCGGCGACGGCGAGGTGGACGAGCCAGAGACGATGGGTTCGATCGGAATGGCCGGGCGCGAGCAGCTCGACAACCTGATCTGGGTGGTCAACGCCAACCTCCAGCGCCTCGACGGCCCGGTCCGCGGCAACGGCAAGATCATCCAGGAGCTCGAGGCCGACTTCCGCGGCGCGGGCTGGAACGTGATCAAGGTCATCTGGGGCTCACGCTGGGACCCCCTGCTCGCGGCCGACAAAGATGGCCGGCTCGTGCGGGTGATGAACGAAAGCCTGGACGGCGAGTACCAAACGTACAAGTCGCGCGACGGGGCGTACGTGCGCGAACACTTCTTCGGTAAGGACCCGGTGCTGCTGGAGCGAGTCGAGCACATGTCAGACGAGGAGATCTGGCTGCTCAACCGCGGCGGGCTCGACCAGCAGAAGGTCTACGCCGCCTACCACGA
>DAIPIC010000029.1:0-25674 GCA_036771025.1 Solirubrobacteraceae bacterium
GTACTTGAGCGCGATCGGAACCCCTCCGGTCTCGAGCGAAGCGCGCATCGTGCGGCGAACGTCGACGTGGGCATGGCGCTTGCGCCCGCGCAGCTCGTGGCCCTGAGTGGCGAGCCGGCGCTTGAGCTGGGCCACCACGCGGTGAACCGCGGCCAGGTCCTGAATGGGACCGGTGGGCAGGGCACGATCGAGCTCCGTGAGCGGCCGCTTGGGGGGTAGCGAGGCCGTGCGCTCGATCAGGTCCCGCTCCAATTCGCGCCGCAGATGCTGCTCGAACCGCCTCAGCTGCTCGCGCGGGATCCCCTGCCGCCGGGGATCGTCGTCGGGAAGCTCCAATTGCGGCTCGGTGCGCAAGCCGAGCGCGCGCCGGATCCGCTGCACGTCTACCCCCAGGACCCCCGAGCCCTCACCGCCGGCGAAGGCGCTGATTGCCAGCCGGGCCAGGTCGCGGAGGGATGCATCGGATCCCTCTTGGAGAGCGACCGAGATCTGCCGACGCAGGGTGTCGAGGTCGATCTGCGTAGCCTCGCCGCCGTCGGCGTGGCTCTCGGACACGCCCCGGCGCGTGGCCTCGGCCTCCGCGGCGCGGAAGAAGAAGCGCTCGAAAACGAGCTCAAACGTACGCCTGTCCTCGGGCGACTTGGCGAGGGTCGCGGCCAGCGCCTCGCGAAATTCCGGTTGGGCGCTCCAGCGCACGTGACCCAGGGCCTCGAAGGCGTCGAGCAGCTCCGAGGTGCCGATCGCCACGCCCTCGGTGCGCAGGTCCTCGGCGAACGCCAGCAGCTTTGAGTCAAACGTCCCCGGTCGCTGCTCGCGGGTCCCTCCGAAGAGGTTGGCCTTACGCGGCGGAGGTGACATCTGCCAGCTTGACGCCCACCCGCTCGGCGACCGTGTCGAGATCCGTGCGGTGCTTGACGATGACGCTCATCGTCTCCCGGAACGTCGCGGCGTCGATCTCCTCGGCCCCCAAGAGCAACAGGGCTCGCGCCCAATCGATCGACTCGGCGATGCTCGGGGGCTTCTTGAGGTCGAGCTCTCGGACCTCCTGGACGATCTCCACCAGCCGCGTGGCGACGGTCTGATCGAGCTCGGGAGAGTGCAGTCGCACGATCTCCAGCTCGTGCTCCAGCGTCGGGTAGTCGAGCCACAGGTAGAGGCAGCGGCGCTTGAGTGCCTCGGTCAGCTCGCGCGTGTTGTTGGAGGTCAGAAGCACCACCGGCTGGGTTCGAGCCTCGATCCGCCCCAGCTCCGGGATCGAGATCTGAAAATCGGAAAGCAGCTCGAGCAGCATGGCCTCGAACTCCTGATCGGTCTTGTCGATCTCGTCGATCAACAGCACGACCGGCTCATGGGCGGCGATGGCCGTCATCAGCGGGCGCGGAAGCAGGAACTCCTCGGAGAAGATGTCCTCCTGGACCTCTTGCCATCCGGTGCCCTCGGATTCGGTCTGAATCCTCAGCAGCTGCTTGCGGTAGTTCCACTCGTACAGCGCCTTGGCCTCGTCGAGCCCCTCGTAGCACTGCAGGCGCACGAGCGTCCGCTTCAGGTAGCGCGAAAGCGCCTTTGCCAACTCGGTCTTGCCCACCCCCGCCGGGCCCTCAACCAAAACCGGCTTGCCGAGCTTGGCGGCCAGGAACGAGACCAGGGCGGTCGATTCGCCCGGCAGATAGCCGACCTGCCTAAGGCCCTGTGCGACCTCTTCGACCGATGCGGGGTGCTCCGGCATCCCTCAAATATAGGGTTCGATGCGTGCCGCTCCTCTACGCCCTGTCGTCATCGAGCCTCAACGCGCTCGCAGCGGTGATGGCGGGAGGCCTCTTGATCGCGATCATCGGCCACGTGACCCGCTATCGGTTTTTGATCGTGTTCGGGATCCTGGTGATCGGCGCTGTCAGCGTGTACTTCGGTGTGTTCGTGGCAAAGGTGCGGTAGGGGCACGCAGACGGCGCATGTAAAAGTCCCCAAAGCGGCATCCATGCCGTCGCGCCGGGGAGATATGCAGCCTAGGACTGAGTCAGGCCTCGAGCACACGCGTGCGCACGAGGTTTGGGACGTTTTGCAGCGCGGACGAGACGCCCTCGAGCGCGGGCGGGACGCCCTCGAGCGCGGGCGGGACGCCGTCGAGCGCGCCCCGCCGTCGAGCTGCCGCCGTCCCGCTACTCCGCTTTCCCGTTGCGGATGATCGCCGCCTGGCCCTGGCCGCCACCGACGCACAGGGTCGCCAGGCCGCGGCGGGCGTCGCGGCGGCGCATCTCGTGCAGCAATGTGACCAGAATGCGGCCGCCGCTCGCACCGATCGGGTGCCCGAGCGCGATCGCGCCGCCGTGTGGATTGATCCGCTCCGACTCGATCTCGTCGAGCTCGCGCAACACGGCCAGCGACTGCGCGGCGAAAGCCTCGTTGAGCTCGAACAGGTCGATGTCCTTGAGCTCCAGCCCAGCCTTCCCCAGAGCCTTCTTCACGGCGGGCACCGGCCCGATGCCCATGATCTTCGGCTCGACGCCGACAGACGCATAGCTTTCGACCGTCCCGAATGGCTCGAGGCCGCGCTCCGCAGCCGTCGAGGCGGACATGACCACCAGCGCCGCCGCTCCGTCGTTGACGCCCGAGGCGTTACCCGCCGTGACCGTCCCGCCGTCGCGCTTGAACGCGGCGCGCAGCTTCGCCAGCCCTTCGGTGGTCGTATCCGCCCGCGGGTGCTCATCGGCGTCGACGGTCTCGGTGCCGCCCTTGACCGGCACCTCGATCGGCACGATCTCGTCCTTGAAGGCCCCGTTGTTGACAGAGTGTCCCGCCTTCTGCTGACTGGCGGCCGCAAACTCGTCCTGCTCCTCGCGGCTGATCGCGTACTGCTCGGCGAGGTTTTCGGCCGTGATCCCCATGTGAATGTCGTTGAAGGCATCCCACAGGCCGTCGCGGATCATCGAGTCCACCAGCTCGGCGTCGCCCATCCGGGCGCCGAAGCGCGCGGAGGGCATTAGGTACGGCGCGCGGGACATGTTCTCCATCCCGCCTGCCACCACCACGTCCACGTCGCCGGCGCGGATCATCTGAGAGGCGATGGCCACGGACTTCAGGCCCGAGCCGCAGACCATGTTGATGGTGGTGGCCGGCACCTCCTTGGGGATTCCGGCGGCTATCGAGGCCTGGCGGGCGGGGTTCTGACCCAGTCCTGCGGTCAGCACACACCCCATCAACACCTCGTTTACCTCCTCGCCCTGCACCTCCGCGCGCTCCAGGGCGGCGCGGATGGCGCTGGCCCCCAACTCCGTGGCTGGGACGTCCTTGAACTGTCCGCCGAAGGTCCCCACAGGGGTCCTGACCGCGCTGACGATTACCGCATCCTCCATAGCTGTCCTCCTAAAGACCTACCGGCTTCTATGCACTTGCTACCCAGGCTCCAGACGGTTGATACCAGCACATCGCGGGCGTAAAGTGAAGTCACAAGCCTGCATCCAGCCTGACGTTCGCACGTCATCAGGAGGGAGTGCCGTGGCCTACCAGCATCGCCAAGACGAGCGTGTTCGAGTCCACGGAGGGTGCGAGCGCCCACCCCATCATCGTCGCCCCCTTAGGGAGCGATGTCCAGAGGACCGCTGGCCCCTGATTCCAGTGGGTAGATCGGTGGTATCACTGTATGCAGACAAGCCAACAGAGCGACATAGCTGTGGTCGGCTCGGGCGATGGCGGCGTGGCCGCCATCGGGGGCGGTCGGCTCCAACCGCAGGAAGGAGAGGTTGATGGCAAAAGCACCCACCTCAGCGGAGGACGTTCTCGACGCTGCTGCGTCGGAGTCCGAGATAGCGGTCCACTGGCGCGAGGAGGACTACTACCCGCCGCCGGATGACTTCGTCAAGCAGGCGAACGCCAACGACCCGGAGCTCCTAGAGCGCTTCAGCCCCCAGAACTTCCCGGATTGCTTCGTCGAGTACGCCGACTTGCTGACCTGGGACAAGAAGTGGGATGAGGTCCTCGACTCGACCGAACCGCCGTTCTTCAAGTGGTTCGTCGGCGGCAAGCTCAATGCGTGCGTCAACTGCGTCGACCGGCACCTCGAGTCCCGCGGCGACAAGAACGCCCTCATCTGGGTGCCGGAGGACGAGGACGACGAGATCCAGTACATCACCTACAAGGAGCTCCATCGTCGCGTGAATGAGTTCGCCGCGCTGCTGAAGGATTTCTGCGGCGTGGAGACGGGCGACAGGGTCACGTTCCACCTGCCGATGCTGCCCGAGCTGCCGGTCTCGATGCTGGCCTGCGCTCGGCTCGGCGTGATCCACTCCGAGGTGTTCGGTGGATTCAGCGGTGGCGCCTGCGGTCAGCGAATGGCGGACGCCAAGAGCACCATTCTGGTGACGATGGACGCCTACTACCGGGGCGGCAAGCTCTCAGACCACAAGGTGAAGGCCGACGAGGCGATCGAGGCCGCGCGCAAGGAGGGCATCGAGGTCGAGAAGGTGCTCGTCTGGCGCCGGAAGCCGGGCGAGTATCACTCCGAGTCAGAGATGGTCGAAGGCCGCGACTTCTTCGTCGACGAGCTGCTCGGGGACTACGAGGGTAAGGAAGTCGACCCCGTCTCCAGGGACGCCAACGACACGCTGTTCTTGATGTACACCAGCGGCACGACCGGCCGGCCGAAGGGAGCCCAGCACACGACGGGCGGATATCTGTCCTACGTCACGGGCACCTCGAAGTACTACCAGGACATACACCCCGACGACGTTTACTGGTGCTTCGCAGACATCGGCTGGATCACCGGCCCCTCATACATCGTGTACGGCCCGCTGGCGCTGGGGACGGCGAGCGTGATGTATGAGGGCATCCCCACGCATCCCGACGCGGGCCGGCCGTGGCGCATCGCGGAGAAGCTCGGCGTGGACATCTTCCACACCGCGCCGACCACGATCCGGATGCTGCGCAAGGTGGGGCCGGACGAGCCGGCTAAGTACGACTACCACTTCAAGACGATGACCACGGTCGGCGAGCCGATCGAGCCCGACGTCTGGCGCTGGTATTACGAGGTGGTGGGCAAGGAGAAGGCGGCGATCACCGACACCTGGTGGATGACCGAGACCGGGGGGTTCCTCGGCTCGACGATGCCTGGGCTTCAGCCCATGAAGCCGGGCAGCTGCGGGCCCGAGTGCCTCGGAATCCAGCTCGTCATCTACGACGAAGACGGTAACGAGATCCCGAAAGGCGCCGGCAAGGCCGGCTACATCTGCGTCCGCAATCCATGGCCCGGCCGGATGCTGACCGTGTGGGGCCAGGACGATCGGTTCGTCGACACCTACTACAAGAAGTTCAACAAGGACCAGAACAGCAAGGACTGGCAGGACTGGCCGTTCATGTGCGGCGACGGAGCGGTCCAGGCCGAGGACGGCTACTACCGGATCCTCGGTCGGATCGACGACGTGATCAACGTCGCCGGACACCGCCTCGGGACCAAGGAGCTCGAGTCGGCCGCGATCGAGGTCGAGGAGGTGGCGGAGGCCGCCGCCGTTCCTGTCGTCGACGAGACCCGCGGCAAGGTCGTCGAGATGTACATCTCGCTCAAGCCGGACGTCGAGGGCGGCGACGATGTCGCCCAGAAGGTCTCGACCCAAATCGAGAAGGACATCGGCAAGATCGCGAAACCGAAGAACGTCTGGGTCGTGGCGGACATGCCGAAGACCCGGTCCGGAAAGATCATGCGCCGCGTGATCGCGAGCATCTCGAACTTCACCGACGTCGGTGACGTCTCGACGCTCGCCAACCCCGACATCGTCGATGACATCCGGGAGCAGGTGCAGACCGCGAAGAAGGAGAAGGAGGACGTTCCGAAGGACCTCTCCGACAAGGAGAAGGAGGAGATCGCCACCTACGGCGAAGGTTCCGAGTAGACGGAGGGTGAGCTGATGGCCGCGGCCGGCCGCAGGACCGGCAGCGAGAAGGATGGCGGGGCGTCCCCCGACGGGGCGCCTCCGCCGGACCAGCAGGTCCGCGCGCTGTACGAGCAAGCGGAGTCGCAGACGTCGACCGCGCTCGAGCAACTCGTCTCGAAGCCGAACTTCGGGCGGCTGATGGCCATTAGTGCGGAGAACGTGGCCGCCCTCAGCCGGATCGGCTCGGAGATCGCCGACCTCGTTCTACGCAATCTGCGCCTGGCCGGGCGCGCCGATGTGGTTCGACTGGCTCGCCAGCTGCATCGCACGGAGGACAAGCTCGAGCGCCTCCTCCAAGAGGTGGAGGCGCTGCGCGACGAGCTCGATCGTGAGCGGGACGGCGCCCGGAGCGGACGCCAGCGGCGCTCCGGCGGTCGGGGCCGGAGCCGAAATTCAACGGACCGGGAGGAAGCGAAGCCGGGCGGGCGATGAGCGCGGTCGACAAGCTGCTGCGAGCACCAGTGGACGTGCTCGACTTCGCGAACATCGTGCTGACCACGGATGACGCCCGGACCGGGACCACACCGCGAGACGTGGTGTGGAGCCATCGCAACACGACCCTGTACCGCTACCGCTCGGACAAGCGCTCCCACGCCGTGCCGCTGTTGCTGGTGTTCGCGCTGATCAACCGCCCCTACATCTTCGACCTGCGTGAAGGTGGATCGCTGGTCGAGTTCCTGGTGGAGGAGGGGTTCGACGTCTTCCTCGTCGACTGGGGCTATCCCGGCGAGGAGGACTCCGAGACCGGGATCGACGATTACGTGTGCGACGAGTTGCACTGGGCTATCCGGGAGACATTGCGTGCCAGCGGCGCGGAGGAGCTGACGCTGGTCGGCTGGTGCATCGGGGCCACGTTGTGCGCCATGTACTGCGGGCTCGACCACGGAGCCCCCGGCAATCCGGTTCGCAACCTGGTCCTGCTGACAATGCCGATCGACGGGCGGGATTCGACTTACGCCAAATGGGTGGGGCTCGAGGATTTCGACCACGAGGCGGTGGCCGAGGCGTGGCGCGTCCTTCCCGGGCGGGCGGTCGACCAGGCCAACAAGCTGCTCAAGCCGGTGACCAACTTCTGGGCGACCTATCGGCGCCTGTGGGAGCAGATCCAGGAGGGCTCAGCCAAGCGCGAGGCCTACCAACCAATGGCCAAGTGGGTGGCCGACAACCCGGATTTCCCGGGGCGCGCCTGGGCGCAGTGGATCGGCTGGATGTACAAGGATGGCTCGCTGCCGGCCGGGCGTGTTCGGCTGCGAGGCCAGCAGGTCGATCTGGACAGGATCGATCAGAACCTGCTCGTGATCACGGCCGGCGCCGATCACATCGCGCCGCGCACGGGCACCGTGCCGATTTTCGAGCTGGTCTCGAGCGAGGACGTGACGCACTTCGACCGCCCGGGAGGGCACATTGGCCTGATGGCCGGCTCCGCGGCGCGGAAGGAGATCTGGCCGGACCTCGCGGAGTGGCTGGCGGAGCGATCGGAGAACTAGATAGGAGGAAGGAGAGGACCATGAGTTCGACCAGCACCCCAACCGCCGATTCGCCCCGCGCGGTGACAGAGCCTTTCGAGGAGGCCCACCACCGGCCGCGGATGCAAGATCACGTGGTGTTCGTGACCGGTGGGAGCCGGGGTATCGGCGCCGCCATCTGCCGGAGCTTCGCCGAGCAGGGAGCGGTCGTGGCGGCGGGCTACGGCGGTAACCAGGAGCGTGCCCAACAGCTGTGCGACGAGCTCAAGGGTCACGGCGTGGACACCAGCATCCACCAGGGGAACGTGGGCTCTGCCGAGGACTGCCGCCGCACGGTTGAGGAGGTGATCGAGCAGCACGGGAGGCTCGATGTCCTGGTCAACAACGCCGGCATCACGATCGACAAGACCGTGCTCAAGATGACCGACGAGGACTGGTACAAGGTGCTGGCCGTCAACCTCTCGGGAGCGTTCTTCATGTCCAAGGCGGTCCTCCCGCACATGGTCGAGCGGGGGTCGGGACGGATCATCAACATCTCGTCGATCATCGGCTCGATCGGCAACATCGGACAGGCCAACTACGCGGCGTCGAAGTCCGGGCTGTTCGGGCTGACCAAGACGCTGGCCCGGGAGGCCTGTTACTACCTGGGCAAGGAGGGCAAGCTCGAGCCGGCCTCCATCGGCGTGACCGTCAACACGGTCGCTCCGGGGTTCATCGCCACCGAGATGCTCGAGAGCATGCCGCAGAAGGTGCTCGACAAGATCCGCTCCGAGATCCCCGTCGGACGGCTCGGCCGGCCGGACGAGGTGGCGCGCGTCGTGCACTTCCTGGCCTCGGACTACTCGTCCTTCATCACCGGCCAGGTTTGGGGCGTCAACGGCGGTCAGGAGATGTAGCCTGTCCAGCAGATGTCCAGCCGCTCAGCCGCCGCGCTCGGCGAGATCATCCGCCATCAGCGGGAGCTGGCGGAGCTGTCGATGCGCAGGTTCGCGGACCTGGCGGGAATCTCCAATCCCTATCTGTCGCAGATCGAGCGCGGGCTGCGGGCGCCCTCGGAGCAGGTGCTGGAGGCGATCGCCACGACGCTCGGGGTGTCGGTGGACGCCCTGTACGAGCAAGCGGGAGTTGCGCCGCCGCGCGACGTGGAGCAGGACAGCGCGGTGCTAGACGCCATCCGCGCCGACTCCCGGCTCACGGCCCGTCAGCGCTCCGCTCTCAGGGAGATTTACCGGGCGTTCGTCGGCCAGTCTGCGCACGACGAGTCGCTCGCGGCTGAAGAGTGAGCGCCTCGAACGAGGCACCGCTCGCCAGGCGGGCCGCGCTGGTGACCGGCGCCGCCAGCGGGATCGGCCTCGCCGTGGCCAGGCACCTGGTGGACGAGGGGATGGACGTGCTGGCGGTCGACCTCGAACCCGATCCCGACGGGCCGGGCATCCCGCATCGGGCCGACCTGACCGACCCGGCGGCAAACGAGGGCTGCGTGGCGGCAGCGCTCGAGCAGTTCGGGCGACTCGACGTCGTGGTGCCGAACGCCGGGATCCAGCACGTGGCTCCCATCGAGGAGTTTCCGCTCGAGCGCTGGCAGACGATCGTGGCTTTGCTATTGACCAGCCCGTTCCTGCTGGCCAAGAGCGCATGGCCCGCGCTGCGCTCGAGCGGCTCAGGGCGCGTGATCGTGATCGCCTCCGTACACGGGCTCGTGGCCTCTCCATTCAAGGCGGCCTACGTGTCGGCCAAGCACGGTGTGCTGGGGCTGGTCAAGACCCTGGCCCTGGAGGGCGCCCAAGACGGCATCTCGGTCACGGCCGTCTGTCCGGCGTACGTGCGAACGCCCTTGGTGGAGAAGCAGATCGCGGATCAGGCCCGGGCCCACGGCCTACCGGAGGAGCGGGTGCTCGAGGAGGTGATCCTCGCCCCACACGCCGTCAAGCGCCTGATCGAGCCCTCCGAGGTGGGGCGTCTCGTCGGCTTCCTGGCCGGCCCCGGAGGCGCGGCTTTCACAGGGGTGCCGGTGACGATGGATCAGGGGTGGACCGCGCGCTGATCAGCGCGCGGGGCGCCCCGCCGTTCGGACCGCCGAGTGCCGGCGAACCTCGGCCAGCAATGCGGGCCAGTGGTCTCGAAGCGCCTCGCGACCCATGAACAGGCCCAGATGGCCGCCGGTCGACGAGAAGGTCCGGATCTGCTCGGGCTGCGTGGCGCAGGCTTCCTTCAGCGCGAATACCTGCTCCGGTGGGGTGATGTGGTCGCGTTCGCCTCCCAGCAGGTTGAGCGGCATGTCGATCCTCTCGAGCTTCACCCGCCTCCCGGCGATCTCGAGCCTTCCGTTGATCAGCGCGTTGTCGGCGAACAGGTGACGGACGATCCACAGATAGAACTTGCCGGGGATGTCCTGGGTGTGTTTGAACCAGTCCTCGAACTCGGTGTAGCGGTCGACGTGATGCGGGTCTCCGACGCTCCGCAACAACTCCATCTGACGCGAAATCTCGTCCGCGGGGTTGATGGCGATGAACCCACCGAGCATGTAGCGGCCCTTCAGCACGCCGCCGCCCGCTGCGACCAGCGCTTCGTAGAACCACAGATCGCCGTCCGGGGCGAGCCCGCGCACGATCTCCGCGATCACCGGTTCGCCGGCGTGGAAGTCGATCGGGGCGCCGGCCAGCGTCAAGGTGTTGACCCGCTCGGGGCGGAGCGCGGCGTAAATCGCCGCGAGCCACCCGCCCTGGCAGTCGCCAATCAGGTTGACGGTCCCGCCGCAGCACCCGACGGCTTCGTCAACGACATCGAGGTAGTCCTCGATCGAGGCTCCGGCGGTCGCCGGCGTGGCCCCCACCCAGTCGAGCGCCAGCGCCCGCTCCAGACCGGCGTCCAGGATGGCCCCCATCTGGCTCTGGGTGCTCGAGTAATCGACGATGCACGAGTCGTGGCCGGCCTGAGGCGGCAGCACCAGGGTCGGCACGACGCCGCGACGGCTCGTGGAAAAGTCCCGAAGACGCGCCAGCGGGGCTTCGAACACGATCTCGTGCGCTGAAGCCCACTCCGGCACCTGGCGGCGGACCATGTGGTTCCACCAGCGCAGGTGATCGAACGGCTGCACCTCTCCGGCGAACGTGGCCTCCATGTAGTCCGAGGCGCCGTCGATCGCGGCCCTCCAGCCGCGGGTCCAGGTCTCAAGCAGGCGGGGTCCGACGATTGGGCGGGTGGCGGTCATGCTCAAAAAATAAGGGGAGCGCCGGCGGGTTGCCGGGCTCCCCTCCGTAGGCAGCTCGAATGAAGACGCTTACCTCAGCACGCTGCGAGCAGTGTTCACGTAGGCGCCAGCCAGCTCGCGGCTGATGTCGACGTGCGAGGAGATCAGGCCCTTGAGCCACTCAGGCTGGGCGCTCTCGGCAAACCGGGTCTCGATCTCGAGGGCACGGTCGACCGCCTGCTCGTAGGAGTCGACGTAGACGGCGCCAGCCTTGCGGGCGGCCGCCAGGATCTGATCGCTTGAGTCCTTGAACTGCTCGAACGGGTACTGGGTCTTGGTGGTCGTAGCCATCTCTTGCTCCTTGGGCGCTTGCCGGTTTGAGTACGTGCTTGCAGGTTAGCAAATTTTCAGCAAGCGGGCAAGCAGTGGGGATGGCTACCTGATCGGAATGTCCTCCATCTCCGCCGGAGCCGGCTCCCGTCGCTCGAGGCGCTCGAGGTAGAAGTCGATCAGTGCCCGGAGCGCCAGCAGCAGCTCCTTGAGGGCCTCGGTCAGGCGCCGCTGCAGATCGTCGGGTACGAGCTCGCGGACCGACTGGATCAGACGAGCGAGAAGCTCGAGCTCGCTTTCGCTCTCCCCCTCGGAGCGCGGAGCCTCCCATCCGGCCGGCGGGGGCTTAGGCCTACCGGCGGAACGTGCCCCCGCGCGAGCCTCCGCGATCAGCCGCTCAGCGGCCCTCGACGCCTTCTCGACTCGGTCCTCGAGCCGCCTGAGAGCATCCGGACCCGGATCGGGCCTGTCCTGCGGTGGGGCGTTATCTGGCATCGAAGCTCACCTGCAGGGCGCCGTCCTCAAAGCTGGCTTGCGTGGCCCGGAGCGCGGCCAGGGCGCTGGGAAGCGCGATCGTCCGTCGCTGGCCATCGACGCCCACGATCAGCTCCAGCCCGCGCTGCTTCAAGGAGATCTCGCCCTTGCGCGTGAACGGCAGCGGGAGACGCAGGCGGGCGCCTCCCTCGAGCATCTCGATCTCCTGCACCGGCCCGTCGTGCAGGACGGCGGCGGGATCGTGCTCGGCGAACAGAGCACCGGCGAGCCGGTCGAGCATCTCGCCGCCCACCACCTCCTGCTCGAAGTACGGCGCGCGCAGGACCGGCACCGGTGCGAAGGCCGAGCGAACGAGCTCCTGGTGCTCCTCCTGAACCGCCCGCCACGCGGCGAAGTAGTCGCCGACCTCCGCCGGGAAGACGCGATTGACGACCACCGCGTCTGCCAGATAGCCATACAGGTTGAGATAGGTGAACGTCCGCATCGCCTCGCCGATCACCATCTTGTCCGGATTCATCACCAGCCGCACCGTGCACCGCTCGCGGTCGCGGAGGATCTCGTTCATGGCGATCAGGTTCTCCGACAGGCGCTGAATGTCGGCGAACACCGCGTGGCCGGGAAGCGGAATGTCGAGGACGGAGCTGGCGATGGGCCCTGCGGCAGCGAGAAGCTGCCGTTCGAGCGGGAACACCTTATGGATCCACCAGCGGGCAACGTCCGGAAAGGACAGCAGCCGCAGAGTCTCGCCCGTGGGCGCGCAGTCGACGATGATCGCCTCCCAGTCGCCCGATCGGTGCTGGGCCTGCAGACGGAGCAGGGAGAACAGCTCGTCCATCCCCGGCGGAACGGTCAGCTCCTCGGCCGAGATCCGATCCACGCCGCGGTCGATCAGAAGCCCACCGAGCCACTGCTGAACGCCGCGCCAGTGGCGCTCCATCTCGGCCTGCGCATCCACCTCCAGGGCCCACAGGCGGGACGAGACCTGTGTCGGGGCGCCGCCCACGGCTTCGCCCAGAGAGTCGGACAGGCTGTGAGCCGGATCCGTCGAGATGACCAGCGTGCGCAACCCGGACGAGGCACACGCGCGGGCCGTGGACGCCGCCACCGAGGTCTTGCCGACGCCACCCTTGCCCGTGTAGAGGATGGTGCGCGTTCCCATCAGCCGGCGAGTCTAGGCGCCCGCACCAGATCGGACTCCAGGCGCCTGCGCCAGATCGCGAACCACAATGGTAGATTCGCGACGGTGTCGGCCCGCAAAGCAGTCCTCCGGAGCGCGCTTGCCCTGCTGTGCGCGGCATTCGTGGCGATCACGATCTCGGCGTGCGGAGGCGGGAGCTCCGGCGACGCCACGACATTGCTGAAGCAGACGTTCAGCGGCAGCCACTCCATCAACAGTGGCAGCGTGAACGTAGCGTTGACGCTGAACCCATCCGGATCGAGCACCCTCAAGGGGCCCATCTCGCTGACGCTGGGTGGTCCCTTCGCCAGCCTGGGCACCGGCAAGGTCCCGAAATCGAACTTCAACATCGCCATCAGCGCGCTGGGGCATAAGGGACAGCTCGGGATCCTCTCGACGGGCACCAGCGGATACGTGACGCTGAACGGGACGAGCTACCAGCTGCCGGCGTCGACGTTTCAGCAGCTCGAGTCGAGCTTCTCGGCGCTCACCACATCTTCGGGCGGAGGATCGGGCTCGGGATCGCTGGGTACGCTCGGAATCAACCCGCTGCACTGGCTGGTCAAGCCCACGATCGTGGGCAACGACACCGTGGGCGGCGCGAGCACCACTCATATCCGTGCGGGCGTCAACGTCGCCGCACTGCTCAATGACCTGAACACGTTCCTCGGCAAGGCTTCGTCGGCCGGCGGGTCCGGCGCGGCGAGGCTGCCGTCGAGCATCTCGCCCTCCACCCGGGCCCGAATCGCCAACGCGGTGAGGCAGCCGCGCGTCGACGTCTGGACGGGCACCAGCGACAAGACGCTGCGCAGACTCGCAGTCGGCCTCACGGTTCCCGTCACCGGTCAGCTGTCGTCGCTGCTGGGCGGGCTGAACGCCGCCCAGATCTCCTTCAGCGAGCAGTACGCCAATCTCAACCAGCCGCAGACGATCGTCGCGCCCTCCTCGGTTGCGCCGTTCAAGCAATTCCAGTCAAAGCTTCAAGCGATCCTGTCCTCGATCCAGAGCGCGGTGGGCGGAGCCGCAACCGGATCTCCGAGCAGCGGAACGGGGACCACCGGCTCGACGGGTACCACCAGCGCCGGAAACCTGAGCAGGTACAGCCAGTGCCTGCAGTCGGCGGGCCAGAACGTCGCGAAGATGCAGCAGTGTGCGGCGCTTCTGAATAAGTAGAGGGCGGCTGCCCGCGCGCCAGGCGCGTGGGCGGTTACTCCTCGTCGGGTTCCAGCTCGTCTTCCTCCAGCTCCTCGTCGAGCTCGTCGGTGTGATCGGCGAGCGCGTCTGGCTGGTTGCGAATCTGGAATGCCTCCAGGAGCTCATCCCGCTTGTGCTCGTCCAAAGGGCTCTCGTCCGAGACCAGGACCCAATCGGCCCCCTCGAGATCCTCCATGTTGAAGATCTCCGCGTCGAGCTCCGGAGAGTCGTCGACCACCACCAGGACCTCGGTCTGGGGGTTGAAATACGTCCCAGGCCGGTTCAGCAGCTCATCGAGCTCGAAACGACGAGGATCGGCCACGGCTACAGCTTGCTCAGGGACGCGATCTGACGCTCGACCTCCGCCTCGACGTCGAGCGGCGGCTTGCCGGCCCGTGCGCGCCTGTGATTGCGAGCGATCACCAGGTCGCGTATTTCGTCTCGAAGCTCTTGGTCGATCTGAGGGGCCGTCAGCCTTGCCAACTCCTGCTCCACGTCGATCGGCGGCTCTCCTCGTCGCTGGCGGCGCAGGTTGCGGGCCTCGAGCAGCTGGCGGATCTCCGCGTCGCGCTCGAGCAGCGCGGCAGACGAGCCCAGCCCGGCTCCGCGTGGCAGGTCCTGGTCCATCACCAGGCGGCTGCTCTTGCCGTACTCCTCCCAAGTCTTTCGGTTTGAGATCAACGCCACCACCGCTCCCAGAATGCTGAGACCGCATACCGAGAACAGCACCGGCCCGAACGCGTCAGGCATGGATTAAGTATTGCGCGCCGGCGCGGGGTGGGCCAGAAAACCCGCGAGCGACGGCGGCCGTGACGGAACCGGTCGCCCGCCGCAGGCGCACGCGGTATCCTTTACCGAAGACTTATTGACTGACTAGTCAATCGGCCCACGCGCCGTACGCGGCACTGCTTCGAACCGACTGCGCGCGGCGCGCGGAATAAGCGACCCGCTCCGGCTCCCCGGCGCGGCTGCAAGGAGACTTCAAAGTGGTTGATTTCACGCTCACAGACGAGCAGAAGAGCTTGCGCGAGATGGCGCATGACTTTGCGGAGAAGGAGATCCGCCCGGTCGCCTGGGAGTACGACAAGAACGCGACCTGGCCCCAGGAGATCATCGAAAAGGCCTGGGAGCTCGGGCTGCTCAACTCCCATCTGCCCGCTGAATATGGCGGCCCGGAGCTGAGCTTCTTCGACGGCGTGCTCATCGAGGAGGAGATCGCCTGGGGCTGCTCCGGGATCGGAACCTCGATTTCCTGCAACGGGCTCGCGGTCGCCCCGGTCGTGATCGGGGCTTCCGATGAGCTCAAGAAGGAGTACCTGGGTCGTCTGGCCGAAGAGCCGCTGCTGGCGTCCTTCTGCCTGACCGAGCCCGACGCGGGCTCGGATGTCTCGGGGATGAAGACCACGGCGGTCCGCAAGGGCGACAAGTGGGTGATCAACGGCTCCAAGAGCTTCATCACGAACGGCGAGTACGCCAACTGGTACACGGTCTATGCCAAGACCGACAAGGAGGCCGGCCACCGCGGGATCTCCTGCTTCATCGTTCCTCGCGACGCCGGCGTGATCGTGGACAAGCACGAGGACAAGATGGGCCAGCGGGCCTCGAACACCGCCGCGATCACGTTCAACGACGTCGAGGTTCCCCTGAACCACCTGGTGGGCGAGGAGAACAGGGGGTTCAAGATCGCGATGATGACCCTGGACCGCACCCGTCCGGGGGTCGCGGCCATGGCCACCGGCGTGGCCCGGGCGGCGATGGAGTTCGCGATCGACTACTCCAAGGAGCGCGTCCAGTTCGGCGTACCGATCGCCATGCACCAGGCGATCCAGTTCATCATCGCCGACATGGCCACCAAGGTGCACCTGGCGCGCCTGGCCACCTGGAACTCCGCCACGCTGCTCGACCAGGGCAGGCGCAACACGCTCGAGTCCTCCCATGCCAAGCGGTTCGCCGCCGACACGGCGATGGAGATCACGACCGACGCCGTTCAGGTCTACGGCGGCTACGGCTTCATCAAGGACTACCCGGTCGAGAAGCTGATGCGCGACGCCAAGATCCTCCAGCTGTATGAGGGAACCGCCCAGATCCAGCGGCTGGTGATCGCTCGCGAGACGCTGCTGCCGCGCCGCGTCGAGGAGCCGAGCGCAGCCACGGCGGCGGCCGCGGCGTAAAGCGGACGGGCCCTTTCCTGAACGAACGATGTCTCTCCACTTCGGACAGTCCGAAGTGGAGAGGCAAAGTTCGGGTTTAGTGCCTCGCGGTCTTTGAGAGACTGCGGCCAGGCAACCAGAGGGAGGTTCCATGCCCGCTTCCAAGTCGCCGCTCCATCGCGCGCGCCGCATCCCGGGGCTCTACAGAAAGCACTTCTCGGAGCGCCGGAAGGAACGCCAGTTCATAAGCTCGGCGTCGTTTTTTCTGACCTTCGGGATCGTTCGAGCGATCACACATGCCATCAGGGCGGGGGTGGGGCCGTTTCGCAACATGACCCCCGGCGGGCGCCACATCCACCACATGACCTTCGGCATCGTCGGCCTGCTGGCGGTGGGCTATCTGTGGATGCTCGAGATCGGCACGGCGAGCACGCACCGCCGCGCCTCCAGGCTCACGTCGGGAGCCTACGGCGCCGGCGCGGCGCTCACGCTCGATGAGTTTGCGCTGTGGCTCAATCTCCAGGACGTCTACTGGGCCAAGCAGGGCCGCGAGAGCATCGACGCCGTGGTCCTGTTCGGGGCGCTGCTCTCCATGGGGCTGTTGGGCAGGGAGTTCCTGCAGGAGCTGGCGAAGGCCGAAGAGGAGCTCGAGCACAAGGGCGAGGAGCACCTCGAGCCCTCCCACAACGGCGCCGGAGCCCCTATTCCGTCGAGCTGAACTCCCAGATCGCCACGCCCAGCATCACCAGGCCGAGAACCAGGACCACGCCTGCCTCGACCAGGGACGGGACGCGCCACCCCCACCAGGTGACGCCCGGATCGAGCGCGTGCCGCGCGGCGGGGGAGACCGTGAGGTGGCTGAAGACCAGCCGGCGCATGGGGTCGACCGCGTAGGTGAGGGGGTCGATCCGGTTCAGGATCTCGAGCCATCGGGGAAGGCCGGAGGCCGGGAACAGGGCTCCGGAGATGAAGAACAGCGGCATCACGATCATCTGCATGACGCCGAAGAAGGCCTGCATCTGCTTGATCCGGACGGCGATCATTACGCCGAAGGCGGTGATCGTGAACGCCAGCAGCAGCTGTAGGCCGAATATCCCGAGGATGAGCGTCGGGGTGTACGGCACGTGCACGAGCGGCGCCAGCAGGATCATGATGACTCCCTGCGAGCAGGCCACTGTCGCCCCGCCGAAGCACTTCCCGATGACGATCGAGCTGCGGCGGACGGGGGCCACCATCATCTCCCGCAGGAACCCGAACTCCCGATCCCACACGATCGATGCCGCTGAGAACATCGCCGTGAACATCACGGCGATGCAGAGAATCCCTGGATAGATAAATGTCTTCAGGTTGACGCCGTGGGTCCCGGCGCTCGAGAGCTGCTGGAGGCCGGAGCCAAGGACGAACAGGAACAGCAGCGGCTGGACGAGGGTGGCCGCGATCCGGATCCTGTCGTTGACGAACCTGATCAGATCACGGCGCCAGACGATCCGGATCGCGCGCAGCTCCGAGGCGATGCTGTGCTGAGGAACGAAGACCTGGACCGGGGCTGCCGGGGCCTGGCGTTCCTCGACGGCGGTTGTCGTGGCGCTCATCTCCTGCCCCCGTGCATCATCTGCATCATCATCCGGTTGCGGTTCTTGGCCGCGTCCTCCTCGGCGTCGCGGATCGTCGTGCCGGTGTAGGACATGAAGACGTCGTCGAGCGTCGGGCGGGAGACGCTGACGCCCTGGATCGGAACGCCAAGCTCGGCGAACAGGCGGGGGACGAAGGCCTCGCCCCCGGCTACGCCGAACGTGACCGCGCCCTCCACCACTCGGGCCTCGATCCCGAAGCGCTCCGCCAGCTCGGCGATCGCGGCTTCATCATCCTCGGTCTGGATGGTGACCCGGTCCGTGCCCACCCCGGCCTTGAGCTTCTCGGGCGCGTCGAGCGCGACGATCTGGCCGTGGTCCATGATCGCGATCCGATCGCACCACTCGGCCTCGTCCATGTAATGGGTCGTCATGAAGATCGTGATCTCCTCGCGCTCCTTGAGCTCCGCGATATAGCTCCAGATCGATCTTCTGGTCTGGGGATCGAGTCCGATTGTGGGCTCGTCCAGGAACAGCACCCGCGGCGAATGCAGCATGCCGCGGGCGATCTCCAGGCGGCGGCGCATTCCGCCGGAGAACGTGCCCACGGGCGAGTCCTTGCGCTCCCATAGTCCGACCATCTCGAGCACCTGGCGCATGCGGGGACGAACGAGGTCCCGCTGGAGCCCGTAGAGCTCGGCGTGCAGCCTGAGGTTCTGCTCTCCGGTCAGATAGCCGTCGAGGGTGGGGTCCTGGAAGACGAGGCCGATGTTCCGCCTGACGTCGTCGCGCTCTTTGACCACATCGTGCCCGGCGACGGCTGCCCACCCTTCGGTCGGCTTGGCCAGCGTGCACAGCATGTTGATGGTTGTCGTCTTGCCCGCGCCGTTCGGCCCCAGGAAGCCAAATACCTCGCCTGTGGCCACGTCGAAATCGACCCCCCGGACCGCCTTCACCGGACCGAAGTCCTTGGCCAGACCGCGGACGGTGATGGCGGGGCCGGCGCCGTTCGTGGCCCGGTCGGCCCCGCCGGGTGCTGTCGTGGATGCCGGCGTCCGGGAGGAGATCATTCGCCCCAACAGTAGGCGATCAAACGTCCTCGCTCTCGTCCTCGGCCAGGATCCTGTACAGCTCTCGCCGGGCGTTCTTCAGCGTCTCGACGGCTTGCTGGCCCTGCCGCTCGGTGCCTAGATGATTGACCTGCATGGCCGCGGCGGCGACCTCTCCTACCAGGCGCCGCATGTCGCGCCGTGCGGCTAGCCCGTCGTCGTCCTCGATCTCCCAGGGCGGCGTTGCGTCCTTGGCCTGGGCCACTTGCTGGCGGCCGGCGTCGGTGAGCTCAAACACCTTCGCGCCTTCCCGCTCCGCGGCCCGGACGAGACCCTCGTCCTCGAGCTGCGAGAGCAGGGGATAAACCGATCCCGGACTGGGGCGCCAGTGGCCGTCGCTGCGCTCCTCGATCACCTGCATGAGCTGATAGCCGTTGCGCGGCTCTTCGTCTAGGAGCAGGAGCAGCGCCATGCGGACATCGCCCCGGCGCCTGCGTCCGCGGCCGCGACCGAAAGGCGGCCCGCCTCGCATGCCACGCATCGCGGCGAACGCCTCACGCTCGCCCGCTCGACGGTGGCGGCCCCTGCCAGGGCCCTTGCCTTTTGCGGCGGCGAAGCGCCAGGCGAATTCCCTGGGCCAGTCCTCCGCGAAAAATACGTCTTCCATCATTGGTCCCTTCTGCCGTGGATAACGATGTATAACGATATATCGCGATTCGGTCGGCTGTCAAGGGTTGAGTCGGGGTCCTATCAAGGTGAACGGGGATCCTGTCGCGGCCGGCGTGCGAGGATGCCCGCGAGATCAATGGCATCGGTCCGCGTTCGCTTCCTCGGTTCTGGCGATGCATTCTCGAGCGGCGGCCGCCTTCAGACCTGCTTTCAGCTCGAGGGCGGTGGGGAGCCGCTGTTGATCGACTGCGGAGCCAGTGCGCTGGCCGGGCTCAAGCGCGACGGTCTCGATCCGGGCACGATCGGCTTCGTAGCGCTATCGCACCTGCACGGGGATCACTTTGGGGGCCTTCCCTGGCTGATCCTCGACGGCCGCTTCAGCGGGCGCTCTAAGCCGCTCGAGATCGCGGGTCCCCCGACGACAAGAGAGCGGCTCAAGCAGGTCTTCGCCGGGCTGTACCCGGGAGCGGTCGAAGCGGAGCTTCCGTTCGAGCTTCGTTTCACCGAGCTCCTGGCGGGAAGAACGCGCGAGCTCGGCCCGGCCACGGTGACGCCGTTCGAGGCAAGCCACGAGAGCGGCGCCCCCGCGTACTCGCTGCGGATCGAGTACGGGGGCAGGGTGATCGCCTACTCCGGCGACACGGCCTGGACGGAGGGCCTGCGCGATGCCGCCAAAGGAGCGGATCTGTTCATCTGCGAGTGCAACTTCTTCGAGCAGGATGCGCCCGGTCACCTGGACTACCGGACCCTCGTCGAGCACCGCCCCGAGCTCGACTGCAAGCGCCTCGTGCTCACGCACATGGGCGAGGACATGCTGGAACGGGTCGATCAACTGGAGCTGGAGGCCGCCTCCGATGGTCTGGCCATCGACGTGTGATCCGCCGGTGCAAGCCACATGAACGCACAATCCCCCAACCCCCTCGCCCCCCTCCAGCAGAGGCGACGCTCACGCCACCGGATCTTCTGGAAGATCGTCAATCCGCCCACGCGGCCGCTGGCCGGTCTCCTTCCGTGGTGGGTGTTGCTTGAGACGCGTGGCTGGCGAAGCGGGATGCCGAGGAGGACGCCCCTGGCGCGCGGGCCAGCGGACCAGGACGCGGTGTGGCTGACCTCCGTCCACGGCAGGCACGCCGCGTGGGTGCGAAACATCGCGGCTTCGCCGGACGTCCGCATCAAGCTCTCGGGCCGATGGCACCCCGCCCGGGCGACGGTGCACGACTACGACCAGACGATCGGTCGGCGGTTCAACGCCTACGCCCGCAGCGGTCCGAGAATGCTCGGCATCGATCCCGTGCTGGTGCGCGTGGAGCTGCGCTGAGAGGACGAGACGCCGGCCGAAGCCCATATGCTCCCGCGCCGTCGGGCGACGGGGGAAACCAATCCAGAGGAAGGGGCCGAAGGCAATGGGACCGGTGCATGGGAGGTCAGCCGTAGCCGCGCTGGCGGTGGCGGCGGTCGTGGCTGCAGGTTGCGACTCGTCATCGTCGAGCAGCGGGCTGAGCAAACAGCAGCTGGCGTCAAAGACCGACGCGATCTGCAACAAGTACAAGGCGAAGATCTCGGCGGTCCCGCAGCCGTCGGACATCCTCACCAACCACGTCTCTGCGGCCCGCTACTTCAACCAGATCGCGCCGCTCTATGACCAGGCGATCGTTGAGTTCAACAAGCTGAAGCCTGCATCGAATGTGCAGGCTCAGTGGAGCCAGGTGGTGACGCGATTCGGTGCGGTGGCCGGACTGGTCGATCAGATCAAGACGAAGGCCGACAACGCCGACCGCAGCGGAATCGCTCTGCTCTCGCAGGTCAAGCCGCTGACGGACTCGGCGAACTCGGCCGCCAGCAGCATCGGGGCCACCGCCTGCGCCAGCAGCGCCTGACAAGCGAGAGTTTGGGGCCATAATCGCGGCCCATGCGGGTCGTTAGCGCCGCTCAGAGCTTCCCGGGCTCGGTGCACGAAGCCGAAACGGTCTGGTACGACACGGGGCGCTGGCCACAGTGGGTGGATGGGCTCGACCGTGTCGCCGAGGTCGATCCGCGCTGGCCGGAGCTGGGGGCGAGCGTGACGTGGCATTCGGGCCCCGCAGGGCGTGGCCGGGTTGTGGAGCGGGTGGTGGCCTATGAGCCGCTCAGCGGTCAGACCGTGGAGGTGGAGGACGACTCGATCCGCGGGCGGCAGAGCGTCGCGTTCGGGCCAGCGGAGAAGGAGGTGGATGTGGCGCTGACACTCGAATACGAGATCAAGCAGCGGTCGCTCCTGACCCCACTGGTGGACCTGTTGTTCATCCGGCGGGCGTTCCGGACCTCACTGGACGCAACACTGAGGCGGTTCGGGCTGGAGCTCGAAACGGCGCGTGGGTCGGACGTCGGCTAGCGTAGGGATCGATGTTCGTGTTCAAGGCAGCGGTGGTGGGGGCAGGCACGATGGGCGGGGAGATCGCGCAGACGATCGCCAACGCAGACATCCCCGTGGTGCTCAAGGACGTCGAGAAGCAGTTTGTCGACCAGGGCCTGGAGAAGGCCTTCTCGCTGTGGCAGGGCAGGGTCGACGCCGGCAAGATGGACGAGGCGGAGCGTGACCGAAAGCTCTCGCTGATCACCGGCACGACCACCTACGAGGAATTCGGCGATGTGGACTTCGTGGTCGAGGCCGTCCCGGAGCGGATGGAGATCAAGCGAGCGGTGTTCTCCGAGCTGGATGAGGTCACCCCAGGGCACGCGATCCTGGCATCGAATACCTCCTCGCTGTCGATCAGCCAGATGGGGGAGGTCACCAGCCGCCCCGAGCTCGTCGTCGGCTTTCACTACTTCTATCCGGCGTCGGTGATGCGGCTGGTGGAGGTGGTCGAGGGGAAGGACACGGCGCCCGAGGCCGTCCAGGCGGCGGTCAACTTCGCCCAGGCGATCCGCAAGATGCCGATCCGCTGCCGCGAGGCTCCGGGATTCGTGGTCAACCGGATCCTGAACTCGAGCGTCTCGGAGCTGTGGCGCTACCAGGTAGAGACCGGGACCGATGTCGAGGAGATCGACCGGATCGTGGCCGAGTCAAAGGCCGCTCCCATGGGACCGTTCTTCCTGTCCGACCTGCTGGGGCTGGACACGGTGCTGCATGTCGCGATTCACCTGGCCGAGTCATATGGCGATCGCTTCGCTGTGCACCCCAAGATGAAGGAGCTGGTCGCGTCGGGCCACCTCGGGACGAAGACCGGCAGGGGGTTCTATGAGCACGCAGGCTGAAATCGACGCCGGGACGCTCGTCGAGCGTTTCACCCTGAAGGCGCTCGTGGAGGCATGCCTGGTGGTGCAGGAGGGCCTTACGTCCACGCGGGAGGTGGACCTGGGCATGATGGCCGGAGCCGGGATCATCCCACCGCCCCTGGCGCGCGCCGACCAGATGGGTCTCGACGAGGTCGCGGCGAAGCTGGAGCGAGCGGCACAGGAGTGGGGACACCGTTTTGAACCACCCTCGATCTTGAGACGGCTGGTGGCGCAGGGAAGGTTGGGAGTCAAGTCAGGCCAGGGGTTCTTTCCATACGCCCGGCCAGACGACGGCTGGGGCGAGAGTCCGGTGAAGCTCGAGACACGTGATCGGATCGCGGTCGCCTGGCTCGATCGGCCGCCGGCCAACTCCATCTCGCCGGAAGTGGTTGAGGCGCTCGAGAAGGTCTGGCAGGCCGTCAGCGGCTCGGAGAAGATCCGCGCGCTGGTGATCGCGTCGGCCAACCCCATGCTGTTCTGCGCGGGGGCGGACATCAAGGCATTCACCAAGCTCGACCCTGAGGCCGGCAGGGGGATGGCCGAGAAGATGCACGGTCTCCTCCGGACCATGGAGGGCTCGCCGGTGGCCACGATCGCCGCGGTCAATGCCGTCGCCTTCGGCGGTGGCTGTGAGCTGGCGATGGCCTGCGACTTCCGCATCGCCGCCGAATCGGCGACGTTCGGCCAGCCCGAGATCAACCTGGGCATCATCCCGGGCTTTGGAGGCACCCAGCGCCTGCCCCGCCTGGTGGGCGAAGGAAAGGCGCTCGAGATGAACCTGACGGGAGAGGCGATCTCCGCCCGGGACGCGTACAAGCACGGGCTGGTGAGCAGGGTGGTCCCCGATCACGAGTTATTCGACACGGCCCTTCAGTGGGCGCAGAAGCTGGCGGGGCAGGCGCCGCTCGCGATCGAGCACATCAAGCGGGTGTCGGCTGCAGGCGATCTGGACGCCGGCCTCGAGGCCGAGAAGCAGGGATTCGCGGCCGTGTTCGGCTCCGAGGACGCGCGCGAAGGCATCTCAGCGTTCCTCCAGAAGCGCTCGCCGAGGTTTCAAGGCAAATGAGCGCTTCACGCCTCGCCGAGCTGATACGTAGTGCCGATTCCGCCGTGGCGCTCACGGGCGCCGGGATCTCGGTGCCCTCCGGGATCCCCGACTTTCGCTCCCCGGGCTCGGGGCTATGGGAGAACGTCGACCCCATGGAGGTCGCGCACATCGAGTCCTTCCAGCGCGACCCGGAACGATTCTGGTCCTTCTACGGCCAGCGCTTTCAGACGCTCGAGGACACGCGACCCAACCGGGCGCACGAGGTGCTGGCCGAGCTCGAAGGAGCCGGGATGCTGGACGCCGTCATCACGCAGAACATCGACCAGCTCCACGCGCGGGCTGGCTCGCGGCAGCTGATCGAGGTCCACGGGACGATCGCGCACTCTTCCTGCCTGCGGTGCCGCACGCAGTTCCCGCTGGAGGACGTCCGGGCTCGCCAGGGCGCCGACGTCCGCGGTATTCCGCGCTGCGAGTGCGGGGATCCACTCAAGCCAGATGTGGTTCTGTTCGGGGAGTACCTCCCGGTGCAGGCCCTGGCCCGCGCCGATCAGCTGGCGGCCAGCGCCGATCTCATGCTGTGCATCGGGTCCTCGCTCGAGGTCTACCCCGTGGCCGAGCTCCCACTGCGGACGCTCGCGGCCGGAGGACAGATCGCGATCATCACCAAGGGCCCCACGCCGCTCGATCACCGAGCCGCCGTGAGGCTGAATGGCGACGTCGTGGCCGAGCTCCAGGCAGTCGCCTCGGCGCTGGAGCTCAGGCGTTCGCCACCGCCCGGGCCCGAAAAGCGGCCTCGATCCGCGACAGTGTGAAACTGACGGCCTCGCGCTGGGACGGCGACAGTGCCGCGCCCAGCGCTCTCTGGGCCGCGTCGGCGATCGCCTCGCGCTGGCCCCTGAGCTCTTCGAGACGGTCAGACAGCGCCCCAGCGGTGGGATCGACGGCCAGCTCGGCGAGCGCGGCATCTAGGGCCACCATGACCTGCAGCGCGGCCTCCCGGTCGCGACCTTGATCGAGATCCAAGCGAGCGCGCAGGGCGAGCTCCTCACAAGCCAGTGGTTGCTCCCGGCCTCCGAGGACGGCGGCCATCCGGGCCTGGGGCTGTAGCAAGGTGGCCCTGGACTGCCGCCGGCGCCGTGGCGGCAGCAATTCGCGGGCATCGGTCCACAGCCCCTCCGCTACCTGCTCTCCGGCGCCGAACCCCACCCGCGCGACGAGTGCCTGCTGTCGGCCGACCGGCTGCATGTACGGATCCGCCGTGACCAGGCGGAAGGCGTGCAGCGCCCTGTTGAGCACCTCGATCCCGGCCTGGAGCTCGCGCTCGCCGGCCTGCCGGAGCCAGGAGCTCGCGTGCGCCTCGAGCTCGAACGGCTGCCCGACGTCGATCATCGTCGCCCGCCCGGTCGCGACCGGAGCAGGCTCAGGCTCAGGTCGAGCATCACGCTTGCCTTTGGAAAACAGCCTGCGCCGTTCGGGCGCGCCCAAGGTGGCGATGACCAGCACGTGGGCGGGCCGCGCGTCGGCGGGATCGTCGGGGCGGCGCAGCAGGTAGCGACCGTCGGTCGGGCCCAAGGGCCAGGGGTACTCGACCTGAACGAAGCGGAACAGGGGCTTCGACGCGCTCACTACCGATCAACCATGTCACCCGGGGCCCGAGGGTCCCGCCCGATCAGCTCAATGACCCACTTTGATCGCGTACCCGCTGGGCCGGATCGGGACGACCGGCTCGGGCAGCTGGCCGATGCGGTTGATCAGCTGGATCCATTGGCCGGGCTGCAGGATCGAGGCCACCTGGGCGGCAAGCTTCTTGTTGTTGCCGAACGCGGGTGTGTACGTGACCTGGACCCTGTCCTTGTGGTCGGGCAGCGACAGCGTGTCCGACTGGCCCTTGTAGCTCATCGTGGAGATGATCTGATTGGGCTTGAAGGTCCCCTGAAGCGTGAGCAGACGCCGGATGGTCATGTCGGTGATCGTCCCCGAGCCCTGGTGTCCGGCTATCGGGATCCCGTTGATCTTCGAGATGTCCACGCTCGAGCCGGTGGAGCCCGCCGAGTCGACGCCATTTGATGCGCTGGCGTTCGCGCCGCACGCCAGCCCGGAGACCGTGGGGTCGAGACCGGAGGCGGACAGGAACTCGATCACGGCCATGGCGCGGCGGT
>DAIPIC010000030.1:0-7292 GCA_036771025.1 Solirubrobacteraceae bacterium
ACCGACTTGATGTAGCGAAGCACTGTTCGGACCAGCGACCGGTGGGGATCCAGCAGAACCTCGATCGGCACGCCCGACTGCCACTCGTCCCAGGTCCGCTTTATCTCGTCGCACTCCTCCTCGTCCCCCGCAACGGCCACGGCGACGACCGTCTCCCCCATCGACAGCGCAGCGCTGACGGCTCTCTCCGTCAACACGTTCACGGTGGATGTGGGGATGATCACGATGCTCTGCCGCTTGCGCGGCGGGGGCGGAGTCTTGCCGATGCGCAGCTCCGAACCCACCCTGTCGTAGTAGCCCTCGATCCGCGCGAACAGGAGCATCAGGATCGGGATGGTGATCGCCACCACCCACGCCCCTTCGGTGAATTTCGTCAGCAGCGCGACCAACACAGCGAGCGCGGTGAGCGTCGCTCCGACTCCGTTCAGAACGGCGCGCGCCCGCCAGCCGGCGGGACGGTCGCCGATCCAGTGGCGCACCAGCCCCAGCTGGCTGATCGTGAAGCCGATGAACACCCCGATCGTGAACAGGGGGATCAGCCGCTGGGTCTCGGCGTTGACCGCGACCAGCAACAGCGCTGCGAGCCCGGCCAGGACGAGGATCCCGTACCTGTAGACGGGACGCTCCGCGCGTAGATAGAACAGGTGCGGCAGCCGGTTGTCCTTCGCCAGAAGGCTCATCAGCACCGGCAGGCCGCCGAAGCTCGTATTGGCGGCGAGCCCAAGCACGAGGGCTGTAGAGAGGTTGGCGATGTAAAACGCCGCGCCCTTCCCGAACGCACCGGCAGTCATCTGAGCCAGGATCGTCACTCCGCCCCGCGGCACGACGTGGTGGACGCGGATCAGCACCGTGAGTCCGAGCAGCATGATCGTCAGCAGCACGCCGAGCGACAGCTCGGTCCGCTGGGCGGTGCGGACTCGCGGCCGGCGGAACGCCGGGACGCTGTTGGCGATCGCCTCCACCCCCGTGATCGCCGTCGCCCCGTTCGCGAAGGCCTTCAAAATCAGCAAGATCCCCACTCCGGTGGTCACGGGAAATGCCTCTTTGCTGCCGATCACGGCCATCGGGTGAGGGTGGAACGCGCCGACGATGATCACGCCGAAAATCGAGACGACGAACAGCGCGGCCGGCAGCATCAAGAGCTTGGCCGACTCGGCGATGCCGAACATGTTCACGATCGCCAGCACCGCCAGGCCAGCGAGCGAGACGAGCAGGAGGTGGTGCGAGAGGGACGGGAACACGCTCCCCAGGCTCGCGGCGCCGGCCGCGAGGCTGACGGCCACGGTCAAGACGTAGTCGGTTACGAGCGACGCCGCGCCGAGCATCGCGGGCCAGCGGCCGAGGTACTGCTTTCCGACGGCGTACGCCCCGCCGCCCTCCGGGTGGGCCGCGATCACCTGCGTGTAGGAGAAGATCAGGATCAGCAGGATCGCCGTGATCACGAGCATCACCGGCAGCATCCAGCTGACCGCGCCCGCCCCCGCGGCGACCAGGACCACGATCGCCGCCTCCGGGCCATAGGCCACGCTCGAGAGAGCGTCCAGACTGAGGGCCGATAGGCCGCCCGTCACGCCGAGCTCGTGACCCGGGTCGGCGTGCTTGCCGAACCGCTTCCGCGGCTGCCACTTGCGGGCCTCGATCTCCGCCTCGGCGCGGAGCGCTTCCTCGGTCGGTTGCGTCGTCCCGGTCACGGGTCCGGCCTAACTGTTTCAGTTTCAACGGGGAACGAGATGCACGCCCGGGAGCTATAAGGCGCCGCGGGTAGCATCGCCGCCATGGGCTCGGACGCCGACACCAGCCGCTCCCGGCGGCTGCTGATCCTTGGCATCTGCTGCATGAGCCTGCTGATCGTGGGCCTCGACACCACGATCGTCAACGTCGCGCTGCCCTCGATCCGCAAGGAGCTCCACGCGTCGGTGTCAGGGCTTCAGTGGACAATCGACGCCTACACGCTGGTGCTCGCCAGCCTTCTCATGCTGGCCGGCTCGACGGCAGACCGCATCGGGCGACGGCGGGTGTTCCAGACGGGCCTGATCGTGTTTTCGCTCGGATCGCTGCTCTGCGGCCTGGCGCCCACGCTAGGCACCCTGATCGCGGCGCGCGTGCTTCAGGCTACCGGCGGCTCGATGCTCAATCCGGTTGCGATGTCGATCGTTCGCAACGTGTTCGAGGATCCGCGGGAGCGGGCGCAGGCGATCGGGATCTGGGGAGGGGTATTCGGGCTCAGCATGGCCCTGGGGCCGGTGGTGGGAGGGGCGCTGGTCGACGCCTCGAGCTGGCGGGCCGTGTTCTTCGTCAACGTGCCGATCGGTCTGCTCGGCCTCCTGATGACCGCGGTGTACGTGCCCGAGTCCCGCGCGGCGCGTCCCCGCCGTCTGGACGGCGTAGGCCAGGTGCTTGTGATCGCCTCCCTCGCCACGCTCACCTCCGCCATCATCGAAGGTCCCAAGGCAGGCTGGACCTCTGTGGGGATCCTGGCGCTGTTCGCGGGCTCGTTGGGGTGCTTTGTCGGCCTGGTGCTCTATGAGCTACGTCGAGACGAGCCGCTGATCGAGATGCGGTTCTTCCGCAGCGCCCCGTTCTCGGGAGCGAGCGCGATCGCGGTGCTGGCGTTCGCGACGCTCGGCGGGTTCTTGTTCTTGAACACCCTCTACCTACAGACCGTGCGCGGCCTCTCGCCGTTGCACGCCGGGCTCTACATGCTGCCGATGGCCGGCATGTTGCTCGTGTTTGCGCCGCTGTCGGGGACCCTGGTGGGACGTGTGGGCTCGCGTCCATCGCTTTTGTTCGCCGCCGGAGCGTTGGTCGTATCGGCGGTGATGCTCACCCGACTTTCGCCCACCACTCCGATCGGTTACCTGCTGGGCGCCTACTTCCTGGCAGGAATCGGGTCAGGTCTCGTCAATCCCCCCATCACCAACACCGCCGTCTCGGGAATGCCACCGTCACAGGCGGGGGTGGCCTCGGCGGTGGCCTCCACTTCGCGGCAGGTGGGCATGACGCTCGGCGTGGCTGTTATCGGGGCGATCGCAGGCGGAGGCGTCGGCGGCGCACTGGGGCGCAATTTTGCGAACGCGACGCACCCGGCCTGGTGGATCATCGTCGCCCTGGGCGCGGCGATCCTGGTCCTGGGCCTGCTGACGACCACCCGCTGGGCCGATGAGACGGCCCGCCGGACAGCCGAGCGCTTCCGCGAGGCGGGTTATGAGCCGGGCAGCGTGGCGGCGTAGAGTTCGCGCCGTGTCGGCACCCGTACGGACCCCCAACGTTCACCCGGACTGCGGGAACGTGCCCCGGACCCGCGACGACGGCTTCGAGGAGCTTTGCCACCTGGTCACCGACGAGGATCCCGACACGGCGCTATGCGGCAGGGACGTGACCGGCTACCCGTGGAATCCGCCGTGGCCGCGGTGTGAAGCGTGCCTGGCGGTGTCGCGGGGCGAGATGAACTAGCGCCCCGCCGGCAGCCCCCCCTTGCGGCAGGGCCTACGAGACGGCCGAGGGTTCCTCGCCGGCGGGATCGGCCGCCTTGTACGAGGCCAGCCGCGCCAGCAGGGCTGCGGGGGTTCCGGCACCGGACAGCACGCAGGTGTGGCCGTTCCGCTGCCAGGTGACGACGACACGGCCCTGGGTCAGGAAGCTGCCGATACGGACGCCGTCCCACACACTCTCATGCAGCCTCACTCCCGCAGGCACGGCCGGACCGGACATGATCGTGTACGCGATCTGCTGGTCGCCGCGGCCGTAGAACACCGTTGTGGCCAGCCGGTCACCGAGATGGTCTCGGCGAACGCCGACGGCCTCGAAGCCGAAGCTCGGTCCCCAGTCGGGGAAGGAGATACCGGCGGCGCTCACCCCGGGCACGACCCCGTGGTCGTTGGGGGTCGCACCGGCGACCGTCACCGGAGCGCGGGCGCCGAGTCCGGCGGCCGATGCCACCGTGGGTGTCGCGCCCCCGCCGCCGATCGTGAGCGCCAGGGCGGCGGCGAAAGCGGCGACCGCGACCACGGCGCTGGCCGCGGTCGCCGTCATGAACCGGGGCACGCGCCACCTCGGGTCGGGATCGCGTGCCAGTTCGAGCCGCGCCCGCAGCGCTGTCGGCGCTCGTTCCCCGGCGGCGCCGTGGATGGCCTTCAGGGCCCGCCGCTCGGCGGCCAGGTCGGCCTGGAGCTGTGGCGAGGAGGCAACCGCTCGCTCCACCCTGGCTCGGCGTCTCACCGGAAGCGAGCCGTCCGCGAGTGCCGCCAGGTCGCGCTCGGTCGGGTGTCTGTGTCGGAGGCTGACGATCATGTCTCTCTATTTCTCATGACCCCGGTTGGTCCCGTCTCCTTCCCGTCATCCATGGCTCTCGCCAGTCGAATTCGGCCCCTGTGCAGGCGGGTTGTGACCGTGGCCTCGCGGACCCGAAGGGCACGGGCGGCCTCGCGGTAGGAGAGTCCCAGCAGGTCAATGGCCACGAGCGCATCTCTGAATGGCTCGGGCAACTCGGCGATCAGGGCGTAGAGCTCCTTGGCCTCAAGCGCGTCATGGGGGCGGACCGCCGAGCGATCCTCGATCAGGTCCGTCTCATCGGGCAGCGCGTCGGGCCGCAGCCGGCGCTGAGCCGCCCGCTGATTGGAGAAGTAGGTGTTGCGCAGCACCCGGAGCAGGTAGCCGAGATCGTCCTGCGAGCGCAACAAGCGAGGCTTGCGTAAGACGCGAGCGTAGGTCTCCTGGACCAGGTCCTCTGCGTCCTCCCGCGAGCCGCACAGCCCCCAGGCCGCGCGGTACAAGCGGTCTAAGTGATCGCCTAGATGCTCGGGGTCGAGCTTATGCGACATTTGGCGCGTGGCGGGGCGAGCATAACTGGTGGCCGCTGCCATCTCTCCAAAGCAAGGACGGCGGCGGAGCACGAATCCTTCCCCCGCCTTTCAGCTACTCGATCAGCGGCGGGTCGCGCAGCTTGGCATTGATCTGCTGCGAGAGCGCCTCCGACGCGGCCCTCTTCGCGTCTCTGCGTTGCTGCTCGTCGTCGCTGTCCAGCAGTGCGGTCTCGTACGCGTCGGCCGCGATCTCGTAGCGCTCGCGCTCCCGCTCGGTATCAGCGGCCGCCTCGCGGCGCAGCAACTCCGCGCGTTCCGCAACGGCGGCACCCGGCTCGTCGGCCGAATGGACCTCGTCCCGCTCCACCTCGGGGGAGAAGGTAAAGCGCTGCTCGCCGGTGGCGCTCGGCTCGTAGCGGGCCCGGACGATGTGGATCGAGCCGTCGTGGTCGACGTGAGTGGTGACCTCGTATCGGGTGTAAGGCTTAACGGCCTCGAGCCACCGCCGCTGGCGATCCAGCATTTGCGTGTCGCGCCGGCGGTCGATCGCCTGTCCTGTTGCCTCCGCGACGTGCACCCAGCCCCAGTGGGTTGCGACCAGGGCGACGCCGGCCGCGATCAACGCGATCGCCAGCACCGCCGTGTCCGACACCGCCTCCGCGATCCCTCCGGCGATCAGCGCGATGCCGATCACCAGCGTCAGACCGGTCAGGGTCGCGCCGATCGCGACGATCCGACCCCGCGTCCTTGAGGGCGGCGGCGCCTCCTCCGGGCGCCCGATGGAATGCGGAAGGTCGCGCTCGCGTACCAGCCGCTCGTCGGCGCGGCTGTCAACCAGGTCGGCCACATTCATGTCATTGAAGGTACTCCCGCGGGTCTAGACTTCGATGGGGATGCCCCTCTTCTTCTACACCGTCGAGCAGCAGGAACGCGCAATCGTCGAGCGGTTCGGGAAGTTCGTGCGCGTCGGCGGGCCGGGACTCCAGCGCAAGACGCCGTTCGTCGAGCGGGTGGCGGGCAGGATGAGCCTCCAGGTCGAGCAGCTCAATGCCGACATCGAGACCAAGACGAAGGACAACGTGTTCGTCCACGTTCAGATCGCCGTCCAGTACAGGGTCGGCGCCGAGGCGCAGCAGGTCCAGGACGCCTACTACAAGCTCGACGACCCCGAGGTCCAGATGAAGTCCTACGCCTTTGACGTGGTGCGTTCCCACATCCCGAGCCTGGATCTCGACGAGGCCTACGCCGACGCGGACACGATCGCGATGCACATCCAGGAGACGCTCCACCGGCAGATGGCCGAGTACGGGTACGAGATCGTCAAGGCGCTGGTGACCAACATCGAGCCGGACCAAAGGGTCAAGGACGCGATGAACAACATCAACGCGGCCCAGCGAAATCAGGTCGCGGCCTCGGCCCAGGGCGATGCGCAGAAGACGTTGGCGGTCAAGAAGGCCGAGGGAGAACGCGAGACGATGCGGCTGCAGGGCGAGGGCGTCGCCGCCGAGCGAAAAGCGATCGCCGAGGGCCTGCACGAGTCGCTCGAGATCATCGCCCAGCACGGGCTCGACCCGCGCGAGGCGATGGCGCTCGTCGCGCTGACGCAGTACACGGACATGGTGCGCGCGCTGGGCGAGGCCGGCAACACGAACACCATCCTCCTCCCCCACTCCCCCAGCGCCGTAGGCGACCTGATGACTCAGATCCGGGACGGGATCCTGGTGGGTGACGTCACCGCGGACTCGGTCGGGCCCGGGCCCTCGATCAAGCCGGGAAGCCGGATCGGTCCGGGCAACGCGCCGCCCCCACCCGGCGGCGGTCCGGGCGCCCGCTAGCCCGCCCGACCGGAGGAGGCGGGGGCGATCGCCTGCCCGTTGATGGCGCGGGCCTGGGGGACCGCAGCCCATCGCGAGCCATGGATGCGGATAATGCGCCCGAGTGGAGGGAAAGTGCCGGAGCTGATCCTCGACCGGGCGCCCAGCGCGGTGATCTCGCTCGACGAACGGGGTTTCGTCACCTACTGGAACCGCAGCGCGGAGGACGCATTCCGGGTTCCACGAGAGCACGCAATCGGGCGTGAGCTGGCGGACCTGATCATCCCCGAGCGCTACCGCGCCGCACACCGCGACGGGATCAAGCGCTTCCTGTCGGAGGGGACCGGGCCATTGCTCGAGCGCCCGACCGAGCTCACCGCACTGCGGGCGGACGGCACCGAGTTCCCGGTGGAGCTCACCGTTTCCGCCATAAGGCGAGGGTCCGCCTGGACGTTCACCGCATTCGTGGACGACTTGAGCGAGCGCGACGCGGCGGAGCGCGAGCGCGAGCGGCTCGTGGGGGGGCTCCGGCGCGCCCACCCCCGCCCGCCTCGAGCCGCAGCATTTCTGCGCGGTCGGCGGGCACTCGGCTGCCCTGTGGGCCAGCGGTGGCGAGAGCGCGGCGGGCGCCTTCGACGACGCCGAGGACTTCGCCCGTAACGACGTGATCGGTGCC
>DAIPIC010000030.1:7302-25597 GCA_036771025.1 Solirubrobacteraceae bacterium
GGAGCGCGAGCGCGAGCGGCTCGTGGAGGAGCTCCGGCGCGCGGCGAGGCTCGCCAAGCGGCGTTTCGACGCGGTCGTGGGCTCGCTCAGCGATCCCGTCACGATCCGAGATCGCAGCGACCGGCTCGTCTACGCCAATCGCGCGGCGCTCGCCCATCTCGGCTTCGAGTCCTCGGAGGAGCTTCGCGACACGCCTCCCGAGCGGATCATGGCCGACTACGTCGTCTTGAGCGAGACCGGGCAGCCGATCTCGATGGAGCAGATCCCGTCCGTTCGGCTTCTGGCGGGCGAAGAGGCCTCCGAGCCGCTGCTGATCCGAACCGTCCACCGGGAGACCGGGGTGCAGCGCTGGAATCTCCTCAAGGCGTCACCACTCTTTGACGAGGCCGGCGAGGTGGAGGCGACGATCACGGTGATCGAGGACGTCACCGATCAGAAGCGGGGGGAGCAGCAGGCTGCGTTCCTAGCCCATGCCAGCGATGTCTTGGCCTCCTCTCTCGACTACCAGCAGACGCTCAAGAACGTGGCCCAGCTGGCCGTGCCGGACATAGCCGACTGGTGCGCGGTGGACCTCGTCGACCAGGATGGATATCACGAGTCGGTGGCTGTGGCGCACGTCGATCCCGCTCGCCTGTCGCTGGCGGAACAGCTACGGCAATACGGACCGGCGCGCCTTGACCCCGAGCAGGGGATGGGTCTCGTCGTCCGGACCGGCGAGCCGTTGCTGTATCCGGAGATATCGGACGAAATGCTCGTGGAGGCAGCGTTAGACGACCGGCATCTGGAGCTGCTACGGGCGGTGGGCTTCCGCTCTGCACTGATCGTGCCGATGCGGATCGGCACCCACACGCTGGGGACGCTGACGCTCGTAACGGCAGAGTCCGGCCGGGCGCTCGAGCAGACCGATCTCGGTCTGGCCGGCCAGGTCGCCGCCCGGGCCGCGGTGGCGATCGAGAACGCGAGGCTCTACAGCGAGCGATCGGAGATCGCCCACACCCTGCAGCAGAGCCTCCTGCCCGACGAACTCCCGGACATCCCGGGATACGAGCTGGCCGGCATGTACATCCCTGCCTATGCCGGCACGGAGGTTGGCGGCGACTTCTACGACGTGTGGGAGGAGGCCGACGGCTGGATGATCACGATGGGCGACGTGACGGGAAAGGGCATGGAAGCGGCCGCTCTGACCTCGTTGGTTCGCCACACGATGAGGGCCAGCTCGGAGTTCATCTCCTCTCCCGCCGAGCTGCTGCGCTATGTGGACCGGACGCTGAAAGCCCAACGGGCGGTTTCGATCTGCACGGCGTTGGTGATTCGCCTTCAGCGGGACCGGGCGATTCTGGCCGTCGGCGGCCATCCGCTGCCGTTCGTCCTGAGCTCCGAGGGCGTCACACGCGTCGGGGAGCACGGGCCGTTGCTCGGGGGGTTCGCTGGCGCCCACTGGCGCGACGGCGTTGTCGAGCTCGAGCCCGGCAGCACGCTTGTCACTTTCACAGACGGGGTCACGGACGCCGTCGGCACGGACGGGACCCGGTACGGAATCCGGCGGCTGGCAGAGACGCTGAGTCAGTGCCGGGGACGGGCGGCCAGCGGGGTGGTCGAGGAGCTGACTGATGCGCTTGGTAATTTTCAGGTTGGCCCGAACGCCGACGACACGGCCGTCCTAGCCCTACGTCGGCTCTCGCGCCGGGACGCGCCGAGGAGGATTGCGCGGGATCGGCGACCGATGGAGGCGATCGGCAGCTCGCGCTGAACCGCATGGCTCGACCAACACAGTTCGAGATCAGGGACGGACGCTCCGGCTCAGCCGTGACGGTTTCGATCGCGGGCGAGCTCGACATGTCCACCGCGCAGACCCTCTCCCAGCACGTGGACGAGCATCTGAGCTCCGGCGTGACCGAGCTGACGCTCGACCTCGAACAGATCTCGTTCATGGACTCGTCCGGGCTGAGGCTGCTGATCGAGCTCAACGACCGCTCACAGCAACAGGCCTGGCGACTGACGTTCAGACCTCCCAAGCACGAGGATGCGGCGCTCGTCCTCCGGGCCACCGGAGCGGACACGGCACTGCCCTTCGTCGCAGCGTGAACCGATGAGCTCGACGCCGGCACGACCACAGCCCCGCGAGGACAAACCACTCCTCACGATGGTCGTCGAGCAGAGCAACTCCGCACCGGCGCTCGCCCGGGCGGCGATCTCGGCGTTCTGCGAGAACCGAGACGTCCCGGAGTCGGTGGTGGCCACCGTCAAGCTGCTGGTGTCTGAGGTCGTCACCAATGCCGTCACGCACCCTGACGTCGAACCTCCGGCCAATGTCCGCCTGCTGGCCCGCGTTGATCCAGAGGTCATTCGGGTGGAGGTCACCGATAATGGCGGCGGCTTTGAGCCCCTCCCCCGCGACCCCTCCCGCACCGGCTCCGGCTTCGGCCTGTTCCTCGTGGACAAAGAGGCTGTCCGATGGGGAGTGGACGAGGTCGGCGGCAACCGGGTGTGGTTCGAGGTGGCGCTGAACAGAGACGATTGACCGGCGCTGACGCCGGGTAGCCATGCTCCTTCGGGCGAATACTCGAACGAAAGGAGCCACCTATGGCACGAACCAGGGCAGACCGGTCCGCGGCCGCCAAGAAGGCTGCCGCCACCCGGAAGCGAAACCAGCAACGCACGACGTCCAAGACCGCTGGTAGAAAGGCGACGGCAACCCGCCGCGAACATGCCGCCGGGCAGGCGGCCACCCAGGCCGCCGGCCAGGCCAAGCGCGCCGCGAGCGGCGTCGTCGGCGGCGCAAAGTCCGCAGCTCGGCTCGCGGGTAGCGCGGCGGTGCAGGCCGGTAAGGCCGCGGCGACTCGTGCCGGCGGCTCGGCCGAGCGCCGAAAGAAGTAGCTCGGGGCCGGCCGCCTAGGCCGGCTTCTCCGCAGTTCGGGGCCGGCCCTCCGGGCCGGCTACTTCGCGTCGGGGCCGGCCCTCTAGGCCGGCTTCTCGGCGTGTCCCCCGAACTCCTTGCGCATCGCCGAGAGGATCTTGTTCGCGAACTGATCGAGGTCCCGCGAGGCGAAGCGGGAGTACAGGGCGGTGGTCAAGATCGGAGCGGGAACTCCTACGTCGATCGCCGCGATCGAGGTCCACCGCCCCTCGCCGGAGTCGGACACCCGGCCGGTGAACTCGTCGAGCTCCGGGGACTCGTGGAGCGCATGGGCGGTCAGATCGAGAAGCCAGGAGGCGATGACGCTACCGCGTCGCCAGACCTCGGCCACCTCGCCGGTGTCGATCTCATATTGGTAGTAGGCAGGATCCGTGAGCGGCGCCGTCTCAGCGTCAGCCTCCCGCTGGCGCCGACCCGCGTCGGCGTTCTTGATGATGTTGAGGCCCTCCGCGTAGGCCGCCATCACGCCATATTCGATGCCGTTGTGAACCATCTTCACGAAATGGCCGGCGCCGTTGGGCCCGCAGTGGTAATAGCCCTGCTCTGCGGGCGAGGGATCTCCAGTCCGCCCCGGCGTCCGCGGCGCCGCATCGACGCCAGGCGCGATCGTGGCGAAGATGGGAGCGAGCCGCTCGACGGCCTCCTGCTCACCGCCAATCATCAAGCAGAAGCCCCGCTCGAGGCCGAAGACGCCACCGCTCGTGCCGACGTCGACATGATGGATCCCCTTCTCCCGCAGAGCCGCAGCGTGACGTAGGTCATCGTGGTAGTAGCTGTTGCCGCCGTCGATGATCGTGTCCCCCGGCTCGAGCACGTCGGCCAGCGCGGAGATGGTCTGATCGGTGATGTCGCCAGCGGGAACCATCACCCACGCAGCCCGCGGCTTCTCGAGCTTGGCCGCGAACTCCTCCAGAGAGGTTGCGCCTTCGGCGCCGTCGGCCTCGATCGCCTTCACCGCGTCGGCCGAGACGTCGTAGCCCACGCAGCGGTGCCCATCACGTATCAACCGGCGGACGAGGCCCGCGCCCATCCGCCCCAGGCCGACCATCCCCAGCTGCATAGGTGAATCCGTGGCCACCACGAATCACCCTACACGAGCTAGGGCGGTGGCGTGTGGTGGCGAGAAAGCTTGTTTCGAACTCGTAATCCGGGCAGCACCTGGGTGGACTCGCACGCGGATGGAGGCAACGCGGTGCCGTCTGTCACTCTGAGACCCGTGACCGAGCGCAAGCCACCTGGACTTCGATGGGACAGCTGGATCGACAGACAGATCGAGCGAGCGCGGGAGCAATTTGAGGACCTGCCGGGCGCAGGTCGGCCGCTCCCTAATTTGAACAGGCCGTTCGATGAGTTGTGGTGGGTCAAGGACAAGATGCGCCGCGAACACCTGTCCTACATGGCGCCGTCAGTTGCCCTGCGCAAGCAGATCCACGACGCGCTCCAGGCCGCACGGAGCGCCGAGTCCGAGGCCGAAGTCAGGGAGCTGATAGCGCACATAAATGAAAGGATCCGAGAGGCCAATCGGACGGGCATCCGTGGGCCATCGCTAATGCTCACGCCCTTTGACCCAGACGGCGTGGTACGCGACTGGCGCCGTCGGCACTCACGCCCGTAGCCAGCCAATCCTTGACCGCTTCCGATGGTTGAGGGCTTGCGTCAGAAGCGTCAGCGATAATCCGCGAGGGGAAGCCGGTCAAAATAGGTAGGTCAATGGAGGCATCACACAGGCAGCGATTCCGCAGTTTTCGCAGCCCGCGGGCTCTTTGGGTCGGCGGGCTGGCGGCGCTGATGCTTGCCCTCTTGCTGGGGAGCTATCTCTACGACCAGAGTCGCGACGACCTGATCTCCCCTGGAGTCTCCGTCGGAGGGGTCGCCGTCGGCGGGCTGCGCGCACCCGCGGCTCGGGTTCGGCTCGGCGCCGAGCTCCGCGGTGTCCGCTCCCGGTTGGTCGCCGTCCACTACGGGGGGATGAAGTTCACGCTTACGGCCGCACAGACAGGGCTGACCGCCAACGTGGACGATGCGGTGAGGGCCGCCGTAAGCGCCAGTCGCGGAGGCTGGTTCGTCGGCCGCACGATCACCGGACTCTTCGACGATCACGTCAATGCCCAGGTCCCGATGCCCGTGAAGTACAACCACGGCGCCGTGGACGGGTTCGTGGCTCGCATCCAGCGGGCGATCGATCGCCCACCGCGCGACGCGTCGGTCTCGGTCGACGGTGGAGGACACCTGGTCGATGTCCCCAGCGCGCCCGGCACCGTCGTCGACGCGGCCGCCCTCCGTGATCAGATTGAGCACGCGTTAGAGAACCCGGCCGTTTCGCACGAGATCGGCGTCCAGGTTCAGAAGCAGGCGCCGAAGGTGACGATCTCGATGCTGGCGGCCAAGTACCCCACCTACATCGTCGTGGACCGGCCCGACTTCAAGCTGTTCTTCTACCGGCACCTGAAGCTCGCCCACACCTACTCGATCGCGGTTGGTCAGGCTGGCCTGGAGACCCCCGCGGGGCTCCACCACATCCTCGACAAGCAGGTGGACCCCGCCTGGCACGTCCCGCACTCGGCGTGGGCGGGCAGCCTTGCCGGGCAGGTGATTCCGCCCGGTCCGGGCGATCCGCTGGTGGCCCGGTGGATGGCGATCGACGACCAGGGCGACGGAATCCACGGCACGGACGAGCCAGGCTCCATCGGGTCCGCTGCCTCGCACGGCTGCATCCGGATGCTCGTCCCCGACGTGATCCAGCTGTACAGCATGACGCCGGTCGGTACGCCGGCGTACGTGGTCTGAGTTCGCACTCCGACCGCGGGGCGCTGCGGACGGCTCAGCGCAGCGCCAGCACGACCACTACGACGGCGATGACCAGGATTAAGCCTGCCGCCGCGATGCTCACAGGCCGCTGGCGCCACCAGAAGGAGGGATTGGCCCGGTCGCGGGAATAGCGACCCTCAGGCGGAGTGCCTACCCAGTCCTCGTCATCGTCGTCCAAGCGGTTCACGACACGTGAGCTACGCGGATGCTGGCGCGCGTGCCCGGGAATACTCGATGTATCGGTCCTGAAGCTTGAAGGCGCCGACCAAGAGGATGATCGGGAGGATCCAGGTAAAGAAGTCGCGCGTCGAGTGACTGCCCTTCACGGCGAGCACTCCCGATACCGCCGTGAGGAAGAACACGACTCCCCAGAAGACCGTCAGCTGACGGTTGATCCGCTTGAAGCCGGGCGTGCTCCAGAGCTCGCGCGGGGTGCTGTCACGGGCGTACTGCTCGGTGAATGGCGTGAACGCCAGCGACACGAACGCAATCGCAGCCAGCGCCATGGAAGAGATGAACTGGGACCAATCCTCCAGCCAGCTCAGATCCTTGCGCGTGAGGAAGATCGCGAGGATCGACATCACCGCGAAGAACACGATCGTTCCCAGATCGAGGGCCTTGATCCCTCCGGGTCGCATCGTGTCCGGAATCGAGACGATCACGGCCGCGATCAGCGCCGCCGCCGCCGCCACCTCCCACGTGCTCGGGCTGGAGACGATCCAGAAGATGACCCACGGAAGGAACCCGGCGGCCGCGCCGCCGCCGATGCTGCCCCCGTGATCGCGGGGGCGCCTCCTATCTCCCTCCTCCCGCCGCCGGGATCGCTCCGTCAGGAGCTCTTCGTGTTCCATGCGGCGCTCCTCGCGTTCCCTCCGGCGCTCTTCCCGTTCGGTCGGGCGCTCCTCGCGCTCCTCCAGGCGATCTTCGCGGTTTCCCCAGCCGCTCACGAGCGCGATCGTACCGCTCGGTCAAGTCGTTATCCGTGTGTTCAGCGCATCACGCCCGTGTGGCCCGTGGAGTAGCGGCCGGGTTGCGGCCACACGCATACCCCGTGGGGCGAGACTCCGGCCGGGACCGTGGCGATCACCCGGCCGGTGCGGGTGGAGATCGCGAGCACCGCAGAGCCGTAGCGGCTCGAGACCCACAGCACCTGGCCGTCAGGGCTGACGTTGCCCATGTCGGGGGAACCGCCGGTCTGCCACGTGCCGATGATCCGCCGGGTGCGAAAGTCGATCACGGTCACTGCCCCAGAACGGTTCGTGACGTACAGATCACGGGTGTTCCGGGACACGTACAGGCCATGGGCATCGGAGCCCGTGCGAATGAAGCCCACCTTCCGCAAGCTGTGGGCATCGATTAGCTGCACCCCTCCCAGGTAGCGATTCGCCACATAGAAGATGCGGCCGTCCGGAGACAGCTTGACGTCCTGGGGGCTGCCGCCAACCGAGATGTAGGCGGTGGGGGTCTCGGTCCGCAGGTCGATGCGCACCATCTGGGCCGAGAACTCGCAGCTGGCAAGCGCGAAGCTGCCGTCGGCCGAGAAATCCATGTGGTCAACCCCTGCGCACCGCACCTTCACCGGTTTTTGCAGCGCGAACGTATGAGGGTCGCGGAAGGCCAGGGTGGCATTGAGCTCCTCGACCACGATCGCGTGGCGACCGCCAGGCGTGAAGTACATGTTGTACGGATCGGTGACCGGGAGGCTGGGGCCTGCCCGCTGGCCGCGGTCGGGGTCGAGCGGCGTCAAGCTGTTGCCGACGTCGTTGGTCGCATACAGCGTGTGGAGATCCCAGCTGGGCACCACATGCTGTACGACCGCGCCGGTCTGGATGTAGCGAATCACCCGGTAGCCCTTCGGATCGATCACGTACACGCCGTTGCCCTGCGAGTCCGGGGCATACACGAGGTAACGGGCACGCCGGGTTTCCGCCGCGAGCATCCCCGCGCGCGTGTACTTGTAGACGTTGACCCCCTGACGATCGCCCTCTGCGGCCAGCGGCCCGGTGCCGAGCTTTGACGGCGAACTGGGTCGCGCCGAGATTGCGCGGTCGCCGGACGAGCCCGAGCCCGTGGAGGCCACCGTGGCGCCTGCCGCAGCCGCTGCTACCGCGATCACTCCGATCGCCAGCAGCCCCATCCTTCGCCGGCGAATGACCCGCCGTCTTCTGTCATCACCTCTCGTGGGGATGCTCATTTGCTCCTTTTCCCGACCGGCAGTCAAGCGCAGCGACCGGTCGCCGCGGCGCCGCAACCTCGCTTGGCCTTAACCCCCAGCCAGCGCGAATCCGCCGGGGGCCCGGTTTGCCCTCGAGCGGCGCCGGACACGGTGGACGAGATAGAGGACGATGAGCAGGTTAACGATGAAACCCACGACCTTCAGCGGCGTCGGCTTCTTGATCAGCTCCCAGATCTCCGGGATGAACAGCAGCGACGTGGAGATGATGGTCAGGTACTCGGCCCAGGGCCTCCGTCGCAGCAGCCCGTAGCCCTCGACACCCTCGAGAGCGCCGTAGGCCAGCGCCACGATCCCGTAGATCAGCAGCTTGTGGGCGCTGAGGTCATGGGCGTCCGTAGTGATTCGCCGAATGGCGTTGCGGCTGGGATCGAGGCCCAATGCTCTCGCCATGTCCCCGATGACGCGCCCCCAGTCCGTATGGGTGTGCGTGACGAGCACGACCCCGATGGAAATCAGAACGAGGGCACGGAGCGCGCGTTCGGCCGCGATAAACGGCAGCAACCGGTCTCCCCACCCGCTCTGATGATTTCTGGCTTGGCTGCTCACGTCGGCTCGTCCTGAACCTCGATCACGACTTCCCGCGCAAGCCTTCCCTAACCCGGGTTTGGCTAAGCCAGGCCCCCGCCACACTTTCGGTATGCCCGCGCTCAGAATCCCAAGGGTCTTGGCAGCAGCGGTCGATGAGGACGCGCCCCGCTATCCGAGCCGCCCGAGGTGGCTGGCCGCCCTTCCCGGGGTCACCGCCGAGCTCGCGACACGATGGAACCTCGAGCTCGGTGAGCCCTATGAGCCCGGCGGCCAGTGCTCATGGACCGCGCCGGCACGCGGCCCACAAGGCGATCGCCTGGCGCTCAAAGTCGAGTGGCGTCACTCAGAGGCCGAGCATGAGGCCGAAGCGCTACGGCTGTGGGACGGGGACGGCGCCGTGCGCTGCCTCGACGCGTGCAAGCGCGGCGACACGATCGCGCTCTTGCTCGAACGCTGCGAGCCCGGAGTCCAGCTCAAAGCGTCCCGTTCCGAGCCCGAGCAGGACATCGTCATCGCCGGCCTGATGCGCCGCCTATGGAGCCACCGACCTCCCGGTGGCGACCCCTTCCGCTCACTGCAGAAAATCTGCGACGACTGGGCCGAGCAGCTGGAGCTCGAGTTCGCCGACAGTGACCACGGGCTCGATCCCGCTCTCGCTCGCGAGGGCCTCGCGCTGCTGCGAGAGCTGCCCCGGACAGCCGACCGCAGCGTCCTGCTGGCGACTGATCTGCACGCTGAAAACGTCCTCTCCTCCCAGCGCGAGCCCTGGCTCGCGATCGACCCCAAACCATTCATCGGAGACCCCGCCTACGACCCAGCGCAGCACATGCTCAACTGCGAGAAACGGCTGGCGATCGACCCTGTCTCGCTCTCACGGCGTATGGCGAACCTGCTCGAGCTCGACCCCGAGCGCGTCCGGCTGTGGCTCTTCACCCGTTGTGTCCAGGAGTCGCCCCACTATCCGTCGCTCCGCGCGACGGCCCGGTGCCTCGCTCCGTGACCTGTCAGCCGACTGGCCTCCGGCTCCCGTACTCACGTAACGGTCATCCTGGGATTTGGTCCGGCGCTGCGGGTGAGCGGACCCACCGCTCCGGCCCGAGATCTCGATTCCTTCGTGATGCCGCGACGGGCAGATTCACACGTACCCGGTCGGTTCCATCCAGAGCGGTTGCCCGACTCGGGCGACGTTATTGCTCGTATACCGCAAAAACCTCGCCAGAGTGGCGCGCGGTGACGCTACCCCCGGCCGCGCGGCGCGCGATCCGCGCTACCCCCCTCCCGAACGGCGCCCCGAGCCCAGCCGCGGCGGAACCACCCCTCCTCACGAACCCGCTCGAGCAAGTCATCGGCGCGATCGCTACGTACTGCTCGGCGGGAGCGACAGGGATCAGCATCATGTGATCGACTCCCCGCATCCAATAGCCGCGGTGAGCGGGCTGCGTCAGGACAGAAAGGAGCTTTCGAATGGCCGAAGAGAAGGTCGCTAAGCGATTCACGGACGAGGAACGAGCGGCGATGAAGGAGCGCAGCCGAGAGCAGTAGGCGGCCGCGCGGGGGAAGGCGGACGGGGAGAGCGACGTGCTCGCCAAGATCGCCGAGATGCCGGCCGGGGACCGCGAAATCGCCGAGCGCCTTCACGCGATCATCAAAGACGGCGCGCCAGCCCTTTCGGCGAGAACCTGGTATGGGATGCCCGCCTACACCAAGGACGGCAACGTCCTCTGCTACTTCCAAAGCGCGCAGAAGTTCAAGAGCAGGTACGCGACGCTCGGCTTCAGCGACAAGGCAAACCTCGATGACGGCGCCATGTGGCCGACCGGTTTCGCCCTGAAAGAGTTGACGGCCGACGTAGAGAAGAGGATCAAGGCGCTCCTTGGAAAAGCGTTGAGTTGAGGTCAATCGAGAGATGCGGGCTTCACCGCGACCGGCGGGCATCTCTCGCGATATATCGGCAGCTGGCGTGACCGATGAGCGTGGATCGGGTACATAGTCCTGACCCGATCGGGCCGCTTTCTGGCTCAAACCGCCTATCTGCCAAGGAGGCCGACATCGCCAGCGCGCCAACCCCCGAAGACGCAGTTCACCAGCGCCAGAGGCGCAACCTGACCGATCTGCTCCCGCGCGAGCACGAGATCGTCTTGCACGGTCATCGGGTCAGCTATCGGACGGCCGGCGACGGTGGTCCCGTCGTGCTTCTGATCCACGGGATCGTCGGGTGCGCCGCTCAGTGGGACCAGGTGATCCCGCTCCTGGCCGAGCGCTACACGGTGGTGGCGCCCGACCTGCTGGGACACGGCCAGTCCGCCAAGCCACGGGGCGATTACTCGCTCGGCGCCTATGCCGCCAGCGTGCGCGACCTGCTCCTCGCTCTCGGTCACCGGCGGGCCACCGTGGTTGGACATTCGCTGGGGGGCGGCGTGGCGATGCAGTTCGCCTACGAGTACCCGCCGTTCGCCGAACGGCTGGTGCTGGTCTCCAGCGGAGGGCTCGGCCGCGAGGTCCATCCGCTGCTGCGAGCCGCAACCCTGCCGGGCTCCGAGCTGGTACTTCCGCTGATCGCCCACCAGCGCCTCCACGGCGTCGGCGGCGCACTCCTTCAGATGCTGGACCGGCTGGGTCTGCGGACCGGTACCGACCTGGCAGAAATGGCGCGTGGCTACGGCTCTCTAGCGGATGCTGGGGCCCGCCAGGCTTTCATCTACACGCTGCGTGCCGTGCTCGACGTCACCGGTCAGCGAGTGAGCGCGACCGACCGCCTCTACCTGGGTGAGTTGCTTCCCTCTCTGGTCATCTGGGGCCGCCGGGATCCTCTGATTCCCGTCGAGCACGCGACCGTCGCCCACAACGGGTTGCCCGGGAGCCGCATGGAAGTCTTCGACGACGCAGGCCATTTCCCCCAGCTGCACGATCCGGTTAGGTTCGCCCTCACCGTGATCGACTTCATCGAGACCACGGAGCCGACGCTGCTCGACTTCACCGACGCTGACTTCGACCGCCTTCGGGAAATGCTCCTCCGCGGCGGGGGCTAGGAGGGGACGACAGACGCCGTACGGCGCCGGCGGAACCGCGCCCGCTCGGTTCGCGGATCAATCGTTGAGTTGCCCTACGAAAGAGCGAGAGCCGCCACCAGGCGGTCTCCCGGCTCTTCAGCGTCGTGTTGGGCGAGGAGACGGCCGAGCTCCATTTCGTCGACGGGATAATGGTCTCGCCGGCCCCCCGGGAGCACGAGTGGTAGGTCCGCCACCGGCCGCACGACACGCAAGGCGCGCTCGAGGTAATCGCGGTCCGAGTTGCGCAGGGCACGGTCGCGGAGGACGCCCTCGACGCTTTCATGGCGCCGGATCATCCCTGCGGCCCCGACGCTGCCGATGCCTTTCAACCCGGGGAGACCGTCGGATGGGTCACCGCGCAGAATCGCGAAGTCGGCGTAGCGTCGGCCAGGTATCCGGTAACGGCGCGACAGCTCCGCTTCATCGATTACGGCATAGCCGCGCCTCTCCGGGTACAAAATCCGCACCCGCGTACCGTCCACCAGCGCGAACAGGTCCCGGTCGCCGCTGAGGATCTCAATGGCACCCGCCGCGAGCCTCACGAGGGTCGCGATGACGTCCTCCGCCTCGTGCTCATCGGCGCCTACCACGTCCACTCCTGCCGCTTGCAGAATCCTGTAGATCACGGGGATCTGCGGCGCCAGATCAGGCGGGACCGGCTCCGCAACCCGATGAGACTTGTAGCTCGAGATGAGCTCGACTCGCCAAGCGGGACGCCACTGCCGATCCTCGGCCACGACAAGCCGCCTCGGTCGCCGCTCCGTGATCACGCGCGCCAGCCGATCCAGGAAACCAGGGATCCCATTCACCTTGGGGCCACGAGGCTCCTGTCTGGACCGTGCGCCGTAGTAGGCGCGAAATATGAGGCTGGGTCCGTCGATCATCATCCACTCGGGCGCCACCGCCAACGACCCTCAGCTGGAGCTGATCAGGCTGCGTGCGCAATCCTCGATCGAGTCCTCGACCGGTCGCGTGGTCCAGCCCAAGCTACTGCGCGCTTTCTCGCTGGAGTACCAGCCCCTCTTGCCGAGGTCGCCGACGACCGAGCGGATGCTGCCGTCGACCAGCGCCAGAGCGCGCATCAGCACGTTTGGGGCGACCCGCGTGGGGACATTTTTCGCGGCGTCGCCCAAGCGCTGGCGAAGGATTGCAGCCACCTCCGGGAGCCAGAGGAACCGGTCGGTGGCGATGAAGCGCTCACCTCCGGCGGCGGCGCTCGTCAGTGCCCGAATGTGTAGGTCGGCAACGTCGCGGACGTCGACGAACGTGAAGCCCAGCTTCGGTGCCGCCGGCAGGCCATCGAGCAGCCGCTGGATCGCCTGCAGCGAGTAAGAGTGGTCATCGCTAAGCGCCGGTCCAATGATGGCCCCGGGGTTGATCGTGGCCAGGCGATCCTGCGCTCCGATCGCCCGAACCTGCTGCCACGCGGCCTGCTCGGCGAGCGTCTTCGAGCGCACGTATGGGGTTCGCGAGCTGTCGTTGCCGTCGGTCCAGTCGGCCTCGGTGTATGGCGCCACCTCCGAACTGGCCCGATCCGAGCGGATGGCTGCGACCGAGGAGGTCATCACCACGCGCTCCACTCCGGCCTCAAGCGCCGCCCGCAGCACGCGCAGGGCGCCGTCACGAGCAGGCACGATCAATTCGTCGGGATCCTTCGGCTGCACCGGCGGGAATGGGGACGCCACGTGCAGCACGTACCGGCATCCGGCGACGGCCTCGGCCCAGCCGGCATCGGCTTGGAGGTCAGCGGCAAGCACTTGCAGCTGCGAGCCAGGATCTGGCCCTGCCCGCCGAACCGCGTCGAACACCGCCTCCTCGCGCGCCAGGTCACGAACCGTCGTCCGGACCCGATAGCCGCGCTCAAGCAGCGAAGCAACGCACCACCCGCCGAGGAACCCGGTTCCGCCGGTCACGAGGACCGCTCCGTCCGAATCAGCCACGATCGCACCCTAACCGAACACGCGAGCGGGGCAGGAACCCATGTGGTGCCGTCCGGCTTGAAGGCGTACGTCGCGGCACGGACGATCTCCACGTTGTCCCGCGACATGCCCGCTCAGCATCTCGCGGCACCGGGTTGTCACGGCGTCCTGGCCACCACGACCTCTGTAGGGGGCAAGAGAAACTGCGAGATGTAGTGGCGCTGCCGGCGGATATAGCCTGCGGCAGCGAGTCGGGGAAGCGCTTCGATGGGCCGGGAGATTGTGCTGAAAGGTAGTCCGCTCCCGTGCAGGCGCTCGGAGAGGCTGTGTCGACGCCGCTCAGCGTGGGCGGCGTTTGCCATCACGAGTCGACCGCCCCGACGCAGTATGCGCTTGATCTCCGTCAACGCCTGCGTAATGTCGTCGTCGTTGAGGATGTCGAGCACGTAGGCGGACGTCACAAGGTCAAACGATCCGTCTTCGAACGGAAGCTGGCGAACATCGGCCTGCTGCAGCTCAACGCCGGCAAGCCCCAGATGGCGGAATCGCCGCCGTGCTCGCGCGAGCATTCCCGCGGCCAGGTCGACACCTACTGTGCGCCCGGCCGGGTTCGCGCGGGCGAGCGACTCGAGCAGCGAGCCATCGCCGCAGCCCACATCGAGCACCGTCTCTCCATCAACAACATGCGCCAGGGCGACAATCCGACGTCGAACGCCGCCATCAACCAATTTCCCCCAAAGCTCGTAGGCCGCTGGCATGTGGGAGTACATCTCGACGACATCGGCCGGCTCATACAACAGACCGTCATCGGGCATCATCGACGGCGCCCGCGCGTCGCGGTCGTGCAGCCGTAGACGTCCGAGAGGCGGCCACATAGCTACCCAGCCCCTTAATCGAGCCCGCGATTTGGGTGCCATCGCTCCTCCCTCGCCGGTCTACACCGCCGAGCCGTAGTGTGGGAACCCGTCTGGCGCGAGCCAGTCGCGTCCCGTCGCTTGACGATCTGGCGTCCTCTACCCGCAACATCTCACCCACAACCGCCCGCGGCCCTCAAACATTTACCCCACAAGGCGGACTGCGGCGACTGCAGATTGTTAGCCATTTTGCTAATTATATGTAGAAGCGAACCAGTCGAGCGAAAGGGGACGCGACATGACGGAGCACCGGACAGGCCCCCGGGAGGAGTGGCTGGCGGCCCGGCGCGAGCTGCTCGACGCCGAGAAGGAGCACATGCGGCGGGGCGATGCGCTCGCTGGCCGGCGCCAGGAGCTGCCGTGGGTACCGATCGAGAAGGAGTACGTGTTCGAGACGGACACCGGGAAGAAGACCCTCCCCGAGCTCTTCGATGGCCGCTCGCAGCTGATCGTCTACCACTTCATGTTCGGCTTCGGGTTCCGGGTCGATGAGAAGAACCCGGGATGCACGGGCTGCTCCCTCGTCGCCGATCACTTCGACGGCGTCATCCCGCACCTCAACGGCCACGACGTGACCCTGGTGGCCGAGTCGATCGCCCCGCTCGAGGAGCTACATCCCTACAAGGAACGCATGGGCTGGCGATTCCCCTGGGTGTCGTCCGTAGCGAGCGATTTCAAGTACGACTTCGGTGCTGCCTTCACGGAGGAGCAGCAGCGGAACGGCGCCGATTACAACTTCCGCCACGTCGATCGGCCCCCGCCGCAGCGTGAGGGGATGAGCGCCTTCGCGCTCAGCGACGGGATCGTGCACCACACCTACTCCACCTACGACCGCGGGGTCGAGCAGCTGATGGGGACATACCGATTCCTCGACCTGGCGCCGCTCGGTCGCAACGAGGAAGGACCCGCGTCCTGGTGGCACCGCCACGACGAGTACGAGCCGGCGTAGCCCCTCCCAAACACTCCTGATCTAGGCGACCCGATGATGAGCAGCCTGCGTGCTTCGGAACTCGGCGATGAGTTTCACGGCATCCCACGGTCTGGTGAAGTGCACGCCAGGAAAGGAGACGCCGTGTCAGCAACCGTTCTTGACATGTCCATGTCCCTCGACGGATTCATCGCCGGGCCCAATGAGCGACCGGGCAACGGGCTCGGCGACGGTGGGCGCCGCCTGCACGAATGGGCGTTGGCCGGTGCCGACCCTGCCGCAATGGAGGTCGTGCGTCCGCCGGGCGTCAACGGCGATGTCTTCGCCGAAATGATGTCTACGGGGGCGGTCGTCGCCGGACGGGGGACGTTTGAGCTTGCTGGCGGCTGGAGCGGCGACCACCATGACGGCGTGCCGATCTTCATCGTCGCTCGCCACGCGCCCGGTATCGATATCTCGCAGTGGCCGCTCGTGACCTACGTGAACGACGTCGCGGGTGCGATGACTCAAGCGAAGGAGGCCGCGGGCGATAAGAACGTGCTCGTTCACGGCGCCGGAACTGCACAACTCGCACTTGCCGCCGGGGCGCTTGACGAACTCGAGCTCCATGTCATTCCGGTGCTCTTCGGCCAGGGCCGCCGTCTGTTCGAGGGGCTTGCTGCGGAACAGATCGAGCTGGAGCGCGTCAGGATTCTCGAGGGAGAGGGCGGTGTCACCCACATGCATTACCGCGTCCGGAGGTGAGATCGCCCGGCTTACGGGGAACGCGATCGTGCGATTGCTAGGCCCGCCCGTGATCACGGGACGCGGTTGGTCTGGGGACCGTTCGCTTGTGGCCCACTGCTGTGAGGGCCAGCGGACCACCCGGACTCCGTCGCCGACCTCACCGGACCGACGGAGCCCGCACCGTGCGCACCATGAGTAGACAGCGCTGGGCCGGCAGGCGCGCCCGGAGCGTCAACCAGCACGCACGGCGACACGGATCCTTTGACCACCTGCATGCCCACCGAGGTTGGCCCGGTGCCGCCACTGGTGGCGATCACCAGCGTCTGGCCCGAACCCACCATGTTGCGAGAGATGGTGAATGTGCTCGAGCCACCCCTCACTCGGACACCGGCGCCGCTGGGCCCGCGGTTCGAGGTCGGTGCCGGCGTCCCGCCGCGAGGCTGACGGCAGGCCTTCCCGGCCGGGGTGTAATCGACCTCGGCGTTGATCCCGGCCGCGCGCAGCTGCCTCTGGAGGCCCTGCGCGTCGCTGAGTTTGTTGATCGTCACGCTGACGTCACCACTGTTCTGGCGATCCACTGCGAACGCCGGTGCGACCCCACCGCCGGTGAGGGTGAGCAGGGCCACCGCGGTGCCGGTCGCGGCCGCGGCGGTGGCGGTGCCGGCGAACAGCAGCGGACGCCTGCGGTGGGACCGGGGCAGGACCAGCACCTCGGGTGCGGGTCGCTCGGCCACGACCCGACGTAGCTCGACGAGCAGACGGTCTTCGAACTTGTTCTGGATCATGATGCCTCCTGGGGCTGGGAGATCGGGACTGAGTCGGGGTTGTTCATCTGGCGGCGCAAGGCGGTGCGCGCGCGGTGCAGTCGCACGCGCGCAGTCACCGGGCGCAGGCCCAGCGCACAGGCAGCCTCGGTCACGGTGAGCTCGTCCAGCGCGACCAACTCCAAGACGGCACGCTCGCCTTCGGGGAGGCGTGCGAGTCCCTCAAACAGTTCGCGTGCCTGTTCCGCGGCGTCGATTTGCTTCTGCATACGCTCGACATCGTGGTCGTCGAGCAGGCGCCGGCCCTCGAGCCGGGCGTTGGCTCGCCGCTCTCGGGCGGATCGGCGGCACTCCGCGGCCACCACGTTCCGGGCCACCCCATACAGCCAGGCGGCTGGCGCGGCGCGGTCAGGCCGATAGCTCGGGGCAGCATCGATAGCCGCGAGGAAGACGTCGGCGGTCAGGTCGGCGGCGAGGTACGGGTCGGCCACCCGGCGGACGACGAACCGCTGGACCAGGCCTACGTGCTCGCGATAGAAGTCCTCCAGCGTGGCCGGGTCGTAGGCGATGCGGGGCAGTCTGTTTGGGTCCATGGCCGTTCTTGGTCGGACCCTGCCGCAGCGTTACGCGATCCGAGGGATCGGACCAGGACTTCAGGCTAGGACAGAGGTATGCCGGAACTAGCCAGCACGCGCAGCGTTAAAGGGGTTGATCGACGTGGAAGCTTCTGCCATCCATGCCGCGGCTGGGCGAGGACGAAGTGGAGTCAGGCTTGCGACCCCACTTCTCAGGCTGCGCTCCGACCAGCAGCTCGTTGGGCTGTTCCGGGCGGGAAACGAGGATGCCTTCCGGGTCATCCACGACCGCTACCGAGCTCGGCTCCTGGCGTACGTGCGTCAGATGCTCGGGGCCTCAAACGCTGACGCCGAGGACCTGCTTCAGGACGTATTCGTTCGTGCATACGCCGGACTTCGCGCCAATGAGCGCGAGCTAAGCCTGCGGCCCTGGCTGTATCGGATCGCCCACAACCGCTGCGTTGACGAGCTCCGGCGGCCGATGCCGCCGACGGTCGAGCACTTTGAGCTGGCGTCCAGCCTGGCCGGGGATCCGGCACGGCAGAGTGAGCAGCAGGAGTCGCTGCGGCGGCTGATCGTCGACATCCGCCGCCTTCCCGATCAGCAGCGTTCGGCCCTTCTGATGCGCGAGCTGAGTGGGATGGCCTACGCGGAGATCGCCGGGGTGCTGGCCTTGTCGGTTCCGGCGGTGAAGTCACTGCTGGTCAGGGCCAGAGTCGGGCTGGCGGCCGCTCTCGAGGCGCGGGACACCGCATGCCACGAGATCCGCACCGAGCTGGCGAGTTCCCACGACCGCGGCGTCCGTCCGAGCGGCCTTGCGCGCCGACACCTGCACGACTGCTCCGCTTGTCGCGACTATCGCTCCGGGCTTCGGAGGACCAGCCGCCAGCTGGCAGCTCTAACTCCCGCTGTCGGGCCTCTCGCAGCGCT
>DAIPIC010000031.1:0-25583 GCA_036771025.1 Solirubrobacteraceae bacterium
TGCAGTGGTTGGGCGTGCTCCTCAACATCGCCGACATGCGCACCCGCCACTCACGGGAGGCATTCGACTCCCTGCGCGAGCACTACGGGGAGAAGCTGCTCGATTCCACGATCAGGGCCTCGATCGCCTACGCCGAGTCGGCCGAGAGAGCGGTCTCGATCCTCGATTACCGCCCAGACCTGGCGGTCGACTACCTGAATGTCACCGACGAGTTGCTGAGGCGCCTGGGAATGCAGGAGCCACGAGGTCGCCTGGAGTCTCTGGTCCGGAACGGGCTGAAGGTGGCCTGAGGGCTCCCGGGAACGATGCCCCTCCACTTCGGACAGTCCGAAGTGGAGGGACAAAGTTCGTCTCAGACGCTCCGCTGATAGCTGCGGAAGGCCCTGGTGGCGAAGGCCAGGCAGGCGACGAAGAGGGCCGCCAGGAACCCTGCCCTTGAGGCCACGACGCCCCAGTCAGGGTTGCTGGAGGTCGCGGCCCTGCCGGCGACCACCGCCCAGTTGGCGGGGTTGAAGTCCGCCACGTGCCTGATCCAGGCCGGCATCAGGTTCGACTGCAGGAACGTTGTCGAGAGGAACGTGAGCGGCAGGGCAATGAACTGGACCGCGCCGATCAGCGCCTCCTCCTGGCGCATGATCAATGCGAACCCGTTCGATAGCCCGCCGAACACCGCGCCCAGCAGCGCGGAGACCGCGAACAGCACCACGACGCCGCCCACGCCGCCCGGGAACGACGCGCCCACGACCAGCGCAAGGACGACGATGATCAGCGACTGGATCACGACCACGATCGCCTCCTTGACCAGCCGCCCGGCGATCAGCGCCTCGCGCCGGACCGGGGTGACCAGAAAGCGCGCCGTGACGCCGCGGTTCAGATCCTCGATCAGCGCCATCCCACTCCAGGCGGAGTTGAACAGCGCGCTCATCACGACCACCCCCGGCGCCAGGAAGGCGATGTAAGAGTGTCCGTGAAAGCCCGGGATCTCGACGACCTTCTTGAAGAGGGCGCCGAACAACAGCAGCCAGATCACGGGCTGAATGAGCGTCACCGCCACGAACCACGGCTGGCGCCAGAGCTCGCGCAGGTGGCGCGCCGTCATGTACAGGGTCTGCCTCATGAGAGTCATCGATCCGCCTCCTGGAATGTCCTACCGGTGTGCTTCAGATACACGTCGTCGAGCGAAGGACCGGCCACCCGCACCGAGGCCACCGCGACCCCCTGCATCTCCAGGGCCTGCAGCACCGCCGGCACCGCCCGGCCGCCGTCGTCGGCCCGCGCCCGCAGCAGGCGGCCGTCGAGCGCCACCTCGTTGATGCCGTGCAGCTGCTCGAGGGCGGCGTGGACGGGGCCGTTGGCCGGCGCCGCCAGCTCGACATGGATGGCGTCGCCCCGGAGCTCGCGCTTCAGCTCGTCCGGCGTTCCGGCCGCGACCACCCTCCCCCGGTCCACGATCGCGATCCGCGCTGCCAGCTGGTCGGCCTCATCCAGGTAATGGGTGGTCAGCAGGACCGTCTTTCCCTCCTCGCCCGCCAGACGCGAGATCTCCGCCCACATCTCCGCTCGGACCTCGGGATCGAGGCCCGTGGTCGGCTCGTCCAGGAACAGGACCTGCGGGTCGTGGATCATTGCCATCGCGATGTCCAATCGGCGCTGCATGCCGCCCGAGTAGCCCCGGGCAACGCGGTCGGCCGCGTCCGCCAGCCCGAACCCCTCGAGCAGCTCCTGCACCCGCTGCTCGAGCAAGCGCCCGCGCCGCCCATAGATCTGTCCCTGGAGACGCAGGTTCTCCCGGCCTGTGGCCTGGACGTCCACCCCAGAGCCCTGCGGTACCGCGCCGATCGTGTGGCGGACGCGGTCCGGCTGGGCGACGACGTCGATCCCGGCCACGGTGGCCGCGCCACGGTCCGGCTGGGTCAACGTCGTCAGGATCTTGACCGCCGTCGACTTGCCGGCGCCGTTGGGTCCCAAGAGCGCGAACACGGTTCCGCTCTGCACCGAGAACGACAGACCGTCGAGCGCCGTCACGTTCTTGGGATATGTCTTTACGAGGCCGGCGGCCTCGATCGCGTGTTGCATGCCGTCTTTACCTCCGGGTACGATTGTCTTGACTCGCCAGTATCTTAATCACAAAGATTCTTAGATGTCAAGAGATCGTCACCAGGCACTGCTCCTCGAGCTGCTCCACGAGATCCGGGCCAGTCAGCGGGCCACCGACGCCGTCGACGAGGCAGCGGCACAGGCGATCGGGGTCAACCGCACCGACTCGAAGTGCATCGACATCCTCGAGCAGCACGGACGGATGAGCGCCGGGGAACTGGCCCGCCAGAGCGGATTGACCACGGGGGCCGTCACCGCCGTCATCGATCGGCTGGAGCGACTTGATTACGTGCGGCGGGTGGCCGACCCGGCCGATCGACGGCGCGTGCTGGTGGAGATCACCCCGCGCCTGAAGCGGATGATCGAGGAGCTGATGGGGCCCCTCGGCGACGCGGGGTTTCCGCTGCTCGATCCCTACAGCGACGAGCAGCTCAAGCTGCTGATCGAGTTCACCCGGGTCAGCCGGGAGCTACAGGAGCGCCACGCGGCCTGGCTGCGCGATCGGTTGCAGGAGCGCGCCTCCTAGAGCCCTCGGACGTCAGCCGCCTGGGACTCGAATGGGACGCGCATGACCCGCGCCCAGCCCTGGGTCTCGCGACCCAGGAGCTCCACCAGTGTGCCCGTCTGCTCGAAGTGCGACCAGACGAGCACGCTGGGCCCCGCGCCGGAAATGGTGGCCCCCAGCGCCCCGAGCTGGGGCGCGCGCTCAAGGAGCTGCGCCGAGCGGGGATAGAGCGGCGCCCGGTATGGCTGGTGCAGCCGGTCGCGCAGGCCTGCCCCGATCAGCTCCCAATCAGACGTGCACAGCCCGAGGATCAGCTTCGCCGCGTGCGCCACGTTGAAGACAGCGTCGGCGCGCGGAACGTCGTCCGGGAGCGCGGCCCGGGCCTCTGTCGTAAGAACAGTCTCCTCGGGCACCACCAGGATGGCCTCCAGCCCGAGCGGTGGATCGAAGCGCTGGACACTCTGGCCGTCGCACACCACGAATCCGCCCTCGAGGGCGGCGGCGGCGTTGTCCGGATGGCCCTCGAGCTCGGTGGCCAGCGCCAGCAGGTCGGCGTCGAGCTCGAACAGGTGGTCTGCGGCCATCAGTCCGGCGACCACCGCCGCGGCGCTCCCTCCCACCCCTCCGGACAGCGGGATCTTCGACGAGATCCGGAACTCAAAGGAGTCCGCCGGGTGCAGCCGCTCGAAAGCTTTGACCACGAGGTTGGACCGGTCCCGCGGAACGTCGAGCTCGGTGGCGACGGCGAACGAGCCTGTCTCCACGACCTCCAGCTCCAGATGAAGCGACAGCGCCGCCGCCAGCGCGTCGAACCCGGGGCCTAGATTGGCGGAGGAGCCCGGCACCCGCACCAGACGGCGCCGGCTCATGCCCGAGGTCACCGGTCGACCCCCGGCGTCACTCGAGGACCGCCCGCTCGATCGCCTCAAGCTCCGGCGCGCAGGGGACGATCGCGCCGGCCTGGGCCAGCGCGACGTCCGGGTCCTTGAGGCCATGGCCCGTCAAGATGCACACCACCCGTCGAGCGCCCTTCGCGCCGTGGGCCAGTAGGCCGGCGACGCTGGCGGCCGAGGCCGGCTCGCAGAAGACTCCTTCCTCCACCGCCAGCAGGCGGTAGGCGTCGAGAATCTGCTCGTCGCGCACCGCGCTCACGGCGCCGCCCGAGGAGGTCATGGCGTTCATCGCGTCCTCCCAGCGGGCCGGGTTGCCGATCCGGATGGCGCTGGCCACGGTCTCCGGATGCTCCACGGGAGCCCCGGTTACGAGGGGCGCAGCCCCGGCGGCCTGGAAGCCCAGCATCCTCGGCCGGGCCCCGGACTCCGCGAATCCTCTCCAGTAGGCGGTGATGTTGCCGGCGTTGCCGACCGGAATGCACAGCGCGTCGAGCTCGCCATCGAGGTCCTCCATCAGCTCGAACGCAGCCGTCTTCTGCCCCTCGATTCGGAACTCGTTGATGGAGTTCACGAGCGCGATCGGGTGGCGGTCGGTCAGCTCGCGCACCAGCCTCAGAGCCTCGTCGAAGTTGCCCTTCAGCGCGACCACCCGAGCGCCGTGCACCAGTGCCTGCGCCAGCTTGCCGGCGGCAATCTTGCCCTCGGGGACGATCACCGCTCCGCGCAGGCCGGCATGCGCGGCGTACGCCGCCGCCGAGGCCGCCGTGTTGCCGGTGGAGGCGCAGATGATGGCCCGTGCCCCTTCGCGCACCGCGGCAGACACGGCGCAGGTCATCCCCCGATCCTTGAACGACCCCGTGGGATTTGCGCCCTCGAGCTTGAGCCACACCTCCGTTCCGGCACGCTCGGAAAGGCGGGGTGCCTCGATCAGCGGCGTGGAGCCCTCCCCCAGCGAGACGACCGGGTCGCCGGAGGCGAACGGCAGGCGGTCGCGGTAGCGATCGATCAGCCCTGACATGGCGGCGGAGCATGGCAGAGGGCGACCGGGCGCGCCCGAGCCGCTGAGTTAATACGGGCTTAACCCGTACCACCGCATGGAGTTAACGGTCCCGGGGAAGACGGAACCAACTGCGCGGCTTGGGCAGGGAAGCCCGCGAGGAGAGTCGTCCATGGAGAGCTGCACGTACGGGTTTAGCCGCGCCATCTACCGCGAGCTCGCGGATGAGATCATCGAGGACGGGCACGGCGCCCAGCTGGGGAGAAATCACGAGCGCGTGCTGCGCGACTGTGAGTCGGCGGTCGAGCGACTGATGACCGACCGCCGCTACTTCGCCCGGCCGGCGAGGGCGCTCTTTCGCGACATCCGCGCCTACTTCCCAATCGGCTCTCAGCTGCGCGTGCTGCGAGTCATCGAGCACTTCATGGGGCTGATCGATCTGTATTTGCGCCGCTTGCCGCAGAACGGGTTGGACGTCAACGGGAATCCGCTGCAGTGTCCCGCCAGCACGCGCAAGGGCACGCCGTGCCAGCGGATGCCCTTGCCGCACAACGGTTACTGCCCTTCTCACCAGCACCTCGCGGAGACAGAAGACAGGGTCGGAGCTCATCCCTGTGCCCAAGCAGCGGGCGGGCGATGACGGCTGGGCGGCTTGGGAGGTGGTTGGTCACCGTCGGGATCGTCGCGTTCGCACTTGTGCCGCTGATGGCTCAGGATGCGTTGGCGACGAGCGCGAGCAGCACTACGTCCACGCCGGCCGCGGGTGCGGTCTCGCTGGGAGCGTCGGTGAGCGATACCGCGACCGTCTCAGACCCGTCTGCTCTGGGAGTGCCGTCAGGAACTGTCAGCTTTTTCGTCTGTGGGCCCTTGAGCAGCGCGTCTGGCTGCTCCACTGGTGGCATTGCGCTGGGCACGGTATCCCTGATCCAGGGCCTCACGAACGCGACGGCAGCCTCCTCCTCTTTCGTGCCTAATGCCACCGGGACGTGGTGCTTCCGGGCCGAGTACTCGGGTGACAGCAGCTATGACCCGTCCAGCGATGGCTCGAGCACCGAGTGCTTCACCGTCGGCCAGGCAACCGCCCACCTCGTCTCAACCCCGGCGACGCAGACGACCACTTTCGCCGCCGGGGATTCGGACCTCCTCACCGTCACCGGCAACGCGGCGGGCGGTAGTCCGTCTGGCACCGTCAGCTTCTTCATCTGCGGTCCTTTCACGAGCGCGTCGGGATGTGCAGGAGGCGGTAAGGCGGTCGGGGGACCGGTGCCTCTGACCGCCGGCGCCAATAACACAGCCACCGCAGCGTCGATCACCTTCTCGCCCACCGGGCACGGGGTCTGGTGCTTTCGGGCGGAGTACTCGGGCGATAGCAACTACAGCCCGGGGAGCGACGGCTCTGCTGGCGAGTGCTTTACCGTCCGCCAGCCCGGCGCGCCGTCGGCGAGCATCTCGTCGCCCTCGCCAAGCGCGACCTACGCGGTCGGGCAGGCGGTTCACGCCAACTACCAATGCGCGGAGGCGTCGGGGGGACCTGGTCTTAGCTCCTGTACCGGAACGGTCCCCGCCGGCGCGGCCATCGACACCTCCACCCGAGGACCGCATACCGTCAGCGTCACGGCGGTGAGCAAAGACGGCCTGAGCACAACCGTCTTTGTCAGCTACTCCGTCGCCGGTCCACCGTCTGTCTGGATCACCTCACCGGGCAACGGCGCCTCGTACACCCCGGGCCAGTTGGTCGGAGTGGGCTATGGCTGTGCAGAGGATGAATTCGGTCCCGGGCTCGCATCATGCTCGGTGCCAGCCGCCGTGGACACACACGCAACCGGCAACTTCCCATTCAGCGCGTCGGCCGCCAGCCTTGACGGTCAAAGCGCCATGGTGACGGTCCACTACAACGTCGTAGTCCCGCCAAACAGGGCGCCCACTGTGACCCCGCCAGCCGCGCCGATGACCGTCCCGCCCGTGCTCTCTGCCGTCAGCCAATCCCACCGCCGCTGGCGTGTGGGCAGCAAACTGGCCAGGTTCGCGGTGAAGGTGAGCGCCAAGGTGCCGGTCGGCACCGCGTTTCGGTTCACGCTGAACGAGCCCGCGACCGTGCGGCTGGCGTTCGCCCGGCTGCTCCCTGGGCGCAAGCTGAACGGCAGGTGCGTGGCGCAGACCGCGACCAATCGCAGCCACACCGCTTGCACGCGGCGCGTGCCCAGCGGCTCGCTCTCGTTCAGCGCCGGCGCGGGCCCCCACAAGCTGTTCTTCGCAGGCCGGCTGACGCGCACGCGGACGCTCGATCCCGGTACGTACAGGCTCACGATCACAGCCACCAACGCCGCCGGGCAGCGGGCGGTCAAGACGCTGAGGTCATTTACGGTCGTGCCGGGGTAGCGCCGTCGCCCGGGCACCCATCGTCGGGACGTCTACCGAGTGCAGGTCAGGCGGACCGCGACCGTCGGCGGGCACGCATGCGCAGCTTCAGCATGGGAACGAGCCCTGTCGAGAGAAGCACTCCCCCGATCACGCCTGCCTGCTGTGCTCGTTGCGGGACCTGAGTATTCCGCGCGGCGTCGCGAAGGCCAACGATCGCGGTCGGGAGAAGGGTCGCAATCGCCGTCACGATGCCGGGGTCGTAGCGCCGGTTACGGATCGCCCATCCCACGTGCAGCGCAGCGTTCCCGAGATGGCTCACATAGAGCGTGGTGCTGGGCGTCGCCGCGCGCGGGCCGGCGGCCGTGGCGAGGCTGAGCCCCCAGCCGAACACGACGTTGATCGTGAAGCCGACCGGGCGGTCGATCGGGAATTCGTCCTCGTCGGACCCCAGTACCTCGCGGTTGATCCACGGCATGAACGAGCCAGGCCACACCCACTCCTCCGTCTGGTGCCAAAGCAGCGCCGCCAAGGGACGCAGGCCGGGCCTCTTGACCGCTGCTGCCGAGACCGGTAGCAGTGCAGCGGCACCGACAACCGGCCAGCGGCCATGTGTCTCCACAGGCACGGTGCCGACCTTAGCTCCTGTCCCCCATCCCCGCCACGAAGCCGTCGATTCGCCCATGCCTCGCCCGGCGGACACACCAGCGAGCCCCGTAGGGGAATTGCTACACTTCTGTAGCAATGGTGCGGCCCGACCATCAGGTGGCGATCATCGGTGCCGGCCTCGGCGGCATCGGCGCGGCGATCGAGCTGGGGCGCGCGGGGATCGATGACTTCGTGGTGCTCGAGCGGGCATCGGATATCGGGGGCACCTGGCGGGACAACATTTACCCCGGCATCGCCGTCGATATCCCCGCCCAGGCCTACCAGTTCTCCTTCGAGCTGAACCCCGAGTGGTCGCGCGTGTTCGCGAGAGGGGCCGAGGTGAAGGCCTACATCGACCGGTGCGCGGACCGCTACGACGTCCGCCGCCACGTGCGGCTGGAGAGCGAGGTGGTGGAGCGCGAGTGGGACGAGGGCGCGCACCTGTGGCGGCTGCGGCTGCCGGCCGGCTCGGAGATCACCGCCCGCTTCGTGATCAGCGCGGTGGGCGCGTTTGTGAACCCTAAGCCCACCGAGATCCCGGGAATCGAGGATTTCCGGGCGCCCGTGCTGCGCTCCGCGGCCTGGGATCACTCGGTCCCTCTTAACGGCAAGCGTGCGGCGATCGTCGGGACCGGCGCGAGCGCGGTCCAGATCATCCCGGAGATCGCGCGCGCGGTCTCGCGGCTGGACGTCTACCAGCGGACCCCGATCTGGGTGGGACCCAAGGTCGACTTCCCCACCTCGAAGGCGGCCAAGTGGCTATTCCGCCGCTACCCGCGGGTCCAGGACGCCGTCCGCCGGGCTGTCACCGGCGGTGTCGAGGCCGGGCTCGTCGGGCTAGTCGTGCATCACGACGAGCTCGGCTGGATCACCCGCACTGCCGGCTGGATGGCGCGCAACATCTGGTACCGCCAGGTGCGCGACCCCGACGTCCGTCGGCGGCTGATCCCCAACTACGAGGTCGGCTGCAAGCGGCCATCCGTCTCGAACAGCTACCTGCGGACCTTCAACCGCCCGAACGTGGAGCTGATCTCAGATCGGATCGAGCGCGTCTACGAGCGCGGTATCCGGACCACCGATGGCCGCGAGCGGGAGATCGACGTGCTCGTACTGGCGACCGGCTTCCGGCTGGCGACCGACCCGGAGAACTACCGCCTCAACCCGGTCCGGGGCCGCGGCGGCTTCGATCTGGCGCACTTCTACGCCCAGAACCACGCGCGCTCGTACGAGAGCGTCAGCCTCCCGGGACTGCCCAACCACTTCATGATCTTCGGTCCGTACGGGTGGACCGGCGGCACCTGGCACCAGCTCGTCGAGACCGCCTCGCACCACATCGTTCGCGTGATCAGCGAGGCCGGCCGGCGCGGTGCCACCGCGGTGGAGGTGCGCGAGGAGGCCGCCGACCAGTGGACCAAGTTCGCCGTCGAGCGCCTCGGGCGCTCGCTGTGGAGCGTGGGCTCCTGCGCCACCGCCAACAGCTACTACTTCGACCACCACGGCGATACGCCGTTTCTGCGACCGACGAGCTCACGCGAGGCGTGGCACGCGGCGCGCAGCTTTCCGCTTGAGGACTACGAGTTCAGGACCCTGGGCGACCCCGCCGCCGAGAAGCGAGTCGCCGGAGCGCTTCCCACCGCCACCTGAAGGCTGTCAATAAAACCCGCCACTGTGGCGGGTTTCATCGACACCCTCCCTCAGCCGACCTCCAGCACCACTTTCCCCATCGCACCCCGGCCGTCGATGAGCTCGAGGGCCTCGGCGGCGCGCTCGAGCGGGAACCGCGCGCCGACGACGGGGCGCACGAATCCGGCGTCGATCAGATGCTCGATCTCGGCACCGATTTCACGGATGACGTCGGGCTTGGACATCACGTACGCCCCCCATCCCGCCCCGATCACCTCGGTGTTGTTCAACAGCAGCCGGTTGACCCTGACCTCGGGGATGGAACCGCCGGTGAACCCCACGACCACCACGCGCCCGCCCTCGGCCAGCGAGCGCAGGCTGTCGGTGAAGCGGTCTCCCCCGACGGGATCGAGGACCAGGTGAACGCCGCCGCCGGAGACCTCCTTGGCCTCTTCCCTCCACGGCCCGTCCGCGCGCAGGACGTGATCTGCTCCCGCTTCGCGTGCCACCTGCTCCTTGGCGTCGGTTGAGACGATTCCGATGGTCCGCGCGCCCAGCCCCTTCGCCACCTGAAGCACCGCGGTGCCGACACCTCCGGCCGCGCCGTGGACCAGCACGGTCTCGCCCTCCTTCAGCCGGCCCCGAAGCTTCAGCGCGAAATAGGCCGTGTGGTAGTTGAGCACCAAGCCGGCGCCCTGCGCGAAGTCCAGCGGCTCCGGCAGCGGAAAGCAGAAGTGAGAAGGCGCGACCGCCGCCTCGGCAAAGCCGCCCAGCATGCAGAACGCGGCCACCCGGTCGCCGGCCTTCAGCGACCCCCCATCGGAGGCCTGCTTGACCACTCCCGCCACCTCGCTTCCCGGCACGAAAGGCAGCGGCGGCTTGAACTGGTACTCGCCGCGGGTTTGGAGGACCTCCGGGAACGAGACCCCGGCGACCTGAACCTCGACCACCACCCCCTGACCGGGGGTGAACTGGTGCGAGGGCTCGGGCTCCGGCAGATCGGCGAGCTTCAGCGCACTCGCCGGTCCCGTCAGCTCGGTGATCTGCATGGCGCGCACGGCGCGGGACCCTAACCGAACCGTCGGTGCCGTACCCGGATCAGCCGAACTCCTCCTCCAGCACCCGGATCGCTCGGGGCGGAGCGCGCAACACGTCGGCCATGGCCGCGGTGAATCGCGACTCGAGCACGGGGTGGACGACCATGACGAGCCGGGCCTGGTCGCCCAGCCCCTTCTGCACGACCGACTTGACCGACACATCGTGGCTGGAGAGCACCTGGGCGACCTGCGCCAGCACCCCGGGCTGGTCGGCCACCTCGAGGTGCATGTAGAAGGCCGACACGACGTCCTGCACGATGTCCAGCCGATGAGCGGCGGCAGGGGTCGAAGCTGGCGGGATCATGGCCGAGATCACATCGCCCAGCACGGCGCTGGCCGTCTGAGGCCCACCGGCGCCGGGGCCGGACATGGTGATCTCGGTGATGTCCTCGGACTCGACTGTCACCGCGTTGAACGGACCGCCCACCGAGGCCAGCGGATGGCCGGGATAGAGGAACGCGGGGTGCACGCGGACGGAAAGGCCACCGTCGATCCGCTCGGCGGTGCCGATCAGCTTCAACCCCAGGCCAAGCTCCTGCGCGTACTCCAGGTCGTCGGGCTGGATGTGCTCGATCCCTTCGTAGCGGACCTGGTCGATGTGAACCGGTGTGTCAAACGCCAGCCGGGCCAGGATGGCCATCTTCGCCGCCGCGTCCGAGCCGTTGACGTCCTCGGTGGGATCGGCCTCCGCGTATCCCAGCCGCTGGGCCTCCGCGAGCGCCTGGGCGAACGTCTCGCCAGTCCGGGCCATCTCCGTGAGGATGAAGTTCGTCGTGCCGTTGACGATCCCGTGGACGCGGTCGACCCTCGCGCCGGCGAGCGACTCCTGCAGGACGCGGATCACCGGCACCACTCCCGCCACCGCTCCCTCGAACCGCAGCTGCACCCCCTCGGAGCGGGCCACTTCCCACAGCTCCTCGCCGTGACGCGAGAGGAGCTGCTTGTTGGCCGTGACCACGTGGCGCCCGGAGCGCATCGCCCGCAAGACGTACTCATGCGCCGGCTCGATTCCACCCATCAGCTCCACTATCAGCTCCGAGCTTTCGAGCAGCTCGTCGAACGAGCCCTCGCCGCGGGTCAGGATGCCGGACAGCGCCGGTCGCAGCCCCGTGATCCGCTCGACCCGCTCGGCCTGCTCTGAAAGCAATTTCGCAAATGCTGAGCCGACCGTCCCGTGGCCCAGCAGGCCTACCCGGAAGGTCTTATTCGACGTCACGGGCCGCCAGGTCGTCGTAGGTCTCGCGCCGCACGACCACCCGTGCCGATCCCTCGCGGCAGAAGATGACGGGCGGCCGCGGGACGCCGTTGTAATTGTTGGCCAGCGCGTGTCCGTAGGCGCCGGTCACGGGCGTTACGACCACATCGCCTGGCGCCGGGTCGGCCAGCGCCACGTCCTGGATGATCACGTCGCCTGACTCGCAGTGCTTGCCCGCCAGGCGGCAGCGCTCAGTTGCCGCGGCCGTTGGCCGGTCGGCGATCAGGGCCTCGTACACCGAGCCGTAGAGCATCGGGCGCAGGTTGTCCGACATCCCCCCGTCGACCGCCACCCAGGTGGAGACGTTGCGCTTGACGGTCTGGACCGTGTACAGGGTCACGGTGGAGTTGGCGACGAGCGCGCGCCCGGGCTCGAGCAGCAATCGCTTCTCACGGCCGCCCGGCAAAAGCTCGTGCGCCGCCGAGACGACCGTGTCGATGTATTCAGAGATCTCCGGGGCCCGCTGGTCGCTCGTATAGGCGACGCCCAGCCCGCCGCCCAGGTTGTACACCCCGAACGAGCCCAACCCCGCGATCGCCTCGACCGCTTGGCGGAACGGCTCGAGCTCGAGCAGCTGCGAGCCGATGTGGAAGTGAAGCCCAACCAGCTCCAGGTGCGGAGCGGTCGCGGCCCGTTCGATCGCCGCCGGCGCGTGATCCATCGTGAAGCCGAACTTGGAGTCCGCCTGTCCCGTGGACATCGCCTGGTGGGTATCTCCGGCCACATCCGGTGTCACCCGGATCAGGACCTCCTGGCGGCGGTCGAGCTCAGCGCAGGCCCGCTCTAGGCGTTCGAAATCGTCGAAGGAGTCGAGCACGATGTGCCCCACGCCCACTTCCAGTGCCTGGCGCAGCTCGGCCTCGGACCTGGCATTGCCGTGGAGGTACAGGCGGCGGGGATGGAGGCCGGACTTGATCGCCAGCGTCAGCTCACCGCCCGACGCAACGTCGCACGAGAGCCCTTCCTCGGCCAGGGTCCGATACACGGCGGTGCACGGGAACGCCTTAGACGCGAATAGGACGTCGTAGTCGGAATGGCGCGCGGCCAGCGCCTCGACGAACGTCCGCGCCCTGGCGCGCAGGTCGTCCTCGGCCACCACATACGCCGGCGTGCCGAACTCCCGCGCGAGCTCGATGGCGTCGCAGCCGCCGATCTCCAGTCGGCCGCGCTCGTTGACGCGCGTCCCGATCGGATAGACGTGAGAGACCGTTGTCGTGGTCGCCGGCACCGGGCGATCATGCCATGATCGCCTCAGTGGTCGTTGCCGTAGATACGGTCGCACCGAGAGGCGTCACTGGCGGATGGCTGCCGAGGACGCAGGAGGTGGCGCGCAGCAGCGCTGCGCGAGCCTCCGAGGACGAAGGCAGGCGACGTCAGGGACGACTCGAATGCGCTCGTATTTGCGGCGCGCACTAGTGCGGAGGCTCGTGCGCACCGTAAATCCGCCGCGACCGGTACGTACCGGCCGGTCAGGCGGCCTGGCGTACACGTTGTGGTTGCCGAGCGAGACCCCCCGCGGCGGCGTGGGCGTCCTGCACGGCGCCGGCTCCTGCAAGGAGAGCCACCACGACTACGCCCGGGTGCTGATCGCCGCCGGTCTTGCGGCCGTCACCTTCGACCAGCGGGGCCACGGAGAGAGCGAAGGCCCGATGGACGGCCGTGCGCTCGATGACGTGGTCTCGATGGGCCAGCTGCTTCGCGATGCCTGCGGTCCCGAGCTTCCGCTTGCGCTGCGCGGCTCGAGCATGGGCGGGCACCTGGCGATCCTCGCCGCTTCCGCGGTGGGGGCCGGTGTGGTGGTGGCCATCTGCCCGGCGAGCGGCGAGGGTCTGCGGCGCGGCCTGAGGGCGGGGACGCTGAGATTCAACGCCGACGTCCCAGCGGTGGACTCGCTGCTCGCATCGCACGACCTCCACGCCGAGGTCGAGGCGCTCGAGATCCCGTTGCTGTTACTTCACGCCGCCGGGGACGAGCAGGTGCCTGTCGAGCACTCGCGGGAGCTCGCCAAGGGGCTCCGCTCGCCGGTCAGCCGCCTGATCGTGCTGCCCGGCGGGCACCACCGCTCGATCCAGCACGACCCCGAGATGCAGGCCGTGACCGTGCAGTTCATCGAGCGCGCGCTCGCCGCTGCGCCCTAGGGCCTAGTGCCCGCCCAGCAGACCGCCTACGGCGTGCCCGGCCCCGGTCAGGAGGCCGCCCGCGGCACCACCCGCGCCGGCGATCGTGTTGCCCAGCGCGCTGCCTGCTCCGCTCACGACCGAGCCCGCGCCGGGGATCTGGCTGCCGAGCGCCCCCGTGACCTGGGTGACGGTCGAGCCGAGGCTCTGCGAGGTACCGGTGACGGTGCTGCCCAGTGCGCTAGTGGCCCCTTGGACTACGCCCCCCAGCCCCGGAGTGCCCGCCGGCGGAGCGCCGCCGCACGAGCTACAGGGCGAGGTCGGCTGCGTCGGCTGGGTGGGCTGGGACTGGACCGGTGACGAGCCGCCGGACGTCTGAGGCTGCTGGCCGGTGGTCGGGACACCCTGTGCGCCGCCCGGACCCACGGCGACCCCGCCCGGACCTCCGGTAGAGGTCGCGGCCGTCGTACCGCTGCCGGCGGCGGTGGTGGCCCGTCCGGCGGCAAACGACGCTGCCACGGCAGTGACCCGCGCCTGGGTCGCGGAGCCGGCCGGCGACTGTGAGCCCGAGACCTTCAGCGGCATCGGCGATCCCTGCGGCCCGACATTGGGCCAGCCGTGGAACGCCACCAGCGCACTGGCTAGCACGAACACGATCGCGGCCCCAGCAAGCAGCGATCCGGCGGTCCCAAACCCTGCCACGTATGCACGAGTAGCGCGCACTACCCTAGTTGGAATCGGCAGGAACGGGCCCGCCCTTTAGCGATTTCCTGCGGATCCTTGAAGCCCGCGTTAATCGGTCTGCCAATATCAAGGCGTTATGGCAAGACCAAAGACATTCGGTCGAGACCGCGGCCTCCAGGCCCGAATGGTGTTCACGCTGTTTCTCCTGGGACTGGTGTACGCCGTGCTCGTCGGCGTGCTGTTCGCCGCCGGCGCCGGCGCGGTGATCATCGCCGTGGTCGCCGGTGGTCTGTTCCTGATCCAGTTCTTCACCTCCGACAAGCTGGCGCTGTTGTCGATGGGGGCGCGGGTCGTCGGTCCCGGCGATTCCTACCAGGCCCGGCGATTGCACGCGATCATCGAGCGCCTCTGCATCCAGGCCAACATCCCCAAGCCGCGCATAGCGATCGCGCAGACGCCGATGCCCAACGCGTTCGCGGTCGGGCGCTCGCCCAAGAGCGCCACGGTGTGCGCGACGACCGGGATCCTGGAGCTGCTCGACGATGGCGAGCTCGAAGGCGTCCTCGGTCACGAGCTCACGCACGTGCAGAACCGCGACGTGATGGTCATGACGCTGGCCAGCTTCTTCGCCTCGATCGCCGCCTTCATCACCCAGGTGGGGTTCTGGTTCGGCGGCGCGTTTGATGACAACAACAACAACGGCCCCGGGTTCCTCGTCGTCATCCTGGTATCGGCCGTGGTGTACGTCATCTCCTGGCTGCTGCTCCAGGCGCTGTCCCGCTACCGCGAGTTCGCCGCCGACCGCGGCTCGGCGATCCTAACCGGCCGCCCGAGCGCGTTGATCGCCGCGCTGTACAAGATCGAGGGCACCATGCAGCGCATACCGCAGCGCGACCTGCGCGCGGCCTCTGGCGAGCTGGCCGCCTTCTACATCACCCCCCCGGGGGCAAAGCAGTCGATCGCCCCCCTGTTCGCGACGCCCCCGCCGCTCGAGGCCCGCGTCGCCAGGCTCCAGCGCCTCGAGGCACAGCTGCAGGGCACCGCGCGGTAGGGCCCCGCGGGGCGTTCGGCGCGATTCGCCCTGACTACTGCGACATCACTCTCCATAGTGGAGACCTATCTCGCACTGGTCCCCTGATGAATAATCCCCCAGTGCTCCCGACCGTGGCGAAATAGGTGCTTCCGACCGTGGCGACGCAGGTGCTCCCGACCGTGGCGATCCTCTGTGGCGGCGCCGGGACGCGCCTGCGCGAGCAGACGCAGTCGATCCCCAAGCCGCTGGTCGAGATCGGCGGCCGCCCGATCCTGTGGCACGTGATCCACATCTACCTGGCGCAGGGGTTCTCCGAGTTCCTGCTGCTCACGGGGTTCAGGGCCGAGCTGATCGAGGAGTTCGTCGGGTCCGAACCGTGGCCCCCCGGCGTGCGGGTACGGTGCATGAAGACGGGAACGGAGACCCCGACCGGCGGCCGTCTCCGTCGCGCGGCGGACGCGCTGGAGCCGGCAGAGACGGCGTGCGTCACCTACGCGGACGGAGTCGCGGACATCGACCTGCGTCGCCTGCTCGACCACCACCGCGAGCACGGTGCCCAGGCGACGATGACGGTCGTGAGGCCAGAGCTTCCGTTCGGCGTGGCCGAGCTGAATGGCGATGGCGCGGTGCGCGCTTTTCAGGAGAAGCCCCGCTCGGAGCACTGGATTAACGGTGGCTTCTTTTGCTTTGAGCCCGGCGTGCTGCGGTCGTTGGGTACGGATGAGGTGCTGGAGCGCGAGCCCCTCGAACGGCTGGCCGCCTCCGGCGCCTTGCGGGCGTTCCGGCACGAAGGGTTCTGGGGCTGCATGGACACCTACAAGGACGCGGTTGCCCTGAACGAGCTCTGGGCCAGCGGGCGGGCGCCCTGGAAGCTGTGGGGCTGAGCGGGCGAGTGCGGTGGAAGCTGTGGAATTGAGCGGCCGGTCGGTGCTCGTCACCGGCGCCTACGGCCTGCTCGGCTCGTGGCTGGTCAAGGGTCTGCTTCAACACGCCGCACGGGTGTGCGTCATCCGCCGGGATCGACCGGCGCTGACGGCGCTCGAGAGCATGGGACTCCAGGCGCGGGTGGACGTGGTCGATGGCGACGTGTGCAGCGAGGAACTGGTTCTCAGGACCCTGGCCGAGTACTGCGTGGACAGCGTTTTTCACCTGGCCGCCCAGACGATCGTCCCCACCGCCAACCATTCACCGCTGTCGACGTTCGAGACGAACATCCGCGGCACCTGGACGGTGCTCGAAGCGTGCCGGCTGCACGGAGCAGAGAGGGTGATCGTGGCCTCCTCGGACAAGGCATATGGATCGCATGCGACGCTGCCCTACACGGAGGAGTTCGCGCTTCAGCCGCGCTATCCGTACGACGTGTCCAAGGCCGCCACCGACCTCCTGGCGCGCTCCTACTGGCACACCTGGCGCTTGCCGGTCAGCGTCACGCGGTTCGCGAACCTCTACGGCGGAGGCGACGGCAACCCGTCTCGGCTCGTGCCCGAGGCCATCACGGCCGCCCTCTCGGGCCGGCCGCCGGTGGTCCGCTCAGACGGGTCGCCGGAGCGCGACTTCCTGTATGTCGAGGACGCCGTCGAGGCCTACCTGGCGATCTGGGCCGCGCTGGCCGAGGGGGCAGACGGCCCGGCGGCTGGCGAGGCGTTCAACGCCGGCGGCGGGGAGCCTCACCGGGTCGGGAAGGTGGTCGAGCTGATCTGCCGGTTGGCGGGGACTGAGGTACGGCCTGACATCCGGGGCTCCGGGACGCCGAGCGGAGAGATCGACCGCCAGTGGGTCGAGTTCTCGAAGCTCAAACAGCTCACCGGCTGGACTCCACGGGTCACGCTCGAGGAGGGGCTGGCCCGGACGATCGAGTGGTACCGGGCCCATCCCGAGTGGCTCGAGCGACCGCCGGGGGGGGGGATCGCCTAGCGGCATCGCTAGCCTCGAAACCTCGATGGGCCTGCTCGACATCATCACCGGCAAGCGGAAGCTGGCCGCTCCCGCCCCCGACCGGCTGTTCGCGATCTCGACCGCCTACGTGGTGTTGGAGACCCAGCTCCAGATCACCTCGCGGGGTACCGCCGCGATCGTCTTTCAGCCGCTTCAGACATCCGATTTCGCGGGCATCGTGCGCGACATGGAGGAGGTGGTTCGCGCCACCTGCGCCGACAGCGACACGACGGTCGACACCTCGGACGACTCATATGGGTTCCGGTGGCTGATCCTCCGAGGCAGGGACTTCGAGCAGCTGGTGGTGGGGATCAACGCCGTCTCCGGTGCGATCGAGGCCGGCGGCTACGGAGAGCGGCTGCTGTGCGCCGTGTTCGCGTTCCAGGACGAACGCAAGCGACCGCTGTACTGGATCTACAACTACAAGCGAGGCGCGTTCTATCCATTCGTTCCGGCGTCCGGTGACGAACAGCGCGACACCGAGCGCGAGTTCGTGCTCAAGGCCCAGGTGGGCTCCGAGCTGCCGGTGGAGCAGGAGCTCGAGCGGTGGTTTCCGCTGTGGGGGATCCCGATCTGACGGTGCGGCCGCGATGGCGCAGGGCCATTGCTAGGATCGCGCGACTTATGGGCACGGATGTGCGCAACCGGGGGCCGACGGATCGCGTGCCGCTGGATGGAGGGGCGCCGGAGAACTCGGCCGCGGAGCTTGCATCCCGCAAGGTCCGCTCCGGTCTCAAGGTCCACCTGCTGCCGTCATCGCTTCTGCCGGCGGCCCGGTTCGCGTACCACGCCTGGCACTACGCCCGCTGGTCGTGGCGGTTTGAGTCGTTCGCATTCGGCGCCACGCTCGGCAAGCCGATGATCGCCTTTGGCCGCTACCCGAACGTGTTCCTGGGCAAGGTCCACCTCGGCGGGCTCTGGCGGATCCAGGCCTTCCAGGAGTTCCGCGGTCGCCCGCACCACGCACGTGTGGAGATCGGCGACGGCACCAGCGCCGACTTCGGGCTGCGCATCGGCTCGGTCGTGGAGGTCGTGATCGGCCGGGACGTGATGATCGGACAGTGGGTTCTGCTCGCCGACGGCATCGCCGACGTCAATCACGAGCTGCCGCCCGTGATGGCGCCGATCGAGGAGGTCGGCGCCGTCCGCATCGGCGACGGCTGCTACCTGGCGGAGCGATGCGTGATCCTGCCGGGGGTGGAGCTGGGAGAGCGCTGCGTGGTCGGCGCGAACTCCGTCGTCACCAAGAGCTTTCCCGCACACAGCATCATCGCCGGCAATCCGGCCAGGCTGATCGGCAAAACCACTCCGCCGCAGAGCGCGACTTCTTCGCAAGTCCGCTAGGGCTCCAACGTTTCATAGGTATGACCTCCTCAGCGCCAGACATGGTCCGCAACCGCGCCATTGGTGCGCTCAGGAGCGTCAGGGACTGGCGTTCCCGGGCGACGATCGCACGCTCCGATCCGGAGTTGGTTCGGATGCTCATGGCCACACGCGGCAACACGATGCTAAGGCAGCCGAAGCACGTGTCGCTGTACAGGGAGGGTTCTCGCGTTCTCCGAGCCGGGCTCCCTGGCGCATTTGCGGAGTTCGGCGTGGCCCGGGGCGGCGGCATCGGCATCCTCGCCGCGCAGCTGAAGTCGGCCAACAGGCCTCTCCACCTGTTCGACACCTGGGGCGAGCTTCCGGAATTCACGGCCGAGGACGGACCCGCCGCCACCGAGTTGGAGAAATGGATCGATGAGGGAGGCTTCGAAGAGCTCGCCGGACAGGATCCCCGGGGCGACGCAGAGCGACTGCTGGTCGGCGAGCTGGGAATGCCTCCGGAGCTGGTTACGTTTCATCAAGGCCGATTCGAGGACACGCTGCCCAGGTACAGCGGCGGCCCGATCTCCTTCGCGCACGTCGACTCCGACTGGTACACGTCAACGGTGACCGTGCTCGAGTTCCTGGACCGGCAGCTCACCGACCAGGCGATCGTCGTGGCAGACGACTTCGGCTACCTGGAGGGAGTGGGCAAGGCGCTCGAGGAGTGGCGCTCAACAAGCAGCCGGCAGATCCGGTTGATCCCCGGCAAGGGGCAGGCGGTGCTCGAGGTGGGCGGCATCGGCGGCGCGTAGCGGCGCCGGGCCTGCGCGCAGGCCTGGCCGGCCATCATCTTGAATTAGGGGCAGATGCTGGTCACGGCTGTGATCCCCGCGTACAACGCTTCGCGGTACCTGACCGAGGCGGTGCGTAGCGTCCTTACCCAGACGCACGCCGAGCTCGAACTGGTGGTGATCGACGACGGCTCAACCGACGACACCGTCGAGGTCGCAACGGCCGCATTCGGCGGCGACCCCCGGGCGCGGGTCCACTCGTTTGAGAACATCGGTCTTCCCGGAGCGCGCAGCCGTGGGCTGGATCTGGCGAAGGGCGGGCTTCTGGCCCAGCTCGACGCAGACGACCGCTGGCTGCCCGACAAGCTCGCCAAGCAGGTGGCCGTCCTGGAGGCGGAGCCCAACACCGTGTGCGTCGGCTGTCTGATGCGCTACATCGGCGAGGACGGGCACGTGCTGCGCGGCCCGCGCGGTTTTACGCCCACAACCGGCGAGGATCCGAGTGACCCGAGCAGGCAGGAGCTGATTCGCCAGGCGCTGCTGCTTCCGTTCCCGCCCTCGACCATCCTCTACCGGACAGATGCCCTGCGAGCGGTCAGCGGCTGGGATGCGACCATCCCGACGTACGGGGAGGACGTAGATCTACTGGCGCGAATAGCTGCCCATGGTTCGGTGGGCATCGTGCCCGAGCCGCTCGCCGAGTACAGGCTGCACCTCGATTCGATGACGGTCGATGACTTCTTTGCCAGACGGCGGTACATGATGTTCGTGATTCAGCGTCACCAAGCGCGGATGGCGGGTGGAGATCTGACATTCGAGGAGTTCGAGGCCGGATACAACCCGACGCGCCGCGACCGCCGGCTGGCACGGGCGAACCACCACGTCCGCAAGGCAGGGATGTCGCTGCTCTACCGGCGGTACCTGCCGGCGGCGGGGCATTTCATCGCCGCGCTCGTGATGCGCCCTTCCTATCCGCTGGCGCGGGTGTACAAGGGGCTCACCGGCAAGGCGCAGCCCAGGTTGCTACGAGGCCTACCGACCCGCCCCGGCAACGGATAGCATGCACTGAACATTGGTATCGGATTACCGACCCGCCTAGACGGCGGGTGGGGTTTCAAGGAGGGGGAGGTGGAGGGTCTGGACTTCCTGGTGATCGGAGCCGCTAAGTCCGGCACCACGACTCTCTTCGAGCTGCTGCGTCAGCACCCTCAGCTGTACATGCCTCCCGGGAAGGAGGATCCGTTCTTCAGCCGCGACAGCAAGTTCCGAGCGGGCTGGAAGAGCTACGCCACGCGCTCGCTCTCGACCGCGCCACCGGGCTCGCTGTGTGGGACCGCCACGCCCGAGTACATGGCCGGCACGGTCTACGCCCCTGGCGCAGACCCGCCGGATCCCAAACATGCGGAGCGCGCCGTTCCAGAGCGGATCCACGCACTGTTTCCAGAGATCAAGCTGATCGCGATCCTGCGCGATCCCGTCGAACGCTGCATCTCGCAGCACATGATGTTCCGGCGCCTGGGGTTCGAGCGCCGGAGCCTCGACCAGGCGGTGGCCGAGTTGCTCGTTCCCCAGGCGCTCAAGCGGACGCGCGTCCGACAGGGAGCGACAGACACCTATGTCGTGTGGGGGGAGTACGGGCGGATCCTGGCCGGCTACTACGAGGTCTTCGAGCCAGGCCAGCTGCAGGTCGTGTTCCTCGACGAGCTGGCAAGTGATCCCGCCGGCTTGCTTCGTTCTATCTACTCCCATCTGGGCGTCGATCCGGACTTCACGCCGTCGGGCTTGGGGCGTCGCTATCAGCCGGGTATCGCGCGAGCGCCGTATCCCCGGCTCGACCCGTTCCGGCTGCGGTTGGCGGCCACTCGGGTGCGACCTCTGCGATCGGCGTGGGACCGCCTGCCGGCCCGGCGGCGTGAGCGAGTCGACCGCGTCTTCGGCGAGCTCGCCTACCGGACGCGACTGTGGACGCGCACCCGGAGGCTCTCGGGCGAGGAGGCGTCGAGCCACGTGCTCGAGGCGCTCCGGGGCCACTACGCGCCCGACGTGGAGCGCCTGGCTTCGCTCATCGGACGCGAGCCTCCTTGGGCGACGTCCAGGCTCCAGCTCGCCCGCGCCTGACCGACGGCCGTTGCCATACTTGCCGCCGTGCGGGTCCTGCTGAGCGCCTATGTCTGCCGCCCTGGCCGCGGATCGGAGCCGGGCACCGGATGGGGGTTCCTGCGCGCGATCGCGCGCGAGCACGACGTCACGCTGCTCACGCTTCCCGACTATCTGGAGGAGATCGAGCGCGCGCTCGCCACTGAGCACCTGGACGGTGTGACCATCGTGCCCGTCGCCAGCCCCGAATGGCTCAGGCCGTTCGAGGGCCGAGTGGGACTAGGGCATGTCGACTATCTGATCTGGCAGTACAGGGCGCGCAAGGCGGCTCGCCCGCTGTTGGGCGACGTCGACGTCGTCCACCACGTGACGTTCGCCAACGACTGGCTGCCGAGCGCGGTCCACTTCCTCGACGGCGTTCCGGTGGTATGGGGCCCGGTCGGAGGGACGGCGCCCATGCCCTGGAAGCTCGCTCGGTTTCTCCGCCTGCGGGGATTCGCGTTCGAGGTCGTCCGGCAGTTGATCACCCGGTCGTGTCGGCTGGTGACGGCAGCTCTGACTCGCCGCAAGATCGACCTCGTGGTGGCAATGAACCGAGATGTTGCCGAGCGCTTTGAGGGGCTTGGTCGGCCGGTGGTAGTGGAGCCCCACGTGGCGCTCGAGAACTTCCGGGACGTGACCTTCTCGCCATCGCAGGAAGAACCACGCACGGATGGACGTCGCAGGGCCATGTATGCCGGCAACCTGCTGTCGTTGAAGGGCCCTTACCTGGCCGTGGCTGCACTCGCGCGGCTGGGAGATGAGTGGACGCTCGACGTCTACGGCGACGGCCCGGAGACAGAGGGTCTGCGACGGGAGGCGGAGCGCCTGGGCGTCTCGTCGCGCATCCGAATGCTCGGCCGGCGACCTCGGGACGAGGTGCTCTCGGCCCTCACCCAGGCGGACGTGCTCATGTTTCCAAGCATGCACGACTCCGGCGGCTGGGCGGTTGCCGAGGCCGTCAGGGCGGGGTGTCCGGTCGTTTGCCTCGACGTCGGAGGGCCGCCGCTGATCATCGAGGGGACGAGCGGTGAGGCGGTGCGACCAGACGGCCGCGCGCCGGAGCGTCTGGCACAGGCCATTCCCCACGTCCGCCGCCACCCGCCGAGCGACCGCTGGAGTGCAGATCGTCTCGGTCCGCTCGTCAGCGAGTGGTATGAGATGGTGCTGGCCGAGCGCCCGACGGCGGCGACCAGCCGAGCCCGCTCAGCTGAGGCCGACGTTCCCGCTTAGAGTCGGCGAGACGAGCTGGCCGACGTACCCGGGAGCGCCGTTGATGAAGCGGTTATTGGTGAGCGTCCACCCCGTCCAGCCGCCACCGAGGTCGCCGCTAGCGACGTAGGGATCGATGCGGCCGCCGCCGTCGGCCAGGTTGCCCGTCATCGTGACGTTGTTGGCCGTGAAGTCGTATGCGATGTCGTAGATGCCGACGGCCATGGAGGAGGTCGTGTAGAGGAGCTGGTTGCCGTTCAGCGTCGAGCCGGTGGCAGGGATGATCCCGTATCGGGTGCCGATCGGTGGCGTGTTGAAGTTCAGAGTGTTGTTGTTCGCCTGCACGAGCCCCTTGCTGTTGCCGGGCGATAGCGCGATCCCCTGCTGCATGGTGTTGGTCAGCTGGTTTGAGCTCACCGTGACCGGACAGTAGAACGGGTTTGCGTACAGCTGGATGCCGATCGCCCCGTTGGTGATCGTGTTGCCGCTCACGGTCACCGGGTCGGTGTTCGAGGCGAGCGAGGTATTGATCACGATGGCAACGGACTTGAGCGCCGCGGAGCTGGTGGGCGAGCTCCAGCCGATCTGGTTGCCGTTCACGGTGGTCCCGAGCGCGGTGGCCTCGATGCCCCAGTAGAGCGCGTCGGTGATCTTGTTGTTCTCAATCGTGGCGCCGGTGGAGATTGCGGAGATGGCCGTTCCGGTCGTGTTCGAGGGCGATGGCGAGGAGATCGTGTTGCCGCTGATGGTCGCGGATACGCAGTAGGCGGCGCCGTTGGGGCTGTACTCCTCGATCCCGATCCGTCCGTAGCCCGAGATCGTGTTGTCCAGGCACTTGTTGCCGCTCTCCGGCGCCCCCTGATATCCCGTGAAGCCGATCGCGTTGGCGGGGCTGTTGCTGATCGTGTTGCCCTGAACGGTGGCGTTGGTTGTGGCCAGCGCGGAGATGCCGCCGCTAGAGATCGTGTTGTAGCTGATGGTGTGACCCTGGCCATAGATGTACGCGAACAGCGATCCGTCGCACGCTGCGGTCATGTGGTCGACTTGACAGTTCTGGCCCCCCGCGATCTGGATCCGGTACGCCATCCCGCCCGCCGTGTAGCTCGACATCGACGACTGGATCGTTCCGTTGGTGATCCGCACCCCGTTGCGGTTGCCCATGTAGAACATCGTGTCGTTTGTCTGCAGGTACGAACCGGTGACCCGGGTCTTGCCGATTCGAATGGAGGCGCCGCCCAGATTGAGGGTGACGCCGTCGCTCGGAAAGACCAGCGTGCTGGTGATCACGTAGTTGGCGCCCGACTGACCCATCACCGTGGTGCCGGGACGGGCGGCATTCAAGGCGCGCTGAATCGCGGCCGTATCGTCTGATGTCCCATCGCCTCGCGCGCCGAAGCTCGAGAGCTGCAGGACGGTGCCATCGGCCCTGGCAACAGCGGCCCTTCCCGGTCCCGCAACGAGTACGGCAGCGGACAGCACACCGGCTCGACGCAGCAGAACGCGGCGTGTGACCGCGCGCTCGGTCGTGCTGTCGTCGACCTCCATCGTGTCCCCTCCGGCAGTTGTCATCGTCCGGCCTCGAGCAATCCCTTCGTGGCGAGCGGTGTCACACAACCATCGGCAGTTGGACGGACCCGCTTTAGTCCCCACCTCCTGTGCGCACGGATCTATGCGTCAATTCGCGACGCTATGCGATCCGGGCGGCAGGCACCCTACCCCACTTCAGATCAATGGTGCGAGCCGATTCCCTGAGAGGCCGACGCGTTGCCGAGCGACGGCTGCTGGATCGACACGCTGGGCCCCGACGAGGCAGGTGGACCCGACGATTGCGCTGGGGCCGGTGCGGGCGCTGACGGCGCGGGACTGGAGGGCGCGGACGACGAGTTGCCGGACGAAGAGCTAGAGCTCGAGCTCGGCGCGGAACTCGAAGGCGCGGCGGAGGCCGCAGCGGGGGTCGACGGCGCAGGCGCCGGCGGTGCGGCGGTCGTGGCGGGGTGCTGCGGCTTCTTGGCTGGCGGGCGCGGCTTGTGGCGCACGGGGGCGCGGTGGACGGGCGTCGTGACGGGCGCCGATGCGACCGTGTTCGCAACCGGGGCCGCGTGCTTCTTCGACCCGCCCGAGATGAGCGCCACGGCGACCGCGGCGGCCACCCCGGCAGTCGCCAGCGCCGCCGCGATCGCTCCGATCGCGCGGCGTCCGGGTCGGCGGTGCTTCGTGGCCGGCTCCGTGATGGGAATCGCCGACTGATGCGCTCGTTCGTGCGCACCGGCGTCGCCGGTCGCGGCGGCGGTGGTGGCGGCGGCTGCAGCGCCGACACCAGCGGCGGCTGCCGGGATCTCGGTCGTCTTCCCTTCGTCCTCGGCCGTCCGCAGGATCTCAGCGTCGCCGCCCTTCACCTCGGTCGGGCGCCACAGCTCTGGTTCCGCAACTGGGGGCTCCGCGACAAGCTCCTCAACCGGAGGCGGAGCGATCGGCTCGGCGGGCGACGGCTCCGGCTCGACTGCCTCCATCGGCGGGGCTTCCGCCATGGCGGGCGTCACCTCGGTCGCGAGCGTCAGCCCGGTGAGCGCGGCGAACGCACGATCCGCGCGGTGGGCGCGCACCTCGGCGGCTTGGCAGGCAACGCACTTGGCCAGGTGGTGCCCGAGCGTCGCTCGCCCGCCCTCGTCGAGCTCACCGTTCAGCGATGCCGCGACCAGCCCGGGCGTTGACCGGCACTCGCTATCGCGCTCGGCGGCCAGAGCGCGTCGCCAGCCGCGCCTGGCCGGCCGTGCTTCGGCGTATCTCGCCGCGACAGATCGCGTGTACTTGAGCAGATCGAGGTCGTCGCCACCGGCAAAAGACTTCGAGATCTCGTCGACCGCAGCGGCTGCCGTTTCGGGTGGGCAGAGCTC
>DAIPIC010000032.1:0-6760 GCA_036771025.1 Solirubrobacteraceae bacterium
GGTCGAAGTCGGCGCCGATCCGGTCCATCTTGTTGATGTAGGCGATCCTCGGGACCCGATACTTGTCGGCCTGGCGCCAGACAGTCTCCGATTGGGGCTCGACCCCGGCCACCGAGTCGAACAGGGCGATTGCGCCGTCCAGCACGCGCAGGGAGCGCTCTACCTCGACCGTGAAGTCGACGTGGCCCGGGGTATCGATGATGTTGATCCGGTAGCCCTTCCACTGGGCGGTCGTGGCCGCCGAGGTGATCGTGATGCCCCGCTCCTGCTCCTGGGCCATCCAGTCCATGACCGCAGCGCCCTCGTGAACCTCCCCCATCTTGTAGGTCCGACCGGTGTAATAGAGGATGCGCTCAGTCGTCGTCGTCTTACCGGCGTCGATGTGCGCCATGATCCCTATGTTGCGAATCTTCTCTAGGTCGAAAGTACGAGGCATCTGTCTGATCTCTTCGGGCCTCCCGAGGCATGAAAAAGGGCCCAGTGGGCCCGTTCACGACGCGGGTGTCGGCTCCGGGCGGTTGTCTAGTGGCTCGGTGTCTCCATCGCTTGGATACTCCGCACCCGGGGGCGGGCACGGATGAGCGCCACGCCGCCCGAGGCAAGTACTGAATATAGCAGAGGGTCTGGGGCCTCCCGGGCGGGCCGAGGCCTCTCCTCGGGACGCTCGGGGGCGGGTCGAACGGGGGTAGATCCGGGCTGGTCCGCCGCCCTGCGGGCGACCGTACTGGGGTGTGGGCTGCTGGGGGCCGTGCTCCTCTTCGTCGCTGAGTTCACGCCCCTCTACACGATCTCCTCCAGCACCTCCAGCACGGCCCTGAAGTCGGTGAGCACCGGCTCTCACGACACCTACGCGCTGATTCCGATCGCCCTGGTCGCGGGCGCCCTGGCCTATGGCGCGGCGGTCAGGGGCAGCCGGCCGGCCCTCCTGGCACTCGGGGCCCTGGGCGTGGTGACGCTGTTGATCGCACTGATCGGGGACCTCCCGGACGCGCGCGCCACCGGTGTCATCGGCAGCTCCGAGACCCACTTCACGAGCGCCGCCGCCAGCCCCAAGGCGGGCCTGTTCCTAGAGACGATCGGGGCGATCGCGCTGGTCATCGGAAGTGGTTGCGGACTTCTACTCGGCCGGCCGGTGCCGGCCCGGCGCCGAGAAGCGTCCGGATCCTGACATCCCGCGGGGCCCGGGATTCAGAGGTCCCCCAAACGGCTAGATTACGGTCCGCGAGGGTTGACCCGCCGCAGCCCCCGGTCCCGTGCGGTGGGCGGCCCTCGCAGTGCTAGACCAGCGATACGCGCCCGCTGCGGATGTCGTACACCGCGGCCACCACCCGCAGGTGGCCCGAGGCGACGGCGTGGTTGATGATCGGGCCGGCGCCCGCAAATCGCCTGGCCTGAATCCTCGCGTTGACCGCGACCGAGCGCTTGAGCGTGCGCTGCTTCTTGGGCACCGTCTTCACCGCCCCGACGACGGGCTTGACCATCGGTCCGATCGCCCCGAACTTCGCCCGTGGGAAGCTCGCCTTCCCGTCTGCGACCTTGATCGCGGCCTTGACCGCTCCGCAGTCGCTGTGCCCCAGCACCATCACCAGCAACACCCCGAGCTCCTCGACTGCGTATTCGGTGCTCCCGATCATGCCGGTGTCGGCGCTGTTGCCGGCGACTCGCGAAGTGAACAGGTTCCCGACCCCGACATCGAAGATCACAGGCGGCGAGATCCGTGAGTCGGCGCAGGTGACGATCGCCGCAAATGGCTTTTGGGTTTCGGCGATCCGATCTCCGAGCCGGGAGTAGTCAAGCCGCTTGATGTTGCCCGACCTGTAGCGACCGTTGCCCAGCTGGAGCGCCGCCAGTGCCTGCGCCGGTGTACTTGGCCGCGGAGGCGGCTTCGGCGCCGCCAGGGCGTCCGCCCCGTCGAGCGCGCCTGAGCTCAGGGCCACGCCCGCGAGCCCCGCGCGGGCCAGGACGTGGCGCCGCGTCAGCGCTCGATCGCGGCCGGACTCGTCGTCGTCTCGATGCGGTTCGGGCATCTCGTCGCGAGACGATCTCAACACCTACGGCGGCTGTCAACCGCTGGTGACGGAAAGCCCGGACCCGCTACCAGCGGTAGTGGGCGAATGCCTTGTTCGCCTGGGCCATGCGGTAGATGTCGTCCTTGCGCTTGTACGCGCCACCCTGCTGCTGCTGGGCGTCAAGGAGCTCGTGCGCCAGGCGCTGGGCCATCGTCTTCTCCCGGCGCTGGCGAGCGAACTGGACCAGCCAGCGCACGGCTAGCGTCCGCGCCCGCCGGGGCGGGACCTCGACCGGAACCTGATAGGTGGCGCCGCCGACTCGCCGGGAGCGGACCTCCAGCACTGGCGTGAGCGCCTTGATCCCGCCCTCGAGCTGCTCGACGGGGTTGCTTCCGGAGCGCTCGCCCAGGATCGCCAGGGCGTCATAGACGATCTTCTCGGCGATCGACTTCTTGCCGTCCAGCATCACCTTGTTGATGACCTGCTGCACGAGCCGGTTGCGGTGGACGGCGTCGGGCTCGATCGGCCGGACCTGCGCTGCAGCGCGGCGCGGCACTAGCGGGCCTTGACGCCGTACATGGAGCGGGACTTCTTCCGGTCCGAGACGCCGGCGGCATCGAGCGCGCCGCGGATCACCTTGTAGCGGTATCCGGGCAGGTCCTTGACCCGACCGCCGCGCACCAGGACCACGGAGTGCTCCTGGAGGTTGTGACCCTCGCCGGGGATGTAGGCGTTGACCTCCATCCCGTTCGTCAGCCTGACCCGGGCCACCTTGCGAAGGGCCGAGTTGGGCTTCTTGGGAGTCGTGGTCTGAACGCGGGTGCAGACGCCGCGCCGTTGCGGCGCCGCGACCTTCTTCTTGCGACCCTTGCCGGACTTCAGACCCGGTGTGTCGAGCTTCTTCTTGGGCTTGACCCGACCCTTGCGGATCAGCTGGCTTGCCGTCGGCATGGATGGGCAGGGTAGCAGCGGAGGAGTGCCGCACCCCGTCCGGAGGTAGCTCGAACAAACGTTGAGCCCGGCCCTGCTGCCGCGTTGTCGGTGGGTAGCGCAAGCCGCGAACCTACGAGTCCCGGAGGTGGGATTTATGAGCAGATCCGTCTTCAGACGGGTGCTTGTCGCTGCCGTGTCGAGCAGCGTCATTGCCGTCGGCGTGTCGGCCCTGCCGGCGGCCGCGCAGACGACCCAGCAGAGCGGCCTAGTCAACGTGTCGCTGAGCAATACCAACATTCAGGTCCCGGTCTCTGTGGCCGCGGCCGTCTGTGGCGTGCAGGCCAACGTGATCGCCTCGAATAACTTCGGGGGGAACAGCTCCTGTAGCTCGGCCAGCCACGCAACGGCAACCAATAGTGGTGGCGGCGGCGGCGGCACGACGACCCAGCAGGGCCTTGTCAACGTCGCGGTGACCAACACCAACGTCCAGATCCCGATCGGGGTTGCCGCGGCTCTCTGTGGTGTGCAGGTCAACCTCATCGCTACGGGCAATTTCGCCGGCAACGCGATCTGCAGCGCGGTGAGCCGGCCGAACGCCACGGCGTAGGCGCCCCGGTCGGCGGCAAGCCGTCGGCGTTTGACGGGAAGGAGGTCGTTAGGAGGGAGCCGCCTGATGGGCGGCTCCCTCAACAATGTCTGCCATGCGGCGCCGTCCGTCATTCGCTCTGGTCCTGGTCGCGCTCCTCGCCGCGGCAGGAGGAGCGATCGCCCTCGTCAGTGCCGGGGGATCCTCGAAGAGCACGCCGGCTCCTGGCACCCCGAGCCAGGGAGCGACGAGCGCCTGCGTGACCGCGCGCGCGCCAGCCGAGGCCACGGTCGCCCAGACGCTGCGGGCGCCGGTCACGGTGACCGTGCCGGTGTCGGTTACCGAGCGAGCGACCGTGGGACGGGCCACCGTGTCCTCGACCCTGTCCGAAAACGTGGTCGAGAGCGCGACGGCGACGCGGACGGTGGAGGTTCGCCGCGGGGTGGTGGTGAGCCGTCGCGCGTGCGCGCGCGGCAGCACAACCGACGCGGCCCGGGGAACCGCCCTCAACCGCGCCTACCATCAAGCGCTGGCGGTAGCCAAGCCGCGGGCCAAGGCGGCCGCCGAGAAGGCTCTCGCCGCGTATGCCGCCCAGCAACTGGCGGCGCTCGAAAACGAGACCCGCAAGGGACTGGAGGCCCAGGCTCAGTCCGCGGCCGCCGCCGCTCGGCTGACGCTCGCCCGCCAGGCGACGGCCCAGGCAACGGCGCGAGCGCGGGCCCTCAGCCCCTGAGCCCGGGGCAGTACTCTCGGCCCTCGTGCCCGAACGGATCATCAGCGACGTCTCGACGCTGCGCGGAATCGTCGGCTCGCCCACCGAGCTGACGCTCACCAAGATGTCCGACCGGCTCAACTCGCTCACGAAGCAGTTCATCGAGCGCTCGCCGTTCGTCTGCGTCGCGACCTCAACGCCGGACGGTGGCCTGGACGTCTCTCCGCGCGGCGACCCTCCCGGGTTCGTCCGGGTCCTGGACGAGCGCACGCTGCTGCTGCCTGAACGGCCCGGCAACCGGATCGCCGACTCGCTGACCAACCTCCTCGACGATCCACGGATCGCGCTGCTGTTCCTGATCCCGGGGATCGGCGACACGTTCCGGGTCAATGGCAGGGCCACGATCATCGATGACCCGGAGCTGCTCGAGCCGAGCGCCATCGACGGCAAGGTGCCCCGGCTCGGAATCCTGGTCTCGGTTCAGGAGGCGTACACGCAGTGCGCCAAGGCGCTGATCCGTTCTGACCTATGGAACGCCGAGCGGCACATCGATCGCTCGGAGCTGCCGAGCGCAGGCGAGATTCGGCGCTCCCTCATCGGTCCGGATTTCGACGCCGAGGGCTTCGACCGGGAGCGCGCCGCTCGCTATGCCCGCGGCGACGGGCTGTATTGAGCCGCGCTCAGGGCGTCTGACCGAGCGAACACCCCGACGGAGCGCACGAACAACCCGAGCGGCCGGGTGTCCTCCGACTGCCCCAGCTCCGCTGGTGACACAGGGTGCTTGATGCGCATGTCCACGAGCAGCTCCCCTGCGGAGGCCGCCAAGGGCACGCGATGGCGGTCCGGCCGATCCCATCGCACACGCGAACGTCGTCCGTTGACCGATAGGTGGGCTATCTGGCGCTCGCGCACCGGCTGAGCGTCGATCTCAAATGCCAGCGGCCCGTGTCCCTCGGCGATCCGCAGCAGCAGCCGCGCCCGGGGGCCGCAAGTCCAGCGACCGCCCGGCTCCGGCACGCCCCAACCCCCGGCAACCAACCTCTCGTCGCCGGAGGCGACGCCGAGCGCGAGCGGCCGGCCCGGATGGCAAAGGACAGGTTCGCGCAGGACCAAATCGCGCAGGAGGATCGACCGCTCACGCTCATCCCACCCGTCGGGGCCCAGCCGCATAGGCCTCGCGTCGGGCGTCCGCAGCGTCAACTCGAGCACGTCCCGTCCCGCAACAGCCGCCCGCGGCACCACGATCCCCTCACTCCGCAGTCCCGGACGCCCCCTATGGAACGAGAACCGGGCCACAGCGTGTCCGTTGACCGACACATCGAGCCGCTGGCGGGTGCCACGGCCAGGAAAGAAGGCGTCGGCGGACATCGCAAGTAGGAGCGCACCGTTGGCCCGGGGCTTTAGCGGAAGCACCAGGCGGGCCTCGCGTCCAGCCAGCATGCAACCGTCGGCCTGAGGGAACCACGCTCCGTAGAGAAAGTGACGTCGCACCCGCTCGGGATCGCCGAAGTCGATCGTCTCTGCCATGGCAACAGGCTCGACGTCGGGATCCGTCCTTCCGGTCCCGATGGGGGCAGTGAAGGCGCTCGGCGGGCGTCCTGGCCCCGGCCGGCGGCGCTCGGCGATCGCCGCCCAAGGCGGCCGATGCGGAAGCAGACGCCGCCTGCCGAGCGGAACCTGGCGGCGCGCCGAATCCTGGTGCCGAAGGACTGCCCGATCCAGAGCGTCGCATTCCCACGGCGGCCGCCTCACCGCGCGCAGCTCGAGCCGCTCCAATGGCCCGGGCAACGACCGCCGGAGCGCTCTGATTGTCTTCGCCGGAATCGGCGCCGCGAATTCCCTACGCAGATAGACCAGTCCCGCGTTCACCATCGCAGTCACCCGCCGCCGGCGTGCCTGCTCGACCAGCCGGTCGAAGTCCACCGGCCCAGACTCGCCTCGGGCGACGAGCGCGGCGTCCACCACCCAGCGGTAGGTGGGAAGGGGATCCCAGTGCAGGCCGTGCACGATCGCGATCAGCAGCTCGTCGGCCGGCGCCAGGGCACGGGTGCGCACGCCGCGCAGGTCCACTTCCCGAGCCGCAGCCCAGAAGTCATCGTCGGCATCCGGCTGGCGCGAGACATATGTCGCGTGCCAATGGAGGTCGAGCCGCAGCGACCGGCCGTGCTCGATCGTCTCGAACCCCCACCCGCACTCGAAGGTTGGCGCGTACTCGGTCACGAACCAGGTGGGCATTCCCGAAACCGGCGCCAACCCGCGGCCGACCAGAACCTCGACGGCGGCCTTCGTATGGGGCGTGGGTACCAGCACGTCGAGGTCCTTCATCGGTCGCATCCCCGCGTCGAGGCGAGAGCCGGCGACCATCCCCGCCCCCTTGAGCACCAGGGTCGGGATTCCCGCCTCCTCGAGCGCCTCCAGAACCGGCTTCATACGGCCCAGCAACAGCTGGTTTTGGGCCCATATGTAGCGGTGGACCCCTCTGAACAGGCCGAGTAGCTCGTCGTCGATGCCGAGCGCTGT
>DAIPIC010000032.1:6770-25131 GCA_036771025.1 Solirubrobacteraceae bacterium
ATGACGTCGTAGATCGCTCCGCGCGCGCAGCGCACGAGCTTGGCCTGACCAGGCTGGAAATGCATGCCGCGGACGATCGCGCGCCGCGAACGCGAATGGTTGTCCTGGACGAGCTCGTCGTCGATGCCGAGCGCTGTGAGGTTCGCACGCACGTGAGGCAGCACCGCTTGGGCGGAGCCGTCGAGCCGCGCGATTTCCATCTCCGGTCTCACCTTCTGCCACGAGGCAAGCGCCCCGTCGTCCCTGAGCAGCGCGGCCTTCAACAACAGCTCTTGGGATGGCGTCGGCCACGCCGTCGTCGCCCCCGGCTCGGTGCCCCAGGCCTCGACCACCGTCATTGCTGGCCCGCGGCTGCCCGCCGCCGGTCAAGCGAGGCCTTTAGCGCCCGCGGCAACTCGCCCAGCGCGCCTCGGTTCCTGAGCGAGTTGTTCTCACCGTGGACCCGCCGCCAGTAGACCGTCTCGCGCACGGTCGCATGCCGGAGCCCCAGCTCGCGGGCGCGGAGCAGCCAGTCGAGTCCCTCCGCGACGCGCAGGCCGGTGCGGAACGGGCCCACTCGGTCGAGCGCCGAGCTCCGGACCAGCATGCCGCCGGGGATGTGGGCCGGTTCGGGTGCCGATATCGCCACCGGGCGCCCGTCGCGCAACTGTTCGAACCGCTGGCAGTGCCCGAACACGATGTCGACGTCATCGCGGACTGCGAGCACCTGTGCCCGGCGCTCGATGCTCTGCGGCGTGAGGAGGTCATCGGCGTCGAGAAGGACGACCGCCTCGGCGTCGCTCACCTCTGCGACGCCGCGCGTCCGGGCGGCGCCGATCCCGGCGTTCTCCGTGCTCACAACCCCGACGCGGGGCTCATAGCGGGCCGCGACCGCGGCGGTGGAGTCGGTGGAGCCGTCGTCCACCACCACGATCTGGCTGGGCGGAAGCGTCTGCTCGAGCACGGTCTCGATCGCCGCCGCCACATACCTCTCGTAGTTGAACGCCGTTATCACCGCCGCGATCCGCAGCTCCCGCGCCTTCTGCTGGCGAGCGGTGTGACGGCGCATCATCGTCAGGACCTCGCGGCGCATGAGCGCGCGATCGTGGCTCGCGTTCTCCCCATGGATCCGCCAGCGGACCAGCGGCTCGTCGATCATCTCGACACCCAAGGCCCCCAGTCGGGCCCGGCCCAGCCAGTCGGAGTCGCAGGCCATCTCGTAGCTTTCGTCGAACTCGCCGATGGCCGCAAACGCTCTGCGCCGCACCAGCCACGTGCTGGGAGCGAATCCCGCGATGGGCGCTGCGAGCCACTCGGGGTCTAGCCACGCGGGCGGTGGCATGCCCGGCTCGAGCGCCACCTCGACTCGACAGAGCGCGAAGTCGAGCGGAGCTCGGCGCTGAAGCAGAGAGACCTGGCGCTCGAGCTTGTCCGGCCGCCACTCGTCGTCCTGGTCGAGAAACGCGATCAGGTCGCTGTCTGCGGCGTGAAGTCCGGCATTGCGAGCGGCCGCCACCCCCATGTGTGGCTGGCGCAGCACGCGCAGACCGGCCCGGTGGAGCTCCGGCAGATCTGGACAGGGCCCGTCGAGAACGACGATCGTCTCCCGAGGCTCGTAGGCCTGCTTCGCGATGCTCTCGAGCGCGGCGCCGAGAAACGGCGCGTGACCGTGGACCGGAACGACGACCGAGACCGACGGCCTACTCATCGAGACTCTCGGCGGGCTGGCTCCGCCGGCGTGCCAGTGACGAGCGCAACACGTGCAGCATCGTGGCCCGAGTCCCGGCTTTGTCCCTCGAGGTATTCAGGGCGTGGATCCGGTAGCGCAACACGAGCTGATCGACGCTCACCACCTTCACCCCGGCGTCCCGAGCGCGCATGAACCAATCGACGTCCTCAGACAGGCGAAGGCCTTCGTCGAAGCCCCCCACAAGCTCGAACACGGCACGATGGGTCATCATCGCCGCCATGTGATTCTGGACCGGCTCGGTGAGTCGCTCCGGGAAGTGCGCGGGCTTGGGCTGTCCGGGCGTCAGGAATATCTGGCTCAGCCCAAACGCGATGCCCGCCCCGGAGCGCAGGGCCTCGACGAGACACGAGACCCGGTGCTCAGGCCACACATCGTCGGCATCGAGGATCGCGATGTACTCGCCAGATGCCCGCGCAAGCCCAGCATTGCGCGCGGCCGCGGGGCCGCGGTTCGGTTGCTGGACCAACTGCACCCCATACCCGGCCGCGATCTCGGCCGTCCGATCGGTCGAGCCATCGTCGACCACGATCACCTCGAGCGGGCGGAAATCCTGCGCGAATGCGCTGTCGAGGGCCTCGGCGATGAAGGCCTCGGCGTTGTACGCCGGGACGATCACGGATACCAGTCCTTTAACCACGTGCCAGCACCTCGGTGAGCGCCGAGGCCGCGGCGGCCGCATCGCGGTCCAGCTCGAGCAGGTACGACGGCACCCGCCGCACGAGCTCCGCCAGCGTGGCCAGGACCGCGCCACGATCGAATGGCATCTGAAACGCGGTGCTCGGGGCCAGTGCCCGCAGCGCCTCGGCGGCGCTGATCTCTCGCAGCTTGAGGCGCCCGCCGCCGATCGCCGGTACGACGACAGCCCGGGCGGGCAGCGCGTGGATCAGGGAGCGGGGGTCAACATCGACGATCGTCTTTTCTCGGCCGGGACCGGCGTCGACCTTGGCCGTGGCGTACAGGTTCCACACGACCCCGTCCTCCAGCAGCACGTAGTCGTCTCCCACATAGCGCAGCCCGTGCTCAACAGCCGCCAGCGCCAGGCTGGTCTTTCCCGATCCGCCGGGGCCCGCCAGCAGGACGCAGCCACGATCGGGAGCACCGACCGCGCCGGCATGCACGAGGTGGCGCTTGGTCGAGGCCAGCGCGAAGAACAGCGCGGGACGGAGCGGAGCCGCCCGTTCCCACCACGGAACCCCCTCGACAACAGGAACGTGATGAAGGATCCGTGAGCCAGCTCGGTCAACGACAGTCAACGCACCGGAGCCGGCCTCGTACACGGCGCTGAGGGCCTCCGGCGAGGAGCCGCGCACCAGCCCGCGCGGCCCCAGGTCGGATGGATGCCACGGACCGGGAGCGCCACCCGCCCACAGTCCGATTTCCAGCCCCCGGCCGCTGACCTCGACAATCCGGGGGGCCATCGCGGGGAGCAGCACCTCGGCCAGCGCCCGGCCCGCAAACCGCAGCGAAAGCCGACGCCCCGCAACGCAGAGCTCGCGGCGATGCTCGCCGCTCTCGGCTACCGCCTGTTGGTGTGCATCGACGGCCTTGGCGACCAGCTCTCGGAGCGGAGCCTCAGCCAGCTGCGGCATGTGGCCAGCCCGCGGCGACGTCCACGTCGTGTAGCGGGTCGACGAGCATGAACTCCTGCATGTCGGTGTATTTGTGCAGCACCGGCGCGGCGAATGCGCTCCCGGTGGGGGCAGGCAGCTCGACGGCCTCCCCAGCTCCGCCCGGGGCCGGGATAAGCAGATCCTCGTCGACGAGCACGCCTGTGAGCTCCTCCACGCACTGCATCACGACGTCGGTGTCGGTCCCGTAGCGCTCCGCTATCCGCTCGACAACCCGCGGGGCAGGGTGGCCGGCCGCGACCAGGTTCCAGATGTCCGACCCGGCGCCCTCGACGCTGTAGTAGGTCCCTGAGCCCATATGGATCAGGATCGTCTCGCCGTCGATGGTCTCGTGTACCACCATCTCGGTGTTCGCCCTCCAGCGGCCCACTAGGGCGGTCAGTCTAACGGCGATGACCGAGTTAGGGATCCGCCTAACTAGGCCGCCTCCGCCGCCACCGCTTCGAGCGCCTCGTCGACTGGTACGTCCGGGATCCCGACGGCGTCAGCCACGCCCGGGTAGGTGACCTGGCCGGCGGCCAGGTTGACCCCGAGCTTCAGTCCTGGGTTCTCGGCCGTCGCCCGACGGACACCGGACCCCGCCAGGTGCAGCACGTACGGGATGGTGGCGTTGGTGAGTGCGTAGGTGGAGGTGATGGGAACGGCGCCCGGCATGTTCGTGACGCAGTAATGGATGACGCCCTCGACTTCGTACACGGGATCAGAATGAGTCGTCGGTCGGGAGGTCTCAAAGCAGCCTCCCTGGTCGATCGAGACGTCGACCATCACCGCGTGGCCCTTCATCAGCGAGAGCTGGGGCCTGGTGACCACCTTTGGCGCCCGGGCCCCGTGCACCAGCACCGCGCCGATCACGAGGTCGGCGTCCGGCAGGCGCTGCTCGATCTCGAGCGTCGAGGCGAAGCAGGTCGAGACCCTGCCGGCCAACGCGATGTCCAGCTCGCGGAGCCGGTCGATATTGCGGTCGAACACATACACGTTGGCCTCCATCCCCAAGGCGATGAAGGCCGCGTTAGTGCCCACCACGCCGCCGCCGATGATCATCACGTTCGCCGGGGCCACACCAGGGACCCCGCCCAGCAGGATCCCGCGTCCACCTAGGGGCTTCTCCAGGAAGAACGCGCCTGCCTGCGTGGCGATCTTTCCCGCCACCTCCGACATCGGCGCCAGTAGCGGCAACCGGCCCCGGTCGTCCTCCACCGTCTCATATGCGATGCAGGTGGCGCCCGATGCCGCCAGCGCCCGCGTGAGCTCCGGGTCCGCGGCCAGGTGCAGGTAGGTGAAGAGCGTGTGCCGGGGCTCGAGCCGCCGCACCTCCTCCGGCTGGGGCTCCTTGACCTTCAGGATCAGCTGCGCCTCGCCGAACAGCTCGGATCCGTCGGGGACGATCGTCGCCCCCTGGGCCGCGAACGCCTCGTCGGCGATCGCAGAGCCGACCCCTGCACCGCTCTGGACGAGGACGCGGTGCCCGGCGTCAACGAGCTCTCGGACGCCGGCTGGGGTGATCGCTACGCGGTACTCGTCTCGCTTCACCTCCGCGGGGACGCCGACGATCACGCGTCGATCAGCTCCCGTCCAGTCCCATCCGCGCCGAGGCCTCGGTCAGCACGGGTCGAAGGACCCCTGAGATTTCTTGGAATTGTTCTGAACCGGCGATGAGGGGTGGCGAGAGCTGAATCACCGGGTCGCCTCGGTCGTCGGCCCGGCAGATGAGGCCGCGGCGGTAAAGCTCGCCGGAGAGGAATCCTCGGAGCAGCGTCTCTGAGTCCTCGTCGGAGAAGGACTCCTTGGTGCCGCGATCCTTGACGAGCTCGATCGCCTGGAAGTAGCCGGCGCCGCGCACGTCACCCACGATCGGAATGTCGCGAAGCGCTTCGAGCGCGGCGCGGAGCTCGGGCTCGTGGGCGCGGACGTTCTCCAGGACTGCTTCGTGCTCGAGCGCGTCGAGGTTGGCCAGCGCCACGGCCGCGCACATCGGATGGCCGCCGAACGTAAAGCCGTGGATGAAGCTGTTGGTGCCCTGCAGGAACGGCTCGGCGAGCCTGTCGGAGGCGATCACGGCGCCCATCGGGGCGTAGGCGCTGGTGAGGCCCTTGGCCGTGGTGATCATGTCCGGCCGGTAGTCGTAGCGGTCAGCCCCGAACCACTCCCCCAGACGGCCCCAGGCGCAGATCACCTCGTCGGAGATCAGGAGGACGTCGTAGCTGTCGCAGATCTCCCGGACCCGCGCGAAGTATCGATCGGGCGGCGTGAAGCATCCCCCGGCGTTCTGCACCGGCTCGAGGATCACGGCGGCCACGGTGTCGGGTCCCTCGAACTCGATCGTCTCGGCGATCGCCTCCGAGAACCACTCCTCGGTCATGCCCCTGGGGAGACGGTACGTGTTGGTAGCGGGGACGTGGCGCCCGCCGGGCATGAGCGGTTCGAACGGCTGGCGGAGACCGGTGATGCCGGTGGCGGCCAGCGCGCCCATTGAGGTGCCGTGATACGCGATCTCCCGGGAGATGACCTTCGTCTTGTTCGGCTTTCCGGAGAGCTTGAAGTACTGCCGCGCGAGCTTGAGCGCCGATTCCACCGCCTCTGAACCGCCGCTGGTGAAGAACACCCGGTTGAGGTCACCGGGGGCCAGTCGCGAGATCCTGGCCGCCAGCTCGATCGCGCGCGGGTGGGCGTAGGACCAGTTCGTGAAGAACCCGAGCTCTGCGGCCTGGTCGGCGCCCGCCTGGGCGATGTCAGCCCGCCCGTGGCCGATGTTGACGCAGAACAGCGCCGAGAGGCCGTCTAGGTACCGCTTGCCGCGCTCGTCGTACACGTAGCACCCCTCGCCCCTCACTATCACCGGCACCTCGTGCTCGGTATAGGCGGACATGCGTGTGAAGTGCATCCACAGGTGACGCTTGGCCAGCTCCTGTAGCTCGGAGCGGGCGCCTGCGAGCGGGGTATCGGTGCTTGCCATCACTTTGCCTGTCGACGATTTATCCCCTGCGTACAACGATATCCGCCGGATCATCGACGCTTGGATCGCCGGTGGCGAAGGGTGGCTTGGGATTAGAGTGCCGGCACGTGGAGATCAATTTCCATCGCGCTGGCCAGGGGAAGCCGCTCGTGCTGATGCACGGAATCGGTATGCGCTGGCAGGCGTGGAGACCGGTCCTTCCCCGCCTGGAGGCCGAGCGGGAGGTCATCGCCGTGGATCTCCCGGGATTCGGCGCTACGCCGATGCCGCCACCGGGCACCCCGCCCGGCATCGAGTCCCTCACGCGGCTGGTGGCCCAGTTCCTGCGGGAGATCGGCCTAGAGGCACCTCATGCCGCCGGTAATTCCCTCGGAGGCTGGATCTCGCTCGAGTTGGCAAAGCAGGGCCTCGTCAGCTCCGCGACCGCCCTGTCGCCGGCCGGCTTTCACAACGACCGCGAGCGTATCTTCCAGCGGACGTCGCTCTCGCTGACCAGGCGCGGTTGTCGCCTCATCGCCTCCCGGGCAGACGTCCTGATGAAGCCCCGGCTGGCGCGCGTGGTGTTCTCCGGACAGTACTTCGCGAGGCCGGAACGGATCCCAGCCGAGGAAAGCGCCGCCAACATCCGCGCCGTGGCCAACGCTCCCTGGTTTGACGAGACGCGCCGCGCGATCAATTCCAAGGAGCGATTCAACGGAGGGGAGCGGATCGCGGTGCCGGTGACGATCGCATGGGGAGATCGCGACCGGCTTCTGTTGCCCCGCCAGGCGCACCGAGCGCAGCGCGCCATCCCCTCCGCCCGGGTGGTGACGCTACCCGGCTGCGGCCACGTGCCGATGTCCGATGACCCCGAGCAGGTGGCGTCCGTGCTGCTTCAAGGAAGCGCGGGCTAGGGCCGCTCAGGCAGCGGCCGCGGCCCGCACCGCGGCCCGGGCCCGCACCGGCGCCGGGATGAGCCACGCCGCCCACAGGACGAGGACGAAGGCCAGGCATTGGGCCGCCAGCACCATGGGGTCCGCCGAAACCGGATCGCCGAACACAATGATCCCGCCCACGATTCCGGAGATATTGGCCGCCGTGCCCGTGACCGCGATCACCGGCACCGGTTCCCCATCCTGAAGCGACTTGGCCGACGCGTAGAAGGCGGCGACCGAGGCTGCAACCGCCAGTGCCGTCCACGGCGAAAGGATGGCGAGGATTCCGTGGCTCCCCAGAGCACCGGAAATGGCCTTGATCGCGATGTCAGATACCCCGAACAGGATGCCCGCCGCCGCGCCGAGCATGTACCCGTGGTGCTCCGCCGGGGCGCCGAACTGCCGGCCCATGATGAGCAGCGTCCCGGTCGCCACCAGACCGGCCTCGAACGAGATCATGCCCGGAAGGGAAAACCTGGAGTGCGCTCCGTGGATCGCCGGCAGCGTCAGCCCGAGTAGTGCCAGGCCCAACGCCGTCAATGCCAGGCCCACCCACTGGCGACGCCCCACGCGCACTCCGAACATCCGCTCGGCCATGACCGCGAGGAGCACGATCCCCGCTGCCAGCACGGCCTGCACCGTGGACAGCGGCGCCAAGGCCAGCGCGCCCACGTGGAGGAGCCATCCACCCGTGGCGACCCCCATCCCGATCGCGAACCAGGGCGAGCGCCACAGCGAGATGGCGGTGCGCAGCGGCCGGCGGATGTCGACGGCAGGCGCCGCGCACACGCCGCGGTGCTTGTAGAGAAAACCTACGTTCGTCGCCAGCGCACAGCCGAGCGCGAGCAGAATGCCTAGGGGCAGGGTCATTGGAGTTGTGGGGGCAATGGGTTGGGGGAGGCGAGGCGCAGACTGCTGCCGGTCACCGGCAGCCGGAGCCTCCTCCAGGGCGGTTCACAACATACACGAGATGTCGGCCCCGGTGACGCAGTCATCGAAGAGCTAGGTTCGTCCGCGGGCATGGATCACCTCTACCCGCAACTCGCGCGGCCCAGCGATTTATGTGGGGCTTAGTCTTCGAACGATCCGTGGCGGCCCGCGCCGGCGCGGAAGCGCTCCAGGCCCGCGGCGACGTCCGCCAGCGAGCGGGTCCCGTGCTCGAACTCGTTCGCCAGTCCATCGGCCTCGTTCAGCGCCATCGACTCGAGTAGCGATAGCCGGTCCTCCCGCATGCAGGTCTGGGGGAAGCGCGCCAGCGCCCGGGCCAACGCTTCAGCCTCGACTCGGCTCGATCCGTTGGGGACCACGCGGTTGGCGAGCCCGATCTGAAGCGCCTCGGAGGCGCCGACTCCCCGGCCGGTGAGGATCATGTCCATCGCCCGGCTCACGCCGATCAGTCTCGGCAGGCGAACGGTGCCGCCGTCGATCAGCGGGACCCCCCAGCGGCGGCAGAACACGCCGAACACCGCGTCCTCCTCGGCCACCCGCAGATCGCACCACAGCGCCAGCTCGAGCCCCCCGGCAACCGCATGGCCGGCGACGGCGGCAATCACGGGCTTTGACAGTCTCATGCGGGTGGGTCCCATCGGCCCGTCGCCGTCGGGCGCCAGCCGATTGCCATCCGCGGCGCCCATGGCCTTCAGATCTGCTCCGGCGCAGAACACACCGCCCTCCCCATGCAGGACCGCGACGAGGGCCTCTGGGTCGGCGTCGAAGGAGCGAAATGCCTCCGCCAGGGCGCTGGCGATAGCGCCGTCGACGGCGTTGCGCCGCTCCGGCCGGGAGAGCAGGACCGTCACGACCGGGCCGTCGCGCTCGGTACGGACCGGGTCGCTCACCGCGCACCCACCGGCTCGGCGGCACCCGCCGCGCGGCGCACGAAAGTCCGCAGCGCGCCCAGAAGGTCCTCCACATCGACGCGCGGGCCGACCGGCGCGAGCGGGCCGACCAGGGCCTCCCCGCAGCCACCGACCAGCGCCGCCGCCGTCAGATGAACGTTCTGCTGGGGAAGCTCGCCCGCGACGATCGCCGCCCGGAGCACGCTGGCCACCAGCGCCGCGTAGCGCTGCCGGTAGGCCAGCCGCTCAGCGTCTACCAGGGGGTCGACCGGCTCGGCCAGCAGCGCCCACGCCAGCCGGCGCCGGCGCAGGGCGCGCTCGGCGAACGTCGCGAACACGGTCTCGAGTCGCTCCACATTCCTCGCCGCTTCGGGCATCGTCTGCGCCGCGGCCTGCATCGCATGTACCTCCCGGTCGCACACGGATCGGAACACCTCGACGAACAGCTCCTGCTTGGAGCCGAAGTGGCGGTATAGCGTCCCCGAGGCCAGCCCTGCTCGCTCGGCGATGGCGATCACCGATGCCGTCCCGTAGCCGCCCTCCTCGATCAGCTCCCGGGCGGCGTCCAGCAGGCGCTCTCGAGTGCCGGCGAGCGAGCTCACCGCTGGCGCCCGTAGTCCCCGAAGGGCTCATCGCGCTGGCGCACGGCCTCCTTGAACCCCTCCCGGGCGGCCAGCGCCTGGAACGCGTAACCCTCCTTGGTGTGTCTGGTGAGCCCGTCGAACACCGTGCCCATCACCTGCGTGGTATGGAGGCCCTGGGAGTAAAGCGACTGGTTGACGAGCAGCTTCATCATCTGGAGCTGGTTGATCGGAAGCCGCGCCACCCGCTGCGCCAACGCCTCAGCGCGCTCGTCGAGCTCCCGGACCGGCGGGGCTTCGATGGCCAATCCCCATTGCTGCGCCTCGACACCCGTCAGCGAGTCCCCGGTGAACAGCAGCCGCTTGGCGCGCTGCGGACCGAGTCGATATGCCCACATGGCCGTCGTTGGCGACCCCCACACACGCGCCGGTGGGTAGCCGATCTTGGCATCTGCCGCGATCACGAGCAGATCGGAGCAGAGGGCCAGATCGGTGCCCCCGGCCACGCAAAAGCCGTGCACCTTGCAGACGACCGGCTTCGTGCAGTGAAACAGCGCCATGAATGTCCGGACGTTCCGGCTCATCATCGCGTAGTCGACCATCGGATCCCACGCCTCCGCCGGGTTGTGGTTGGAGGCGATCACCGCGGGATCGAGCGGCGACCCCTCCTGCGCGGCGAGGCCGCCGTCTCCTCTCAGGCCCTGCCCCTCGGCAGATACCACCAGGTCATAGCCGCCGCAGAACCCCTTTCCGCGCCCCGCCAGCAGGAGCACGTGGACGGCGGGGTCGAGATCGGCGCGCTCCACGAGCTGTTCGAGGCGCTCGAGCAGCGGCCGGGTGAGCCCGTTGCCGCGCTCCGGTCGGTTCAGGGTGATCCTGGCGACGCGGTCGTCCAGCTCGTAGAGGACTATGTCGCTCATCTAGTGACTCGCGACACTAGGCCGGTAGCGCGCGATCGATGATCGTCTTGGCGTCCACACCGGCCGGCAGGGTCCCATACGCGTGCCCGCCCTCGCGTCCGAGCCTGGAGGCACAGAACGCATCGGCGAGCGCGGGCGGCGCGTGACGGACCAGCAGCGAGGCCTGCAGCGAGAGCGCGAGGTCCTCGACGATCCGCCGAGCTTCGAACTGCGGATCCTCCCTCGTGAACACCGCCGTGGAGTTTTCGCGTACCCGCCGGAGGTGCCCATCGAGCCTATCGTCCCCGCCTGCCGCCAGCTCGCATTCGGCCATGAACGCCGGCAGTCCCTCCGGCTCCTTGACCAGGGCTCGCAGGACATCCAAGGCGGCGACGTTCCCCGACCCCTCCCAGATCGAGTTCAGGGGCGCGTCGCGGTAGAGCAACGGCATCCCCGAGTCCTCGACGAAGCCGTTGCCGCCCAGGCACTCGAGCGCCTCCCCGGCGTGGGCCGGGGCCCGCTTGCAGACCCAGTACTTCATGACCGCCGTGGCGAACCGGCGGAAGTTGGCCTCCTCCGGCTGGTCGTAGCTGCGCGCCACGCGCATCGCCGCCACCGTGGCCGCCTCGGACTCGATCGCCAAGTCCGCGAGCACGTTGCGCATCGCGGGTTGATCGGCCAGCAGCGCGCCGAAAGCGGAGCGGTGACGGGCGTGGTGGATCGCCTCCACGGTCCCCCGGCGAAGGCCGGTGGTGGCGCCCAGCAGGCAGTCCAGACGAGTGTGGTTGACCATCTTGATGATGGCCGGCACTCCCCTGCCCTCCTCGCCCACCAGGCGTCCCAGGGCGCCGCGGAACTCGACCTCGCTCGAGGGCAGCGACCGCGTCCCCAGCTTGTCCTTGAGCCGCTGAAACTCCATCCCGTTACCGCGCTCGACGAGGAAGCACGAGAGACCTGCGGGAGCTTGGGCCAGGACCAGGAACACGTCGCACGGTGGGTAGGAGCAGAACCACTTGTGGCCATGGAGCTCGTAGGCACCGTCGCCGGCCGGCTCGGCGCGAGTGACGTTGGCCCGGACGTCCGAGCCGCCCTGGCGCTCTGTCATCGCCATGCCGGCCAGCGCCCCGCGCTTGTAGTCGGGCAGCGTCAGGCGGGCCTCCCACTCAGCCGCCAGCTCGGGCGCTCCCTCGCGCAGGGCGGGGACGGCGGCGTAGGTCATGGACACCGGGCACATCACCCCGTCGTTGGCGTTGCTCCACAACGTGAACAACGCGGCCCTGACCACGTGCCCGCCGGGCTGCTCCGCCCGCCATGGCAGACCGTGGATCTCGCGCTCGATCGCCGCGCGTAACAACCAGTGCCACGACGGGTCGAGCTCGACCTGGTCGATGCGGTTGCCGTACCGATCATGGGTACGAAGGATCGGGAGGTTGCGCTCCGCCCGGCGCGAGTGCTCGAGCGCTTCAATTCCTCCCGCCACCTCCCCCGCCTCGCGTGCCCTCTCGGCGCCCCAGCCACCGCCTTCGCGCTCGAGTGCCTCCTGGAGGGCGACGTCCGCCTCGAACAGGTTGAGGGGCTGAAGCGGCGGCGGCTGGTTGAGTACCTCCCGGGCGGGGTCGATGGCGTCGATGGTGGTCATGGCTCGCCTTCCTCGTCGTGAATCCCGATTCACGAAAGCTTAGTGAATCTGGATTCACGCTGCAACTCTTGGATAATGCCCGCCATGGCTTACGACGAGGACCTTGCGAATCGGATCCGGGAGCTGATCGCCGGCGAGGGCGAAGTGACCGAGAGGAAGATGTTCGGCGGCCTGGCGTTTCTGATCGGCGGCAACATGTCCGTGAGCGCGAGCGGACAGGGCGGCCTCCTGCTGCGCTGCGACCCAGACGAGACCGAGGCGCTCGTGAAAAAGCCGCACGCGGCTCCGTTCGAGATGCGTGGCCGGGTTATGGACGGCTGGCTGCGCGTGGCCCCAGAAGGGGTGGCGACGAAGCGCGAGCTCGAGCCGTGGGTGAGGCGAGGGGTGGCCTACGCCCGCTCACTGCCGCCGAAGGGCTAGACGGCCCCTAGCCCGCCGTAACTTCGCGCTGGATGGCTTGAAGCGCCCCGGTGAACGTGTCGCTCGGCCGCATGGCCCCCGTGGCCGCGTCGGGATCGGGGCGGTAATAGCCGCCGATGTCCACCGGCGAGCCCTCCACCTCCCGCAGCTCGCTGACGATCCTCTCCTCGTTGTCCTTGAGCCGCTCGGCGAGTGCCTCAAACTGGCTCGCGAGCTCGGGGTCCTCGTCCTGCGAGGCCAGCTCGCGTGCCCAATAGAGGGCCAGGTAGAAGTGGCTGCCCCGGTTGTCGAGCTCGCCCACCTTCCGGGACGGAGAGCGATCGTTCTCGAGCACCTTTCCGGTTGCGCGATCGAGCGTCTCGGCCAGAAGCTTCGCGCGGCCGTTGTCCTCCGTGTCCGCCAGCAACTCGAGCGACGGCCCCAAGGCCAGGAATTCCCCGAGTGAGTCCCAGCGAAGGTGGTTCTCCTTCAAGAACTGCTGCACGTGCCGCGGGGCGGACCCGCCGGCGCCCGTTTCGAACAGGCCGCCTCCACTCAACAGGGGAACTACCGAGAGCATCTTCGCGCTCGTCCCGAGCTCGAGGATCGGGAACAGGTCGGTCAGGTAGTCGCGCAGCACGTTGCCGGTGACGGTGATCGTGTCCTCGCCCCGTCGGGCACGGTCGAGCGTGTAACGGGTCGCGGAGGCGATGTCCAGGATCTCGACCTCGACGTCGCCGGCGTCGAGCTCATCGAGCGCCGGGCGGACTTTCTTCAGCAACTGCTCGTCGTGTGCCCTGCTTTCGTCCAGCCAGAAGACAGCCGGTGAGCCGGTGGCGCGGGCCCGCTCGATCGCAAGCCGGACCCAATCCCGGATCGCCTCGTCCCTCGTCTGGCACATGCGCCAGATGTCGCCCTCCTGCAGCTGGTGCTCCAGCAGCGTGTTCCCGCCATCATCGATCACCCGCACCACCCCTGGCCGCTCGATCTCGAACGTCTTGTCGTGCGAGCCGTACTCCTCGGCTGCCTGGGCCATGAGCCCGACGTTGGACGTGGCTCCCATCGTGGCCGGATCGAACGCGCCGTGCTCTCGGCAGTGGTCCACGGTCTCCGCGTAGAGCGCGGCATAGGAGTGGTCCGGGATCACGAACTTCGCGTCCTGCTGCTCGCCCCGGGCATTCCACATCTGACCCGAAGAGCGGATGGCGGCGGGCATCGAGGCGTCGATGATCACGTCGCTCGGCACGTGCAGGTTTGTGATGCCGCGATCTGAGTCCACCATCGCCAACGCCGGTCCGGTCTGGTAAGCGGTCTCGATCGCCTGCCGGATCCGGGACTGATCGTCGCCCGACAGCTTCTCTATCGCCTTGAGCAGGGCCGCCATGCCGTCGTTGGCGTTCACTGCAACGGACTCCAGAGCCTCACCGTGTTGCTCAAAGAGATCCTTGAAGTAGGCGCGGACGGCGTGGCCGAAGATGATCGGGTCGGACACCCTCATCATCGTGGCCTTGAGGTGCACGGAAAAGAGCACTTCCTTCTCCTTGGCGTCCGCGATCTGCGCGGAGAGGAACTCCTCAAGCGCTGCCCGACGCATCACGGCGGCGTCCAATACGTCCTGGGCCAGGACCGGGATCTCGTCCTTGAGGACCGTGACGTTCCCTTCGGCGTCGTGCTCTATCCGGACCGTGCCCTCTCGTTGCACCGTGACCGAGCGCTCCGTAGAGCGAAAGTCGCCGTCGCTCATCGTCGAGACGTGCGAGCGGGAGCCCTTCGACCACTCGCCCATCGAGTGGGGATGCCCGCGCGCGTAGTCCTTGACCGACGGAGCAGACCGGCGGTCCGAGTTGCCCTGTCTTAGCACGGGGTTGACCGCGCTTCCCTTGACCTTGTCATAGCGCGCCCGGATCTCATGCTGCTCTTCGTCGCCGGGATCCTCCGGGTAGTCGGGAATCTCGTAGCCCTGGCCCTGGAGCTCCTCGATCGCTGCCTTGAGCTGCGGCACGGAGGCGCTGATGTTGGGAAGCTTGATGATGTTCGCCTCAGGCGTCTTGGCCAGCTCGCCCAGCTCCGAGAGCGCGTCCGCAACCCGTTGCTCGTCGTTCAGGCGCTCGGGAAACTGGGCCAGGATGCGGCCGGCCAGCGAGATGTCGCGCGGCTCGATCTCGATTCCGGCCGCCGCCGTAAACACGTCGATGATCGGCAGCAGCGACCGGGTCGCCAGGGCCGGCGCCTCGTCGGTGAGCGTGTAGACGATCTTCATGTCCCAGCTCTGACCCTACCCACTCGGGCCGGGGGCGAGCCGGCGACGGTACGTACGCCGACCCCGACGGCGGGGACCGCTACCGCCCGAGGACCCGCAGGAGCTCTCGGGCGCGCATCGGCAACGGCGCGATCAGCTGGCGCACCTCGGTCAGACCAGCCCTCAGCTCGGGATCGCCGACCTCGATCGGCATGAGTGAGTCCTGGAGCGCAACCAGCTCTTGCTCGGCGGCGCCGACGGCATCCACCGAGTGCTCGAGGTATCCGCGCACCCCGGTGGAAGGAGCCTCGGCCAGGGGGATGGTGAACTGCCTGCGCTCGATGCCGTGCCGGTCGGCAAACCCGGCATGGGCGCGCTGAGCCCGGCCGTAGGCGTGCTGGACTGGCCGGAAAAGCCGCGCTTCCAGGACATCGGCCTGCTGCTCATCCAACTGCTCGTAGGCAGCGCTCAGCGAGGCCACGGCCCGAGCCAGCTGCTCGGTAGCGGCTGCCAGGGCGTCCAGCATCTGCTGGCGGGCTTCGACGTTCGTGTAGGACATTTCTCAGTCAAGGTTATTCGGCGGCTACTCTCGGCTGCCCGTGCTTGAACTCGGAACCCCGCACGGCCCCGCGCGGGCCCACCTTCAGCCCGTCGAGCGGGCGGTGGCCGCGCTCGTGCTCGGGCACGGCGCCGGCGGCGGGATCGGGACAGCCGACCTGGTGGCGGCGGCCGATGCGGCGCGGCCGCTCGGGGTCAGCGTGGCCTTGATCGAGCAGCCTTATCGCGTAGCGGGCCGGCGGTCGCCGCCTGGAGCCCGGCAACTCGACGCCGCCTGGGTGGCGGTCGTGGACCAGCTCCGGGGAGGGCCGCTCGGCGGGCTGCCCCTGGTGGTCGGGGGCCGCTCGGCCGGCGCGCGAGTCGCCTGCCGAACCGCGGCCGAGGTTGACGCAGCGGGCGTGCTTTGCCTGGCGTTCCCGCTCCACGCCCCGGGCCGAAGGGACGATCCGTCAAAGAGCAGGCTGCCAGAGCTGGAAGCCGTGACCGTGCCGGTACTGGTCGTTCAGGGGGACCGCGATCCTTTTGGGATGCCGCCCGCGGCCGCGAACCGGACGGTCATCGCCGTCCCCGGCACGCACTCGCTCAGAGACGGCTCGGCCATTGGTGCGCCGGTGTCAGACTGGCTCCAGACTCTCACCTCAGCCGGCGCCGCTCCCCGCGCAGCCGGTCGAGGTGGCGCCCCGGGCGCTTGAGGCGAACCGAGCGACGCCCGCGGCGAGCCGCCGCCCGCTCCCGCTCGCGATCCTCGCTCAGCCCGACCTCCAGGAACACCAGGCCGGTGATCGCGACGAAGCCCAGTCCGATCAGGACCAGGGCCAGCAGTTCTCCGGCCTGTCCGGCGACCGCGGCGGCGCAGACGGCGCCAGCCACGATCAGGAGCGCCGCCGACCCGTAGGCGACGACCCGTGCACGCACGCTCATGTCCCTCGTGATTCTCGGGGGCGGGCGGACAGGCGCGCGGGCGCCTTTCCTTCCCAGGCGTCGGACAAGAGCTCTGTCAGCAACGCCGGATCCGCGCGTTCCAATTCGACCTCGACCGCGGCCAAGCGCTTGCCCCACCAACGCTCGGCACACCAGGGATGATCCTCGACGGCGGTCATGATCCCCGGCTCGTCGAGCATCACGTTCATGTGCTGCTCGTCCCAAAGGGTGGCGAAGATCTTCGCTCCCACCCGGAACGACGGCCGGCCGTGGTGGTCCTGCTCGGTCACTTCGGGCAGGGACAGTGCCAACCGGCGCGCCTCGTCAGCTTTCACCGGAGTGAGGCGAGGCCGGCTTCACCCTCGGACAGGGCATGCTCTACCGCCCGCGCGGGATCGGGTCCGCTGGCCCAATCGGGCCAGCGCGGCCTGCCGCGGGAGCACATGGCCGCCAGCTCTCGAGTGAACTCGAGCGTGCGGGCATGGACCTCGTCCGTGGGACCTGTCCGTAGCGCCGCCAGCGCCGCCCAGGAGCCACTGGCCTCCGGACTCGCGACTCCGATCGCGGCCCGGCCGCCCGGTGGAGGGGCCCCGAGCGATCGAGCGAACTCGAGGCACCGGCTCGCGCGGTCGCGTTCCACCCGCCGGCTGCCGGCCGTGCCCACGATCAGCGATGCCAGCGGATACAGGTCCTGGCGGCGGTCGTCGGTCAAGCCGTCGTTGTAGGTGCGCAGCAGCGCGGCGATGACCGCGGACGTGCTCCCCGGACGGTCGGTGAACGGCTCGTCGGCGAGCATCGAGGCCAGCTCCATCACGCACGCCCCCAGTTGCGGGGAGGGATGTCGACCTCGCGCCAGGTGAACGGTTTGATGCGATGGCCTCACCCCGACAATGATCGCTCATCGGGGCGTGGAGGGCGAGCGGTACACTCGTCGTGGGGCGCCGGGGACAAGGAGGGCAAATGCATTTCAGATCACTCCTCGCGTTCGCCGCGGTACTCGCAGCGGCGCTGGCGCTCGCCGCGCCGGCAGGAGCTGGTAGGCCCGTCAAGGGCCTTTTTAAGCATCTCGAGTTTTCCGCTACGTGCTCGGGAGGTAGCGTCTCGTACACCTGGTCCGGTTTCCACGGCGTGCACGACGCGGTGGTGGATGTAACGACCAATAACGGCGCTCGGCTGTCCTTCAACACGGTGAAGGCGAACGGGTCGGGAAGTTTCGGCCCGGTCACGTTTCCCGTGAACCAGGGCACCTTCACGTACATGGCCACTGCCGAGCTGCGATCAAGCAAGGGTCAGCTCATCGCCGAGTCTGAAGTACAGCAGTCCATCGGCCCCCTTACCTGCTAGCTGAAGCTGCGTCCGGGCCGCCCCCCTCTCCAAGGGGCGGCCCCGCGCCAAATCAAATGGGCTCTAGTCCTCCGAGGAGGAGCCGGAGCCGTCGCCCTCTGAGCTGACCTCGCCGAGGTCGCCCAGCTCCTCCATGAACCCGGCCGAGGAGCTCGAGTGACCGATGTCCTCGAGGTCCGAGAGGTCGGCTTCCACTCCGCTGAAGCCCGACAGCGACTCGCCGTCGGTCAGGCCGAGCTCGGCCGCCAGATCGTCGTGGTCCAGCAGGCCGGTCTCGTCGATCCCGCGCGGCAGCGGCTCCGAGGGCTCGATCTCGATCCGCCGGTAGCGCTTGAGGCCGGTGGCAGCCGGGATCAGCTTGCCGATGATGACGTTCTCCTTGAGCCCGTTCAGGCGGTCGATCTTGCCCTCCAGGGCCGCGTCGGTCAGCACCTTCGTGGTCTCCTGGAAGGACGCCGCCGACAGGAAGGAGTCGGTGTTGAGCGACGCCTTGGTGATGCCGAGGATGATCTCCTCGGCCTGTGCCGCCTCGCCGCCCTGCTCGATCACGCCGTCGTTGACCCGCTTGTAGTCGAAGCGATCCACGAACTGGCCCGGCAGGAGCGTCGTGTCGCCCTTCTGGTCCACGCGGACCTTCTTCATCATCTGGCGCACGATGAGCTCTATGTGCTTGTCGTTGATGTCCACGCCCTGCGACTTGTAGACCTCCTGCACCTCGC
>DAIPIC010000033.1:0-25050 GCA_036771025.1 Solirubrobacteraceae bacterium
ACATCCTCAAGGAGTACATCGCCCAGAAGGAGTGGTGCTTCCCGGTCGACCCGGCCATGCGACTGGTGACCGACATGATCGAGTGGTGCACCGAGCACATGCCGCGCTGGCACCCGGTGTCGATCTCGGGCTACCACATCCGGGAGGCGGGCTCCACCGCGGCGCAGGAGCTGGCGTTCACGCTCAAGGACGGCCTCACGTACGTCGAGCACGCCGTGGCCCGAGGGTTGGACGTCGATGACTTTGCCCCTCGCCTGTCGTTCTTCTTCAATGCCCACGTCGACTTCTTCGAGGAGATCGCCAAGTACCGTGCCGCCCGCCGAATCTGGGCCCGTGAGCTGCGCGAGACGTTCGGCGCGCGCAAGCCCGAGTCGTGGCGGATGCGATTCCACACCCAGACCGCCGGCGTGTCTCTCACCGCCCAGCAACCGCTCAACAACGTCGTACGCACCGCGATCGAAGCCCTGGCCGGCGTGTTGGGAGGGACGCAGTCTCTGCACACGAACTCGTTCGATGAGGCGCTGGCGCTGCCGACGGAGGACGCGGTTCGAGTCGCGCTCCGAACCCAGCAGATCATCGCCGAGGAGACCGGCGTGGCGAACACGATCGATCCCCTTGGCGGCAGCTACTTCGTGGAGGGCCTGACCGACCGCCTGGAGGAGCGGGCCTACGAGTACTTCGCCAAGATCGACGAGCTCGGCGGGATGGTGGAGGCGGTCAAGCAGGGGTTCCCGCAGCGCGAGATCGCCGACGCCGCGTTCCGCTACCAGCAGGAGCTGGAGTCGGGAGAGCGCAAGCTGGTGGGGGTCAACTCCTACACCGAGGGCAACGAAGGCGCCGAGATTCCGATCCTGCGGATCGACCCGCAGCTCGAGACCAAGCAGATCACGCGGGTCAAAGCGGTGCGCGAGCAGCGCGATCCCCCACGGGCCAAAGCGGCGCTCGAGCGGCTGGAGCAGGGGGCTCGTGACGACCGCCAGAACCTGATGCCGCTGCTGCTCGAGGCCGCCCGGGCCAACGTGACCGAGGGAGAGATCATCGGCACGCTCCAGGCCGTGTTCGGCAGCTACAGCGAATCGCCCGCGTTCTAATATCCCGCCGCGCGCGGGACCCCCGACAGAACATGGCCACCTCCACCGACAAGAAGATCCGTGTAGTCGTCGCCAAGCCTGGCCTCGACGGACACGACCGGGGGGCGAAGATCATCGCCCGCGCGCTCCGCGACGCTGGGATGGAGGTGATCTACACCGGGCTTCACCAGACTCCCGAGCAGATCGTGGAGACCGTCATCCAGGAGGATGCGGATGCCGTCGGTCTGTCGATCCTGTCCGGGGCGCACATGACCCTCGTCCCGCGGATTGTCGAGCTGCTCTCCGAGCAAGGCGTAGACGACGTCCTCGTGACAGTGGGCGGCACGATCCCCGCCGACGACGTCCCTCAGCTGAAAGCCCTGGGAGTGGCGGAGGTGTTCGGTCCGGGCGCCAGCACCCAGGACATCGTGGACTTCATCCGGGGGGCGGTGCGGGTATAAGAGACGCGCCGGGCGCGGCTTGGGGCGGCCGACTGACCCCGCCAGCCCGACTGATTGACTCGTCAGTCAATCGATAATATACGGCCGTTCACCCCAGTAGGAGGCCTGACTTGAAGATTTGCGTCCTGGTCAAAGAGGTTCCCGACGCCGCCGTCGAGAAGCGGATCGATCCCTCGACGGGGCGGATGGACCGTTCCGGCGAGAAGAACCTCAACCCTTACGACACACATGCGATCGAGGCTGCGATGCAGATCCGCGAGGGAGGCTCGGTGCAGGTAGACGAGATAGTCGCCGTGACCATGGGGCCCGAGTCCGCCGTTCGCGCACTGCACAAGGCAGTGTCGCTAGGTGCCGACCGCTCGCTGCATCTCACCGATCCGGGATTGGCCGGTTCGGACGTGGCGGCCACCGGCTACGCGCTGTCCAAGGCGCTGGAGAAGGAGCAGCCGGACCTCGTCCTGCTGGGCCAGCAGTCCGATGACGGCGAGTGCTACACGATCGGGGCCGTTGTGGCCGACCACCTGAAGATGCCGTCGCTGACGCAGGTGATCCAGATGGACGTGGACGGCGATTCGCTGCGCTGCGAGCGTCAAGCCGAGTACGGCTACGACACCGTCCAGGTCCAGACGCCCGCAGTGATCTCCGTCGGAGACGCGATCAACGAGCCTCGCTACCCGTCGCTGAAGGCGATCATGGGAGCCAAGAAGAAGCCGCTCGAGACCGTGGCAACGGGCGACGTCGGGATCGAGTCCTCGCTCGTGGGCGAGGACGGCTCCCGCGTCCAGTGCGGGGACTTCCACGATCCGCCGGCCAAGGAGCCGGGCCAGATCATCGAGGACGAGGACACGAACGAGACCGTCGACAAGATCGTCGCCTGGCTCGATGAAAGGAAGCTGATCTAGATATGGCTGACGTTCTCACCTACGTCCTGCACTACGAGGGCGCGTTCAACAAGAATTCACTCGGCGCGGTCTCCGAAGGGGCCGCGCGGGCCGAGGAGATCGGCGGTCAGTGCCATGCGCTGGTCCTCGGTGGTGACGACCTGAGCGACGAGCTCTGTCAGTCGCTCGGGGCATACGGCGCAACGAAGGTCTTCCGCGCCAAGGGACCGGAGGGCCTTGCCCAGCCGGTGATCGACGCGATGGCCAAGGTGATCGACGAAAACGGGCATGGCTACGCGCTATTCGGAGGGGGCTTGCTCGGGTTCGAGATCGGTGCTGGTCTCGCGGCCCGAAAGCAGGCCGGCGTGACGATGGAGGTCACCTCCGTCCGCGCCGAGGATGGCAAGCTCGTGGCGGAGCGTCCGATCCTCCAGGACTCGCAGATTTCCGTCTCCCGCTACAAGGGAGATCTGGGAATCATCATCGGCCGGATCAACGCCTTCGAAGTCGTCTCGCGCGACGGCGGCTCCGCCGAGGTGGTCGACCTGGACGTCGAATATTCACCATGGTCGACCAAGGCCGCCATGGTCCAGCGCGGAGAGCAGCGCGGCGCCGATGTGGACATCGAGGGCGCCGACATCCTGGTGGCCGGTGGCCGCGGCCTCGGCAAGGCCGAGAACTTCAAGCTGGCCGAGGACTTGGCGGCCGCGTTCGGCGGTAACACGGCCGTGGCGGCGACGCGGGCCGTCGTCGATGCCGGCTGGTACCCGTACGCGGCCCAGATCGGCCAGACGGGCAAGACCGTCGCGCCGAAGCTCTACCTGGCCGCCGGGATCTCCGGCGCGATCCAGCACAAGGTCGGGATGCAGTCCTCGGAGAACATCGTGGCCATCAACAAGGACGCAAACGCGCCCATCTTCGAGTTCTCCGATTTGGGCATCGTCGGCGACCTGAACAAGATCCTGCCCAAATTGACCGAGGCCATCCAGTCTCGCAAGGGGTCGTGAGCGCGTCCGCAAACAGTCGCGGGGCCGTCGCCCCCAGCGAGTTCCCGCCGCCGGTCTCCTCCCGGGAAGAGTTCGTCAAGCGCGAGCTGGCCCCCGAGGAGGAACGGATCGACGTCGGCGTGGTGATCGTCGGCGGTGGCCCGGCGGGCCTCGCGTGCGCCAACAAGCTGCTCCAGCTGCTGGCCGACGAGCCGGAGCTCATGGAGCGACTGGGCGAGGTGCCCGTGGCCGTGATCGAGAAGGGGAAGGCCTGCGGCGCCCACAACCTGAGTGGGGCGATGATGCGGCCCTCTGGGCTCAAGGAGCTATTTCCCGATCTCAATCCCTCCGATTGGCCCACGTACGGGACCGTCGACAAGGACTCGGTGTACTGGATGCTGAGCGCGGGAGCGGCCATTCCGCTCAAGCCGACGCCGCCTCCGTTCCGCAACCACGGCAACTACATGGTCAGCGTGGCCGAGCTGTCGCGATGGCTGGCTCAGAAGGCCGAGGAAGCCGGGGCGTACATCCTCACCGAGACGAGTGCCCAGCAGCTGTTGGTCACGGACGGGGTCGTGCGTGGGATCCGCTCCGGCGACAAGGGCCGGGGCAAGGAGGGGGAGGAGCTTTCGAACTTCGAGCCGGGCTCTGACGTGACGGCGAAGGCCACCGTGCTGGCCGAAGGGACCTGGGGGCATCTGACGGGCGCGGCGATCAAGGAGTTCCAGCTGGCCGAGGGACGTGAGCCCCAGGTGTGGTCGCTGGGCGTGAAGGAGGTGTGGGAGGTCGCAAAGCCCCTGGACCGCGTCATCCACACCCTCGGCTGGCCGCTGCGCTACGGCGCCAAATGGCACGAGTTCGGTGGCTCGTGGATCTACCCCATGGGCTCAGACCGAGTCTCTATCGGGTTCGTGTTGGGGCTCGACTACACCGACGCGACGGTCTCCGCCCACGACCTTTTGCAGCAGTTCAAGACCTCAAAGCTGGTGCGGAGGATCCTCGAAGGAGGCAAGCGCCTCTCGTGGGGGGCTAAGGCGATCCCGGAGGGTGGCTACTGGGCGATGCCCAAGCTGTCGGCGCCGGGGATGGTGCTGTGCGGCGACGGGGCGGGAATGGTCAACGTCCCGATCCTCAAGGGCATCCACTACGCGATCCACGCCGGGATCATGGCCGCGGAGACGATCTTCGAGCAGCTCAAGGCCGGCAGCACCAGAGATCTCTCGGCTTATGAGCGGCGGGTCGAGGACTCGGTGATCGCCAAGGACCTGTATGAGACCCGCAACATGAGGCAGCCCACCAGTAAGGGCTTCTTCATCGGCGCGGGGCTGATCGCGAACGCGATGGTGATCACCAAGGGCCGGTTCCCCGGTGGCCGCTGGGCGAACCATCCCGACGCTCAGGCGCCGGTCAGCCTCCAGAGCAAGAAGGACGCCTACCCCAAGCCCGACGGCAAGTACACGTTCGACAAGCTCTCGTCGGTTTACATCTCGGGTAATGCCACCCGCGACGACGCTCCCAACCACATTCGCGTCCAGCGGACCGTCCCTCGGGAGATCGCCGAGGCCTGGCAATGGATGTGCCCTGCGGGCGTCTACGAGATCCCCGAGGATGCGCCCGAATCAGGACCCGTCGAGGTGATCGTCAACTACACCAACTGCGTGCAGTGCGGGGCGATCACCGCCAAGGGTGGCCGCCTGACCCCGCCGGAGGGCGGGGACGGCCCGCTGTACACGATCACCTAGATATTCGGCAACTTCAGGCCGCCAGCACGGTTAAGGCGGTATGCGAAGGAGGCTGCTGCTTGCGGGCGTGATCCTCGCCGCGGGATCCGCCCTTCCGGCAACATCGGCGCTCGGCGCCGATCCGCACACGAACCTTAAGGACTTCGTCTGCCGTCCGGCGATCAAGTCGGGCCACCGGGTGGTGGGGGTCACCGCCGTGATGCGACCGCTGTCCGGCACCGTGCGGCTCGCCATGCGGTGGCAGCTCATGGGCACCAAGGCCGGGCACGCGACGCCCTTGCGCGGAGGAGACCTCGGGAAATGGATCTCGCCGCACGATCCCACGCTCGGTCAACAACCGGACGACGTGTGGGTGCTCAAGCATCCGGTGACCGGAGTCCCGGTCGGATACACGTACCGGTTCCGGGTCTCGTTCCGATGGATCGGATCCGCCGGCCACGTGATCGCCACCTCCACGCGCACGAGCGGGCCTTGCTGGCAACCCGACATGCGACCCGACCTGGCGGTGCAATCGATAACTGCGAGCCCGATCGCCGGAGACCCCTCCCACGACCAGTACGTCGTGTGGATCGCCAACAACGGACCGACCACTGCCGGAGGATTTGACGTCGCGTTCACGCCTGGCGGAGGCGCCGGGTCGGTGCAGACCGCGACGTTCCCGCAGCTCGGCGCCCGCCAGAGCGTCAACGAGACATTCACCGGCCCCGCGTGCTCCTCCGCCACCGCGCCGACCGTGACCGTGGACCCGGAGTACGCAGTGCCCGACGCAAACCGATCCAACAACTCCGCTACGGCCAGCTGTCCTGGTCCCTGAGTTCCAGAATGGGCACCGTTCGCCGGTGTCCAGGTCCTGAGATCCCCGGGGCCGGGCTAGACTTGAAATTGAGATGAAGACAGACATTCACCCCGAATACGTCGAAGCACACGTGCGCTGCACCTGTGGCAACGAGTTCACGACCCGCTCCACCAAGCCGGAGATCCACGTCGAGATCTGCTCGGCCTGCCACCCCTTCTACACCGGTCGGCAGAAGCTGGTGGACACCGGCGGGCGCGTCGAGCGCTTCCAGCGCCGGGCGGCCAGGGGACGGCGCGGTGCGCGCGCCGGCAGCGGATCCTAGGTAGGCGCCTCGAGTGGCTGGCGGCCGGGAGCCCCTGACCGCCTCGCGTGACGCACCCCTCGGCGGCCAGGCCGTGCTCGAGGGGGTGATGATGCGCGGAGTTCGCACCTGGGCGGTTGCGGTCCGCAAGCCGTCCGATCACGGGCTGGGCAGGATCGAGTTGAAACGGTTTGCGCTCGAATCCTGGGCTCGCCGCCACCGTGCCTACCGGCTGCCGATCGTGCGGGGCGTCGTGGCCCTGGCCGAGTCGCTGGCCATCGGTCTGCGGGCGCTCGCCATCTCGGCAAACGCCCAGCTCCCGGAGGGGGAAGGGGAGCAGGTATCGGGGGCCACCTGGGTGGTGACGATTGCCATCGCTGTGGCGTTCGCCGTCGGTCTGTTCTTCGTCGTGCCGCTCGGTCTGGCGGGCATCGTGCGCAACCACGTGGGCCACTCCTCGGTGCTGTTCTGGGCTGCGGAGGGTGCCCTGCGAACGGCGATCTTCCTGGGATACCTCGCGCTGCTGACGCGCGTGCCGGACATGCGGCGCGTGCTCGAGTATCACGGCGCCGAGCACAAGGTGATCTCTTGCTTCGAGGCTGGCGATGAGCTGACCCCGGAGCGAGCCAGCCTCTACTCGCGCCTTCATCCGCGCTGCGGCACCAGCTTCCTGCTCGTCGTGATGATCGTGGCGATCATCGTGTTCGCGCCGATCGGGGTGCCGGCTTGGTACCTGCTGTTGATAACCCGAATCCTTGGCGTTCCGGTGATCGCGGGGGTGTCTTTCGAGATCATCAAGTGGGCTGGACGCAACCGCACGCGGCGGTGGGTGCGAGCGGTAATGGCGCCCGGTATGGCGCTTCAGCGGCTGACGACGCGCGAGCCTGATCTCGACCAGCTGTCGGTCTCGATTGCCGCCCTCGACGCCGTGCTGACGGTCGAGACGCCGGGCCAGGCCTCGGCCGACGAGCTCGTAGGGCTGGAAGTCGTCGCGTAGGCTTCACCCCGTACGTGTCCTCGCGCGTGATCATCGTCGGTGCGGGATTCGGCGGGGTGGCTGCCGCCATCGAGCTGCGCCGCCACGGCTTCGATGATGTCGTTATTTTGGAACGGGGGCCGGGCGTCGGAGGAACGTGGCTGTACAACACGTATCCCGGGTGCGCCTGCGACGTCCCGTCGCACCTCTACTCCTTCAGCTACGCGCAGCGCGCCGACTGGTCCCGTCTGTGCTCGCCGCAGGAAGAGATCCTCGCGTACCTGCGGGGCGTGGCCCGCGATCACGGCGTCGACCGGCTAGTGGTGCCCAACACCGATGTCACGTCCTGCGCCTGGAACGAAAAGACATGCACGTGGACCGCCGAGAGCTCCGACGGGCGCAGCTGGGAGGCGGAGGCCTTGATCGTGGCCACCGGGCAGCTGCATCAGCCGGCGGCGCCCAGGCTCGAGGGGTCATTCGAAGGTCATAGCTTCCATTCGGCGCGCTGGGACCACCAGTACGACCTGCGCGGCAAGCGGGTCGCGGTGATCGGGACAGGCGCCAGCGCCGTTCAGTTCATTCCCGAGGTCGCCAAAGAGGCCTCCCGGCTGCTTGTGTTTCAGCGCACCGGCAACTGGTTTTTGCCGCGCAAGAACCGGCCCTACCCCGGCTGGCTGAGGTGGATCTTCAAGCACGTGCCGGGCGTCGAGGCCTTCCGTCGCCGGTTCATCTACTACTACGGGGAGACGTTGACGCTGGCCATCCGACACCCGCGGACCTGGGGACGGATCGGCTGGGCGCGCTCGGCGGCATTCATGCGCTGGCAGCTCCGCGATCCCGAGCTTCGGCGCAAGGTGTGGCCCGACTACACGTGGGGCTGCAAGCGGATCCTGTTCAGCTCCTGGTTCCTGCCCGCGCTGCAGCGTCCCAATGTGGAGCTCGTCACCGATCCGATTGCGCGGATGAGCGAGCGCGGAGTCGTCACCGCCGATGGAGTCGAGCGGAACGTCGACTGCGTCATCTACGGCACCGGCTTCCGCACCACGGAGTTCATGTTCCCCATGGAGATCGTCGGCGCGGCGGGCCGGTCGTTGCGTGACGCGTGGACTGCAGGGGCGCACGCTCACCTGGGGATCTCGATCCCCGGCTTCCCGTCGCTGTTCTTGGTCTACGGCCCCAACACCAACACCTCGGGTGGCTCGATCATCACCTACGAGGAGGCCCAGGCTTCCTATATCCGCCAAGCGCTCGAGCAGGTGCGCGACCGCCGTGCGGCGGCGATCGAGGTACGGCCGGACGTCGAGTCCGAAAGCGACCGCGACGTGCAGGCGGCGTTCACCGGGACCGCCTGGACGCAGTGCAACTCCTGGTACCGCGACGAGCACGGGCGCATCGTGACCAACTGGCCCGGCTACATGCGTGAGTACGAGCGCCTGACGCGCACGCTCGATCCGAGCGAATACCGGTTCGTGCCCCAGCCGGATCGCGAGCCGGTCGCGGCCTGACGGCGCCCCGCACGCACCTACACTCGACTGGTCATGATGGAAGAGCTGGTCTCACAGGTGGAGGAACGATTCGCCGAGCTCGAGCGGGAGCTGGCCGATCCCGAGGTGATCGCCGACCGGGAGCGATACACACTCGCCGGCCGGGCCTACCGGGAGCTCGAGCCCGCAGCCAAGCTCGCCGCCGAATACCGGCGGGTGGCGGACGATCTCGAGGGAGCGCGCGAGCTGTTGGCTGAGCACGGCGACGATGCCGAGGTGCGGGCCATGTTGGAATCCTCCAGGGAGCGGCTCGAGGCGCTGGAGGAGGAGATCCGGCTTGCGATGGTCGAGCGTGATCCCAACGACGACAAGAACGTGATCGTCGAGATCAGGCCTGGCACCGGCGGCGACGAGGCCGCTCTCTGGGCCGGCGATCTGCACCGGATGCTGAGCCGGTACGCCGAGCGGCGGGGCTTCAAGGTCGAGCCGCTGGCGATCGGCGACGGGACCTACACGTTTGCCGTGAAGGGGGACGGCGCCTATTCGGTTTTCAAGTACGAGGGCGGCACCCATCGCGTGCAGCGCGTGCCCGAGACCGAGTCGCAGGGCCGGATCCACACCTCGACCGCCACCGTCGCGGTGCTCCCGGAGGCGGACGAGGTGGAGGTCGACATCGATCCCTCGGACCTTCAGATCGACGTCTATCGCAGCTCCGGGCCGGGCGGGCAGTCGGTCAACACGACCGACTCCGCGGTGCGGATCACCCACAAGCCGACGGGAATCGTGGTGTCGATGCAGGACGAGAAGTCGCAGCTGCAGAACCGCGAGCGAGCGCTACGAGTGCTCCGCGCCCGGCTATACGAGCGGGCCCTGGCCGAGCAGCGAGCGTCGATCGACGCCACCCGCGCGGCCCAGGTGGGCACAGGCGAACGAGCCGAGAAGATCCGCACGTACAACTTCGGCGAGCGACGGGTCAAGGACCACCGTGTGAACGTCCTGCTGCACAACCTCGACGCGATCCTGATGGGCGAGCTCGACGAGTTGACCGCGGCGCTCCAGGATGACGAGAAGCGCCGCAAGCTCGAGCATGCTTGAAACGGCCGCCCCAACGGTGCGCGACGTGGTCGCCGCCGCGGCGGCACGGCTCGCTGGGGCCGGCTGCCAGACGCCGCGGCTCGACGCCGAGCTCCTGCTGTGCCACTCACTGGGAGCCGATTGGTCGCGCTCGAGGCTCGTGACCTCGGATGCGATGGCTCTCGCCCCGGCGACGCTTGCTGGCTTCGAGGCGCTGTTGGGCCGCCGCCTGGCCCGGGAGCCTGTGGCCTACATCCTGGGCCGCAAGGACTTCCGTCGCATCTCGCTGGAGGTGGACCGCCGGGTTCTGATCCCGCGGCCTGAGACGGAGCTGCTGGTGGAGATCGGCCTGGAGCTCCCGCCCGGCGCCCGGGTCGCCGACGTCGGCACCGGCAGCGGTGCAGTTGCGCTGGCGCTAAAGCACGAGCGAGCCGACCTCGAGGTGACGGGGATTGACGCATCCATCGAGGCTCTGGCGGTGGCGCGCCGGAATGCCCGGAGGCTGAGGTTGTCGGTGTGCTTCACGCAATCCGACCTGCTTGATCGCGGCACCTACGACGCGGTGCTGGCAAACCTGCCATACGTGGCCGAGGGGGCCGCCGCCCGGCTGGCCCCCGAGATCGGTCTGTACGAGCCGGGGGAGGCGCTGTTCGCGGGACGCGACGGGCTGGACATGATTCGGAGGCTGGTGGGGTTGCTGGGCGGACCGGCTTTCGAGGAGGTGAAGCTGGCTGCGCTGGAGGTTGCCCCGGAGCAAGCCTCCACCGTCGCCGCACTGCTCCGTAGCAGCGGATTTGCCATCAAGGTGCTGCGGGATCTGGCCGGTCACGAGCGGGTGGTCGTCGGTAGCCGGTGAGCGAGGGGCCGCGCGAGGAGGCAGTATCTGGCGCCTCCACCGAGACCGCAGCCTGGTTTGAGCACTGCGTCAGGGCCGGCGGCGTCACCGTGTTCCCCTCCGACACGGTGTACGGGCTGGCGTGCGATCCAGCCAGCTCATTAGCCATCGAGCGGCTCTATCTGCTCAAGCGCCGCCCTCGCCGGAAAGCGTCGGCGGTCATGTTCTTTTCTGTGGAGCCGGCACTCGAGGCGCTGCCCGAGCTCGGCCCCCGGACGCGCGATGCGCTGATGCGTCTGCTGCCGGGCCCAGTGGGAGCGCTCTTGCCGAACCCGGCCCGTCGTTTTCCACTGGCGTGCGGCGAGGATCCATCGACGCTGGGCCTCCGCGTGCCGGCCGTTCGGGCACTGGCGAACATGCAGGTCCCAGTCCTTCAGTCGAGCGCAAACCGCGCGGGCGGGCGGGACCCGCGTTCCCTGGCCGATGTGCCGGAGCTGTTGCGGGTGGGCGTGGATCTGGTGATCGACGGCGGTGAGCTTCCGGGAACCCCCTCGACCGTGGTTGACCTACGCCGGTACGAGCAGCATGGATCTTGGTCCCTGGTCCGCGCCGGAGCGATGCCGGAGGAGGCGATCGCCGAGGCGCTCTAGGCCGAGGCGCGTGAGACCGCTGATATGGTCGGGCGCCGATGCCGATCGAGTTGCCGCCCGACTTCTTCAACCGGCCTCTATCCGAGGTCGATCCCGAGATCGCCGACGTGCTGTCCCTGGAGCTCGACCGCCAGCAGCGGACGCTGGAGATGATCGCCTCCGAGAACTTCGCCCCGGCGTCGGTGCTCGAGTGCCAGGGCTCCGTGCTCACGAACAAGTACGCGGAGGGCTATCCGGGCAAGCGCTATTACGGGGGGTGCGAGTACGTCGACGTGGCCGAGCAGCTGGCGATCGATCGAGCCCGTCAGCTGTTTGGCGCCGAGCACGCGAATGTCCAGCCCCATTCCGGGGCCCAGGCCAACGCCGCCGCCTACCACGCGCTGATGGAACCGGACGACACGCTGCTGGGACTCGAGCTGGCCCACGGCGGGCACCTGACGCACGGGATGAAGATCAACTTCTCCGGGCGGCTGTACAACGTCGTCGCCTACCACGTCGAGCGCGAGAGCAGCGTGATCGACATGGACGAGGTCGATCGGCTGGCTCACGAACATCGGCCGAAGGTCATCCTCGCCGGGTGGTCGGCGTACTCCCGCTTCCTCGACTTCGAACGCTTTCGCGAGATCGCCGATGCCGTGGATGCCTACCTGATTGTCGACATGGCGCATTTCGCCGGCCTGGTGGCCGCGGGGCTTCACCCCAACCCCGTGCCGTTCGCCGACGTCGTGACGACCACCGTTCACAAGACGCTGGGTGGCGCCCGCGGCGGGATGATCCTGTGTCGCGAGGAGCTCGCGCGGAAGATCAACTCAGCCGTATTTCCGGGGCAGCAGGGAGGTCCGCTGGAGCACGTGATCGCCGGCAAGGCGGTCGCGCTCAGGATCGCGGGCTCTGAGGCATTCCGCGAGCGTCAGGAGCGGACGGTCGAGGGCGCGCGCGCGGTCGGGGCCGAGCTTCTGTCCGCCGGAAGCGGTGTGAACGTGCTCACGGGGGGCACCGACGTGCACCTGGTCCTGTGCGACCTGCGCGAGTCCTCGCTCGACGGCAAGCAGGCCGAGGACCGGCTCGCGACCGTGGGAATCACCGTCAACCGCAACGCGGTGCCGTTTGACCCTCGCCCGCCCGCCGTCTCAAGCGGGCTGCGGATCGGGACGCCCGCGCTGGCCACGCGAGGCCTGGGGCCTGAGGATTTCGTCGAGGTCGGCCGGATCATCTCCGAGGCGCTCCAGCCAGAGGGGTTCGAGGAGCGCCAGCCCGCACTGGCCGAGCGAGCGGCGGCGATCGCCGAGCGCTACCCGCTATACGTGGGGCTCGGGGCCGCCGCGGCGGTCTGAGGGCTCGCGGCACTGCAACTGTTCTGAGTCAGATCTGTCGCAGAAGCGGTCGAGGTCATCGCTCGACCCGATACTGGGCGCGTGGCGGACCGAGAACCTGTTCGAGAGCGCATTTCGGGACGCAGACACGCGCGGCGCGCTCTTGAACAGGCTGAGCCTGTTGGAGAGCGCAGAACTCCCCGTCTTGCGCCGGTTTGGGCTCCTGAACAGGTGCGGGGGACCGGCGACCGCGAACTGGCACGGATCGCGGCGATCCAGAAGGGCTTTGCCGCACGTGATCAGCTATTGGCGGCCGGACTCGGTCGCGGGGCCATCGTCCATCGCCTCGGCACCGGACGGCTGCGCGAGCGCTACCGCGGCGTCTACCTCGTAGATCGCGCGGTTGCCGAGCCGCTTGGAGAGGAGGTGGCCGCCGTGCTCCATTTCGGCGGGTACGCGGTGCTCAGCCACCGAAGCGCGGCCCTGATATGGGGTGTGTTGGGAACGCCTCCACCCCAGGTCACGTTGACGATCGTCGGCAAGAGCGGGCGCTCGCGCCACGGGCTGCGGCTGCACCGCTTGCCACTGGATCGTCGGGAAATCCGGATCCGGCACCGGCTCCCTCTCACGGCGCCGGCCCGAACGCTCCTCGACCTGGCGGCCGAGGCGGCGGACGCCGACCTGGAAGAGGCCGTTGCAGTGGCATTTCAGCGAGGTCTGGCGAACCTGGACGAGATCCGAGCTGCCCTAGTGCGTGCTCCGGGGCGGAAGGGCATCCGTCGCCTCGCTTCCTTACTTGAAAGCGGTCAAGCCTCCGGCTTCACGCGCTCGAAGGCCGAACGCCGGATGCGGGCGCTTCTACGCGCTGCCGAGCTGCCGCAGCCTAGTTGCAACGTGCCGCTCCTCGGATATGTGGCCGATTTTCTGTGGGCCGGGCATAACTTGGTCGTAGAGGTGGATGGCTACCTCTTTCACTCGGACAGGGCCTCCTTCGAGAGGGATCGCCGTCGGGATCAGGTGTTCGCCGCGGCGGGATACACGGTCATCAGGGTCACCTGCGCGCAGCTCACGGACGAGCCATTGGCGGTGATCGCGCGGGTCGCCCAGGCTCTCGCCGCCCGAGCGGCGTAGCCGTCGCGCACGCACTCACGGCGCGAGGCGCCTAGCCTTGCTCGCATCCAGTCCTACCGGGCTGGCATGCTTTCTCAGCCGCAATGTCCTCCTACTGGGACGCCGTGTTCGCATTCCTCGTCGCGATGGTCATCGCGACGCTACTCACGCCGCTGGCCGCGCGGCTCGCGCGGCGCATTGGCGCGACCGCCAAGCCGAGCGAGCGCGGGCTGGCCCAGGCGGAGACACCGGAGCTCGGCGGCCTGGCGATTCTGGCCGCTGTCCTGATCGCGGCCGCGATCTGGCTTCCGGACGCGATCCACCTGCCGCGGACCGTCGGGGCGCTCAAGGGTGCCGGGGGGACGGTCCACACCTGGCCGATCATCGGCGGGGCCTGTCTGATCGCACTGGTCGGGGCCATCGATGACGCGCACGACCTATCGCCGGCTCTGAAGCTGATCGGTCAGATCGCCGCTGCGGTGATTGCCGTGAGGGGCGGGGTCAAGGTGACCGATGTGACGCTCCCGTTCTTCGGGACGCTTCAGTTCCCCAACGCCGGCGACTACCTGACGGTCATCTGGCTCGTGGGAATGATGAATGTCGTCAACTTCTCCGACGGGGTGGATGGTCTGGCGGCCGGCCTGTGCACGATCGACGGCGTCGCGTTCTCGATCATCGCTTTCGACCTTCACGTCGGCGGGGCCGGGATCCTGGCGGCGCTCACGGCCGGCGCCGCGCTGGGGTTTCTGTTTCACAACTTCCATCCCGCCTCGGTATTCATGGGGGACTCGGGGGCCAATCTCCTCGGCTATCTGCTCGGGGTGGTGGCGGTAGTCGGCTCGCTGAAGACGAACGCGGTCGTGGCACTGGTGGTGCCGCTGTTCATCCTCGCCGTGCCCTTCCTGGACACCGGGTTCGTCGTGGCCAAGCGACTGAAGTACGGGCGCAAGCCGTGGTCCGCCGACGCCAACCATTTCCACCACCGGATGGCCAGGATTGGGTTCAGCCAGAAGAAGACGGTGGCCTACCTGTACGGCTGGACCGTGATGCTGGCAGCGGTGGCCATCGCCGCCCGGTTCCTTCCGTACTCCGACCACCACGGCCACTACCGCCTCGGATGGTCGGTGCTGATGGGAGCCATCCTCCTGATCGCGCTGGCGGCCAGCATCTACCTGGTCTACGTGCTCGAGATCCTGAAGTTCAGGCGCCATCGCGCGCGGGAGCTCCGCACCCTCGATCCAGACACGAGTGAATACGAGATCGAAGCGCGCGTCAGTCGAGACATCGAGACTGGCGAGTTCGAGCGCGTCGGGTGAGCCGCGCCGAGCGGGCACTGCTTGGCCTGGTGGCGCTGGCCACAGTCGCCGCGGGCGTCACGCGGTATGTCAGCGGCATCTCGCACGTGGTGGCCTTCGTGTTCGCGACGCTGGCCCTGGCCGGGGTGGCGTGGCTCGTGTCCTTCTCGACGGAGCAGGTCGGGGAGCGGTTCGGCCCGGCCGCGACCGGCGTCCTTCAGGCCACTGTCGGCAACCTCCCCGAGTTCTTCGTCGTGCTGTTCGCGCTCAACGCGGGCGAGCTGCTCGTCGCGCAGACGGCGCTCGTGGGCTCGATCGTGGTCAATGCGCTGCTCGTGCTGGGCCTGGTGATCATCGCGGGCGCCGGCCACGCCCGCGACGGGATCATGCGCTTCAGCTCCCGCCTCCCGAATGACACGGCGACGCTGCTGTTCGTCTCGACCTTCATCATCGTCCTGATCGGGCTGGCGAACGCCTCCGGCGACCCAGCCAGCCGTCACACGAAGACGATCTCGATCGTTGCAGCGGGCGCGATCCTGGTCGCCTACGGACTCTGGCTGCGCCAGTACCTGCTGGCGGCGAGAAAAGCGGAAAAGGCCGCCGAGCCCCGTATCGCTGCGCCTGTGAGCCTTGGGTTGTTGCTCGCCGGCGGCGTCGCCGCGGCGTTCGTGTCCGATTGGTTCGTGCATGCGCTTCGGCCCACGATCCATACGCTCCACATCTCGAAGGCGTTCGCCGGGCTGGTGATAGTGGCGATCGCCGGCAACGCCATCGAGCACGTCGTGGGGATCGTGCTCGCGGCCCGAGGGCGATCCGAGCTGGCGATCGCCGTGGTCAAGAACTCGATGTCCCAGATAGCTGCCTTCCTATACCCGCTGCTCGTGCTGGTGTCCCTCGCCACGGCTACCACCCTCACGTTCGCCCTGGCCCCCGTGTACATCGGCGCGCTGTTCGGCACGGCCGTGATCGTGTGGCAGATCACCGGGGATGGCGAGGCCACCGTGTTCGAGGGGGCGGCCCTGGTCGCGGCATTCGTGATCCTGGCCACGTTGGCCGGATTTCAGTAGACCGCTGCTATCTTACGTTAACGTAAGATGGCAGTTCGAGCCGCAGACAAGGCAGCCACCCGCCCGCGGATAGGCGTCCACCGAGATCACGACACGTACAAGTGGTGGGCCCTGTCGTGCACCAGTCTGGGGATGCTGCTGGCGACGATCAACTCGGGGACGCTGATCATCGCGCTGCCGGACCTGGAGCGCAGCCTGCACACCAGCCTGCTGGAGCTCGTGTGGGTGATCCTGGTCTACATGATCGCCTCGACCGTCCTGGTGCTGAGCGCGGGCCGGCTGTCGGACCAGTTCGGCCGCAAGCGCGCCTACGTGGCCGGATTCATCGTGTTCGCGGCGGCCTCGCTTGGTGCGGGTTTCGCGGGCAACGGCACGCAGTTGATCCTCTGGCGGATCCTGCAGGGCATCGGTGGCTCCTTCCTGTTCGCCAACTCTGCGGCGATCGTCACCGACGCGTTCCCTCGCGAGCAGCTCGGCCTGGCGATGGGCACCAACACGATGGTCGCGGCAGTGGGCCTGGTGATCGGTCCGGTCCTGGGCGGCGCGCTGGTCGCGATCTCCTGGCACTGGGTGTTCTGGTTCAACGTACCGTTCGGACTGGCGGGGAGCCTGTGGGCCGCGCTGATACTTCGGGAGCTGAGCGGCAAGGGCGAGGATCACACCTTCGACGCCCTCGGCACGGCGATGTTCCTCGTCGGGTTGACGGGGTTGGTATTCGGGATCTCAAAGGGCGGGATCGAAGGCTGGGACAAGCCGCTCGTGATCGGAGGGCTCGTGGCGGCCGCGGTGCTGCTGCCGGTGTTCGTCGTGATCGAGCGCCATCACCGGGCGCCGATGCTCGACCTGACGATCTTCCGTAACCGCCTGTTCTCGGCTGCTGCTGCCGCCGCATTCATCAATGGCCTGGCTCGGTTCGCGCTGATGTTCGTGTTCGTCTTCTACTTCCAAGGGGTGCAGGGGAACTCGCCGATCCTGGCGGGAGTCAAGCTCGCGCCGCTGGCCGTGGGGATGCTCGTCTCCTCGCCGCTGGCGGGCATCTGGGCCGACCGGCGTGGGTCGCGCGGACTGGCTGTACTCGGGATGGTGGTCACCGCGGTCGGCCTGGCGCTGATGACGCTGCTCGAGCGGAGCACGAGCTACTGGGCCAGCGGAAGTTTCATGTTCATCGTCGGGATCGGCTCGGGGATGTTCAACAGTCCCAACACGGCGGCCATGATGGGCACCGTCAAGGCACAGAGGCGGGGGATCGCGGCCGGGGCCCGCGTGCTGGTCCAGAACACGGGCGCCGTGATCTCAATCGCGTTCGTACTGGCGATCGTCACCTCCGCGGTCCCCAAGAACGTTCTGTTCAAGGTGTTCTCCGGGCTCGCCAACCACATCTCAAACGCACAGCTCCAGCCGTTCATCTCGAACATGCACACCGCGCTGTGGACACTCGCCGCGGTGTCGGTCATCGGGGCGTTTGTGGCCGCCGCGCGGCCGCGCACCGGGGCCGCCGAGGCTGGAAGGGCTGATGCCGCACTCCCCGACGCCGTCGCGCCCGCAGCCGACGTTCGAGAGGTGGCGGCGTCATGAGCGCTACGACGGAAGGCAAGCTCCGAATCGGCGAGGTCGCGGAGCTGACCGGGACCACGCCCCGCACGATCCGCTACTACGAGGAGATCGGCCTGTTGCCGGGCGGCGGGCGCGAGCAGGGCAAGCACCGCTCCTACACAGAAGCGGACGTGGAGCGGCTGCGGGAGATCGTCAGGTTGCGAAGCCTGCTGGGCCTGTCGCTCGACGAGCTCTCGAGGCTGCTGGAGGCGCAGGCCGCACGTGCCGACCTTCGCCGAAAGCTTCAGGAAACCGACCAGTTGCCAGAGCGCAGGCAGTTGCTGGAGCAGGCCCTGGGACACATCACGACGCAGCTGGAGCTGGTCCGGGGGCGCCAAGACGAGCTCAAGAAGCTCGAGCGGGAGCTGGTCGACAAGCGGCGCAAGGTCCGGAGCGCGCTCCGAGAGCTCGAGCGATGAGTGCCCCTGCCACCCGGGCCGGCGTAGATCGCCGCGCGATGGCGGCGCTATCCGCCGGGCACCTGTTCACGGATGTGGCGCAGGGCGCGGTGCCCGCACTGCTGCCCTTCCTGATCACCCGTGATCACCTGAGCTACGCGGCCGCCTCCGCGCTGGTGCTGGCGGCGACGATCTCGAGCTCGGTCATCCAGCCGCTGTTCGGGCATCTCTCCGACCGCCTGTCGCTGCCCTGGCTGATGCCCCTCGGCCCCGCTCTCGGCGGCCTCGGAATCGCTCTGGTCGGCGTGTCACCGAGCTACGGGCTGACCTTCGCCGCCGTGCTGTTGAGCGGCGTGGGCGTGGCGGCATTTCATCCCGAGGGCTCGCGGTTTGCCAACTACGTGTCCGGAGCGCGTCGCGCCAGCGGCATGAGCCTGTTCTCGGTGGGAGGCAACGTCGGCTTCGCGCTGGGACCGGTCCTGCTGACGCCGGCGCTGCTCGCGTTCGGGCTCCACGGCACGCTTTTTGTGCTAGCTCCGACGTGGCTCATGGCCGGTGTCCTGGCATACGAGTTGCCCCGCCTGCGGTCGTTCCGGAGTGATGTGGTGGGCGGTCGGGTGACGCGAAGCGACGAGCATGAGGCGTGGCGACCCTTCACGATCCTGGCGCTCGTGATCGCCGTGCGGTCGTTCATCTACTTCGGGCTGATCACGTTCATCCCCCTCTACTACATCCACGTGCTGCACGCCGGCAAGGCCGTTGGCGGCGCCGCCCTGTCGGCGATGCTGATCGGGGGGGCCGCGGGAACGCTGGTCGGAGGGCCGCTCGCCGACCGCTTCGGCCGCCGAGCGGTCCTGGTCGGCTCGATGGCCACCATCCCCGCGCTGGTGATCGGCCTGATCTTCTCCGGCCAGGTGCTGGGGGTGCTGTTCGCCACGCTGGTCGGGGCAGCGACCATCGCCACCTTCGCCGTGACGATCGTGCTCGGCCAGGAGTACCTGCCCGGAAGGCTCGGCGTCTCGGCGGGAGTCACGATTGGGCTCTCCATCGGCTTGGGTGGCGTCGGCGCGCCGCTGCTCGGGTTGCTCGCGGATGCCCACGGGTTGCGGGCTGTGTTCGAAGCCGTGGCTGCGCTGCCGCTGCTCGGGCTGGCGCTCACGTTGTTGCTGCCGCGGACCGGCGTCAGCCGTCGCCGCGGCGAGCCCGCCGCTCGGCACGTCGCTCCCGCCGCTGCTCCTCGCGGGCACGCCTGATCGCGTTCGAGCGCCGGGCCTCCCCCCCGCGCAACCCGAACTTGAGCCTTGGCGAGACCGACGAGATCAGCCGCTCCGGGCCTGCGGCCCCGCACGACGGGCAGGCCGGTACCTCATCGCCTCGTACGAGCTCCTCGAACACTGCCTTGCATGAACGACACCGGAACTCGTAAAGCGGCATGGATAAAGGATATGACGGCCTTCGCGGGAAGGATCGGGCCCGCCGCCGCCGTAACCCTGGGGTGCGACCCGCGTACCTCATGTCCGTGCAACGCTCCCTTCCCCGTGTGGCCGCGCTCTCGGCCGCATTCGTGGGCGCAATCAATGTCGCGTCGGCGCTGACCCCAACGATCCGCTGGCGCGGACACCTGCTCCTCGCATACGAGCCGCTCCAGGCGATGCGGCTCTTCCATGCCCTCGCCTTGCCGGCCGGCGCTGCGCTGCTGCTGGTCGCTCCTTATCTGCTGAAGCGCCGCCGGCGCGCCTGGCAGGTGGCGATCCTCCTGATGGTGGTGCTCGGCGCATTCGACCTCTTGAAGGGGCTGGACTTCGAGGAGACGGCGATCACGTGGGGCGTCGCCGCCGCGCTGGTCGCCGGAGCCAGTGCCTTCTATGTCCGGCACGACCCGATCACGCTGCGGTCCGCCGCCTGGCGCGTTCCGCTGCTGCTGGCCGCGGGCCTTGCGGTTGCGGTGCTCGCCGCCTGGGCATCGGAGCCCGACGCGGTTCAGATCACCGCCATCGCCACCCTGCTGGCCGCCGCTTACGTCATCTTCCGCCCACTGGCCGCTCCCGCCGCCCTCCCCGGGCCCGGCGCCAGAGCAGCCGCCGCGGATCTCGTCCGGGCCCATGGCCGAGACACGCTGTCGTTCTTCAAGCTCCGCCGCGACAAGCGCTATTTCTTCGCCTCCGACGGAAGTGCGTTCCTCGGCTACCGGATCGAGAACGGCGTCCTGTTGACCTCGGGCGACCCGGTGGGGGATGAGAGCTCTTTTCCCGGGCTGCTGGCCGACCTGCGTGCGTTTGCCGACGTCAGAGGGCTCAGGCTGGGAGCGGTGGGCGCGAGCGAGCGGCTGTGCCCACTGTACGAGGCGCTCGGGCTCCGGACGCTCTACCTGGGCGATGAGGCCGTCATCGAGCTTGATCGCTTCTCGCTCGACGGTCGTCCCATCCGCAAGGTCCGGCAGTCCGTGACCCGGCTGTCGAAGGCCGGTTACCGGGCCGAGCTGCGAGAGTGGCCCGCCCTCGATCAGGCGAGGCTTCAAGAGCTCGAGCAGGTGCTCGAGCGGGGCAGGCAGGGGGCGCCCGAGCGCGGTTTCTCGATGGCCTTGGACTCGCTCCAGGGCGACCATCGAGAGGAGACCCTGGTGCTGCTCGCCGTCGACGCGGACGACACGGTCCGGGGGGTTCTTCACTTCGTCCCGTGCTACGGGCGGCCGGCAGTATCGCTGTCGTTCATGCGTCGCGACCCCGAGACCCCAAACGGGCTCATGGAGTTCATGGTGGCCAGGGCCGCGGAGCTCCTCCGGGAGCAGGGCATCGAGGAGCTGTCGCTGAACTTCGCCGCGTTCGCCCGCTGGCTGCACTCCCCGGAGAAGCGCTCCGAGAGGCTTCTGGGACGGCTGGTGGCGCTGGGGAACCGCTACTTCCAGATCGAGAGCCTTTACCGCTTCAACGCCAAGTTCTTCCCCCGCTGGGAGCCGCGATTTCTGGTCTACGAGGGGGCCATGGGGCTGCCCCGGGCCGGCCTCGCCGCGATGTGGGCGGAGGGGCAGCTCTGGAAGCCGTCGCTGCCCGCCCGCGGCTGACGGCCCGCAACGTCGAACTCTGACGATTTGCTTCCGAGCTGTGGAGGTGAATCGACATCGTTCCTGCAGCGCGTGGGACGACGCCCCCCGCCCCCGCCGTTCGCCTGCACTTGACATCCATACTGTCTGTATGTGAAAATGTGAGGCGCCGCCGGCTAAAACCGGCGGTGGAGCCCGCCGGTTGGCTGGCAGGAGGACCAGGTCGTCGTCGACTGGAGCCCCGCAGGCAGCCGGAGCGCGGCCGACCGATCATCCGAGACGAACGGAACCGAGCGCGAGCTGCCGTCGGCGGTGACCGCCCGTCTTTTCAACTTTGCCCTACGTGGCGGTGAGATTCCCGCGTCGGTAGGGTACTTCCGCAACAGGTGAAATCGCCGTAGATGAACCGTCACCATGACAAACCAGCGCCGACCGCTGACCGGGAGCGACGCCGCCGGCGCTGGTGGGCTGCTGCTGGCCGTGAACGCGATCTTCGCCGGAGCGGGGGCGGGCTTGGAAGTGCTCGTCGGCAGTGTCGTACCGCTTCTCCTGGCGGGGTTCTTCGTCGGCTTCTTCGCGGGGATCGCCGTTGTCGCTAAGCGCTTCCGCCCCCTCATCTGATCCGATGCTTTTGCTGCGCTACTTCGACGTGGTGCTGGTGCTCCTCGCCGCACCGATCATGCTGCTCATCGGCGTCCCAGCGCTCGGCTACGGGATCGGCGGCGGTGCGTGGCTCGTACTGCGCGCCGTGGGCGTAGCGGTCGAGCGGACCGCGAACGCAAGCGAAGACGCGCGGACGCAGATCGGCATTCGTCTCGGCTACATGCTGGGGCGGCTCTTCCTGCTGGCGCTGGCCGTCGTGCTGGCCCGGCGAAGCGGCACCCGCGATGACGGGCTGGCCGCTCTGGTCGTGATCGCGGCGGCATTCACGGTCCAGCTGGCCACTTCGGCACTGACACGGGTAGGCATGCGATGAGCAGAACCCGGCGCGTAATTTGGGGAGTCACCGGACTGTGGATCGCGGGGCTCGTGTTGCTGGCGGTGGCCTACGGGCTAAAGACGCACAAGAACAGCGAGTTCCAGATCCAGAACGAGTTCAAGCTCACCGACTGGGTGCACCTGGGCGTCTTCAGCATCAACCGGGCCGTGCTCTACCTGTTCATCGCCGCGGTCCTGACGACGCTGACGATGCTCTGGATCTCCCGTCGTATGCAGGCTCGGCCGAATCGCGTGCAGACCACGGTCGAGGTTCTCTACTCCCTGATGCGCGACAACATCACGCGGGGGAACATGCCGGACCAGTTGGCCGCCAGGTGGTTTCCATTCCTCGGCGCCCTGTTCCTGTTCCTGTGGTGGAGCAACATCATCGGATACCTGCCGCTTCCCACCAACAGCGAGCAGAAGTTCAGCCTGTTCGGCGCGCACATTCCCTCGTTCGCGCTGTATGCGGCGACCGCCAACATCTCGGTCCCGCTCGCGCTGGCTCTGGTCGTGTTCTTCGCCTTCAACGGGGTCGGGTTCCGCGTCCAGGGAGTCAAGGGCTACATCAAGAGCCTGATCCCCGCCGGGGTGAGCGGGCCGATGCTGCTGCTGATCTTCCCGCTCGAGGTCGTATCGACGTTCATGCGCCTCATCTCTCTGACCGTCCGGTTGTTCGCGAACATCCTCGCCGGTCACATGATCATCTTGTTCATGGCCGGGGGCCTGGCCGTGATCCTGGGGCTGTCATTCCTCGGGTGGTTCACGATGCCGTTCGCATGGGCCGTATACCTGTTCGAGCTGGGGCTGGTCGCCACGCTTCAGGCGTTCATCTTTGCCACGCTCGCTGCCATCTACATCGGCGGCGCCGTCACCCATCACTAGGTAAGAAAAGGAGCTGATCTCAAGTGCTTGCACATCTCCTCTCGCTAGCCGCCTCCTCATCAGGCGGCATCACCAAAGGCTTCGGGATCGGGGTCGGCGGCGGCCTCGGCGCGGTCGGCGCCGGGGTCGGGATCGGAATCATCTTCGGCAAGGTGATCGAGGCGGTCACGCGCCAGCCCGAGATGCGCGACGAGATCACCAGCATCCAGTGGCTGGGATTCGCGTTGACCGAAGCTTGTTTCTTCTACGGGCTGGTAGCCGGCCTGCTCTCCTACGTGCTGACCTGAGATGACCGGCGTCGCAGCCACCCTGACGCCGGCGGCCTCGAGCGGGTCGTTTCTGGTCAAGCCCAACGTGGGGCTGATGGTGTGGACATTGATTCTGTTCGCCCTGTCGATGATCGCCCTGTGGAAGCTGGCGTTCCCTCGCATCTCTCAGGCACTCGATCGGCGCCAACGCGCGATCGAGGACTCGATCGATGCGGCGGAGCAGACCCGCCGGGAGGCCGACCAGCTGCTGGCCGAGTATCGCGAGCGGCTGGCCGAGGCCCGCCAGCAGGCGGAGGAGATCGTTCAGCGTGCCCGCAAGGCGGCGGAGATCCACGAGCGCGACTCGACGGAGGAGGCAAAGGCCCGGCGCGAGCAGCTCATGGAGCAGACCCGCCGCGAGATCGAGGCCGAGACCCGGCGGGCGATCGACGAGATCCGCAGAGAAGTCGCCGACCTGACGGTGACGGCCACCGAGAAGGTCACCCGCAAGGTCCTGGACGAAGAGGATCAACGTCGCCTCGTGGAGGAGGCCCTGTCGGAGCTCGACTTCAGCACCCTCAGCGCCTCAGGGGAGTAGAGGATGGAGGAGATCGCCCGGGTCTACGCGCGGTCGCTGTTCGAGGTCGCCCAGGAGCGCGACCTCCTCGACGTCATTCGCGAGCAGTTGGGGCAGTTCGCCGATGCCCTGCACGAAAACCGCGAGCTGGCCACGTTCTTCTTCTCGCCGTATTTCTCGAGCGCGGAAAAGAAGGACGCGCTGAAGCGGACGATCGAAGGCGCGGAGGAAACGTTCATGAGCTTCCTCGAGCTGCTGATCGAGGAGCACCGCATGCCGGCCATCTTCCGCATCCGGGACCGCTTCGAAGCGCTCTGGGACGAGGTCAACAGGCTCCTGCCGGTCGAGGTCACCAGCGCCGTCGAGCTCGACGAGCAGACCGTGAACGCAGTCGGCGACCGCATCCGTGAGCAGACAGGACAGAACGTGGAGCTCTCCAGCCACGTAGATTCCGCCATCCTTGGCGGGATCGTGCTCCGAGTGGGTAACTCTATTCTCGACGCATCGATCCGTAGCCGCCTGAACCAACTTCGCAAGCAAGTCGCGTAGGGCTGAGGCTTCGGCCTTCCCACGCTTTCCAAGGAGTCCGTCACCAACATGCAGATCAAGCCAGACGAGATCACCTCAATCCTCAAGAGCCGGATCGAAGGCCTGGACACCCAGGAAGCGGAGCTCACAGAGGTGGGAACCGTGCTGTCGGTGGCCGACGGCATCTGCCGGATCCACGGACTGGAGAACTGCATGTCGTTCGAGATGCTCGAGCTGCCCCACGACGTCACGGGCTTGGCGCTCAACCTCGAGTCGGACAACGTGGGAGCCGTGCTGTTCGGCGAGTGGGAGCAGATCGTGGAGGGGGACACGGTGAAGCGCACCAAGCGCCTGCTTGAAATCCCGGTCGGCGATGAGCTGCTGGGACGGATCGTCGACCCGCTCGGCCGTCCCCTCGACGGCAAGGGCGAGATCAAGACCTCCGACACTCGGCCCTCCGAGCACAAGGCTCCGGGTGTCGTTCAGCGCCAGCCCGTGAAGGAGCCGATGCTAACCGGGCTGAAGGCGATCGATTCCATGATCCCTATCGGCCGGGGGCAGCGCGAGCTGATCATCGGCGATCGCCAGACGGGCAAGACGGCGATCGCCGTGGACACGATCATCAACAACCAAGACCGGGACCTGATCTGTGTCTACGTGGCCATCGGACAGCGGAAGTCGACGGTGGTGGCACTCGCCGAGACGCTCGAGGAGGCGGGGGCGATGGAGAACACGATCATCGTCATGGCGGCCGCCGACGAG
>DAIPIC010000034.1:0-24695 GCA_036771025.1 Solirubrobacteraceae bacterium
AGATCTCGATCGGGCCGCCGATCGAGGACGGCTTCTACTACGACTTCGACTTCCCCGAGGGCGTCACCGTTTCGGACGCGGACTTCGAACGGATCGAGGCCAAGATGCGAGAGCACATCGACGCCGACGAGCGGTTCGTGCGCGAAGACATCTCCGTGGGCGACGCGCTCGCACGTTTCACGCGCGAGGGGCAGGACTACAAGGTCGAGCTGATCGAGGACCTGATCCGAGACCGGGGCGTAGACACCGTCTCCCTCTACACAAACGGTCCGTTCACAGATCTCTGCGCTGGTCCCCATTCGCCGTCGACGAAGCGCATCAAGGCGTTCAAGCTGCGGTCGGTCGCGGGCGCGTACTGGCGGGGGGATGCCAGCAAGGCGATGCTCACGCGCGTATATGGGACCGCGTTCTTCTCGACCAAGGATCTGGAGGAGTACCTGCAGCGGCTGGAGCAGGCGAGGGCTCGAGACCACCGCAAGCTAGGACGAGAGCTCGGCCTGTTCATGTTCAGCGAAATTTCGCAAGGGGCGCCGTTCTGGCTGCCGGCCGGAGTCGTGGTCTGGAACGCGCTGACCGATCTGTGGCGAGAGCAGAACCGGGCCCGTGGCTACACCGAGGTCCGCACGCCGATCCTCTACGACGTCGAGCTGTGGAAGCAGTCCGGGCACTGGGACAAGTACCGCGACAACATGTACTTCACCGATGTGGAGGGGCGGCAGATGGGGCTCAAGCCGATGAACTGCCCCGCCCATGTCCAGATCTTCAAGTCTGATCGCCGCTCCTACCGTGAGCTCCCGATCCGCCTGACCGAGCAAGGGCTGGTGCACCGCCACGAGCCGAGCGGCGTCCTGCATGGACTGCTGCGGGTGAGGCAGTTCTCCCAGGACGACGCGCACATCTTCTGTACCGAGGCCCAGATCGAGGACGAGGTGCTCAGATGCCTCGATCTGGCTTTCTACCTGTACGAGCTGCTGGGCTTCGACCCGCGGGTCGAGCTGTCAACGCGGCCGGACAACCGCCTGGGAGAAGACGAGACCTGGGACCACGCGGAGGGGGCCTTGGCCGGGGCGCTGCGTCGGCGCGGGCTGGAGTACGAGATCGCAGAAGGAGAAGGGACCTTCTACGGGCCGAAGATCGACCTGCATATGACCGATTCGATCGGCCGCTCCTGGCAGCTAGGCACCGTGCAGCTCGACTACATGATGCCCTCGCGGTTCGAGCTGACCTACACCGGGGAGGACAACGCCGAGCACCAGCCGGTGATGATCCACCGCGCGCTGTTCGGTTCGTTCGAACGCCTGATCGGGATCCTCACCGAGCATTACGGTGGAGAATTTCCCCTCTGGCTTGCGCCGGTGCAAGCGATCGTGCTGCCGATCGCCGATCGTCACCTGGAGTACGGCTCGCGCGTGCGCGGCCGGCTCCTCGAGGAGGGGCTGCGGGTGGAGCTCGACGAGCGCTCAGAGTCGATTTCGAAGAAGGTTCGCGACGCCGAGCTGCGCCGGATCCCCTACATGCTGGTGGTCGGCGACCGGGAGGCCGAGGGGGACGTGGTTTCGGTGCGTGAGCACCGGCTGGGCGACACCGGATCGACCACCGTGGCCGACTTCGCGGCGCGCATTCAGGAGCTCGTCTCCAGGCGCGCGCCCCGGTCCTAACTCCCACTCGGGGCACCCGACCGCCGCTATACTCGCTCGCGTTGATCAAATTCCTGATTTACATACGGCCCGGCACCGTTTGACGTCCCGTCCACACCGCAGCTAGTGCCGGTCCCTAGGAAGCTCGACCGGCGACCGCCTGAGCGGGACCCGACCAGGATCAACGACCGGATCCGCGTACCCGAGGTTCGCCTCATAGGCGAAGACGGCAAGCAGATCGGGATCGTCCCAACCGAGGAGGCGCTCCGCTACGCGCAGGAGCGCGATCTCGACCTGGTCGAGGTGGCGCCCGAGGCTCGTCCGCCCGTGACGCGGGTGCTCGACTACTCCAAGTACAAGTACGAGCAGGCCCAGAAGCAGAAGGCCGCGCGCAAGCACCAGCAGCAGATCACGATCCGGGAGATCAAGTTTCGTCCCAAGATCGCCCAGAACGACTACGACACCAAGAAGGGCCACGTGGCCCGCTTCCTGCGCGGGAAGGACAAGGTCAAGATCACGATCATGTTCCGGGGCCGCGAGGTAACGCATCCCGAGCGCGGGACCGCGCTGCTCGACCGCCTTGCCGGCGAGCTCTCGGACCTGGCCGTAATCGAGCAGTCCCCGATCCAGGACGGGCGCAACATGACGATGCTGCTGGCGCCCTCGAAGGCGGTGCTGGCCGGGGACAAGGACGGCGCCGGCGAGGATGGTGCGGACGCCAACGGTCGCGCCGACGGCGAGGCCAGAGCGGACGGCGACGGTCACGCCGAGGGCCAGCCGACCGGGACACGCACCGGCGTCGGCGCGGACGCCGATCAAGCGGCTTAGTCGCCGAAACTGCTTAGGCCGGGCGTCGTTGCTCTGCTTTACTAAGCCACCGCGATGCCCAAGATGAAGACGCACTCAGGCACGAAGAAGCGCTTCAAGGTGACCGCCACCGGCAAGGTGCACGGCCGGCGCGCGTTCTCTTCTCACATCCTCGAGAAGAAGTCGCCCAAGCGCAAGCGGCGCCAGCGTGCCCCAAAGGTGATCTCCACCCACGATGCCGGGCGCGTCAAGGAGCTGCTGGGGAGCAAGAAATGACCCGCGTCAAGCGCTCCATCCACGCTCGCAAGAAGCGTCGCGCGACGCTCAAGTTGGCCAAGGGGTACCGGGGCGACGCCAGCCGCCACTACCGCAAGGCCAAGGAGGCGGTGCTCAAGGCCGATCAGTACAGCTATCGGGACCGTCGGAACCGCAAGCGTGACTTCCGCCGCCTGTGGATCACGCGGATCAACGCCGCCGCCCGACAGAACGGCCTCTCCTATTCTCAGTTCATCCACGGGCTCCAGCTGGCCGGCGTGGAGCTCGACCGCAAGATCCTTGCGGACATCGCCGTCCGCGACGCCGACACCTTCCGACGCTTTGCCGACCGCGCCCGCGAGGCGCTGGCGGCCGGCTGACGAGACGCCGACCATCCAGCACCAATAACGGGCGCCGCTCTTAAGCGGCGCCTTTTTCATTAATGACCATCACAAGCACCCACAACCGAAAGCTCAGGGAGATCCGCAAGCTCCGGATGCGCAAGCGCTGGCGGGAGCGTTCGCATCGGTTCGTGGCGGAGGGCGAGGATCTGCTGGCGGCGGCCGATGCGGCCGGGTGGACCGCGCTCGAGCGCTTCTGCGTGGCGGGCAGCGGCCTGCCCGGCGAGGAGGTGGACTCGGGGCTACTGGCCTCGGCATCTGGGATTGGGTCGGGTACGCGAACCCTGGCTGTCTACGAGGAGCGGTGGGCGCCGCATCCCGTGGGGCCGCTGTGCGTCTACCTGCATGGAGTCCACGATCCCGGGAACGTGGGCGCCGTCCTGAGAAGCGGCGAGGCGTTCGGGGTGTCTTGTGCGGTGCTCGGGCCAGGGTCTGCGGACCCCTTTGGCCCCAAGGCGGTTAGGGCGTCGATGGGGGCGATCTTCACCGTGCCAGTCGCCAAGGAGGGCCCCCTGCCGGGGATGAAGATCGCCCTGGTGCCGGGCCGCGGGGTCCCGCTGCACGAACTTTGGCTCTCCACTTCGGACAGTCCGAAGTCAGGGGACATCGTTCTGATGGTGGGCTCTGAGCGGGAGGGGTTGCCCGACGAGTTGGTGAGGAAGGCCGACCATGTGGCCCACATCCCCATCCACACCAACTCCCTCAATGCCGCCATGGCCACAACCATCGCCCTCTACGAGCTCAGCCATAGGATCAGCTCCTGATGCTCGAGAAGATCGCCCAGCTCAGAGAGGAGGCCGAGCAGGCGATCGCGGGCGCCCGGAGCGCGCAGGCGCTCGAGGAGGTGAGGATCCGTTATCTGGGCCGCAAGGCCGAGCTGCCGAACCTGTTGCGCAACGTGGCCCAGCTGCCGTCCGAGCAGCGAGCACAGACCGGCAAGGCGGCCAACGAGGCCCGCCGGATGCTCGAGGAGCAGATCGAGCGCAGGGCGCGAGAGCTCGAGGCCTCAGAGCTCGACAGGCGGCTGACGGAGGACCGGGTGGACATCACCCTTCCCGCCGACCCGCTGCCGAGCGTCGGGCACCTTCACCTGATCACCCAGACCCGGCGCGAGATCGAGGATGTGTTCATCGGCCTGGGGTTCAACATCGCCGAGGGACCCGAGGTGGAGACGGTCTACTACAACTTCGACGCGCTGAACCACGCTCAGACGCACCCCTCGCGGCTGATGACGGACACCTTCTACGTCAAGCCGACCGCGGACATCTTCGATCCCAACGCCGTGCTGCTCCGCGTCCACACCAGCCCCATGCAGATCCGGGCCATGGAGCAGCAACCGCCGCCCATCTACATCGTCATCCCCGGCCGGACCTTCAGACCGGACTCGGACTCCACCCACACGCCCCAGTTCCACCAGGTCGAGGGGCTGGCGGTCGACACGGACGTCACGCTCGCGGACCTCAAGGGCACGTTCCTGGCGTTCGCCCGCGCGATCTTCGGGCCCGAGCGCGAGGTTCGGCTCCGCCCCCACTTCTTCCCCTTCACCGAGCCGAGCGTCGAGCTCGACGTCTCTTGCTTCAACTGCACGGACGGGGTCGCCGAGGACGGCAAGCGCTGCCCGCTGTGCAAGGGCACGGCCTGGATCGAGATCCTGGGGGCCGGGATGGTCGACCCCAACGTGTTCGAGCACGTTCGCGAATACGGCTATGACCCCGAGAAGATCCAGGGGTTTGCGTTCGGGATGGGGATCGAACGGATCGCGATGCTCAAGCACGGCGTCCCTGACCTGCGCCTCCTCTACGACAACGACCTCCGGATGCTGGAGCAGTTCGGCTGATGCGTGCTCCGCTGGAATGGCTCAGCCAATACTGCGCGCCCGATCTGCCGGCGGCGAAGGTGGCCGAGCGGCTGGCGATGACCGGGACGGAGGTGGAGCGGGTCGAGCGCTATGGGGTTACCGCAGTCGATCGGTTCGTGGTTGGCCGGGTGCTCGAGACCAAGGGCCATCCCGACGCCGACCGCCTCAGCGTCTGCACGGTGGATGTCGGCGACGGCTCGCCCGTGGAAATCGTCTGCGGCGCCCCCAACGTACGGCAGGGCCAGCTCGTGGCCGTCGCCAGGCCGGGGGCGGTTATGGCGGACGGCACCACGCTTCAGAAGGCGAAGCTCCGGGGGGTCGATTCCGAGGGAATGATCCTGGCCGAAGACGAGCTTGCGATCGGGCCTGACCACGAGGAGATCCTGGTGCTCGAGGACGACGGCCGCAGGCCGGGCCAGCCGCTTGAGACCGTGCTGCCGATCGCCACCGACGTCCTGGTGCTGGAGATCACGCCCAACCGGCCGGACTGCCTGGGGATCTACGGGGTGGCCCGGGAGCTGCACGCCTCTACCGGCGCGCCGCTGCGACCTGCGCCCTGGGCCTCGGATCTGGGCGGGCCGGGGGAGGTGGAGGCCGCGGCCGTGGACGTGCTGTGCCCGGACCTCTGCCCCCGCTTCACGGGCCGTGTGTTCGAGGACGTCAAGATCGGGCCCTCGCCACCGTGGCTCAAGGCGCGGCTGATGGCCGCGGGACAGCGGCCCATCTCAAACGTGGTGGACATCACCAATTACGTGATGCTCGAGACGGGACAGCCGCTGCATGCCTTCGACCTCGACCGGGTGGCGGGCCACAGGCTGACCGTCCGCCGGGCAAACGACGGAGAGCGGATGGAGACCCTCGACGGTCAGCTGCGGACGCTCGACCCGGACATGGTCGTGATCGAAGACGGCGAAAGTCCGACCTCGATCGCCGGCGTGATGGGAGGCGCCCGCTCCGAAGTCGGCGCCGACACAACCCGGGTGCTGATGGAGGTCGCGAATTGGAACGGCGCCAACATCCACCGCACCTCCCTGAGGCTCGGCCTCCGGACCGAGGCGTCGACCAGGTTCGAGAAGCAGCTTCAGCCCGAGCAGGCCCTTGAGGCCCAGGCGGTGGCCACGAGGCTGATGGTCGAGCTGTGTGGGGCCCGCCTCGAGCCGGGGACGATCGACGTCGGCGGCCCGGGGCCCGAGCCGCCCACCATCAGGCTCAGGGACTCGCGCGTGAGCGGATTGCTGGGGGTGGCGATCGAGCGCGCACGCAGCGAGCAGATCCTGGAGGCGCTCGGGTTCCAAGTGGAGGCGGCATCCGACGGCCTGGACGTCAGGCCCCCCGCCTTCCGCCGGGCAGATATCAGCCGGGAAGCGGACGTCATCGAGGAGGTCGCACGGCTGGAGGCGCTCGACAAGCTCCCCGCCACGCTCCCCGCCACCCACCGGGCGGCGGAGTCTGCGCTGGCGCGGGGCGCAGGACTGGCGGGTGCTCAGCTGACCGCGCAGCAGAAGCTCCGGCGGGCGGCCGCGGACGCACTGGCTGCACAGGGGCTATACGAGATCGTCGGCTGGAGCTTCGTGGGCCCCGGCCTGGCCCAACGCCTGCGCGTGCCCGAGCAGCCGGCGGTAGAGCTCGAGAACCCGCTTTCCACCGAGCAGTCGCGCCTGCGCACGGCGCTGATCGGATCGCTGCTCGACACGGCGGCCTGGAACCACTCTCGCGGGGCCACCGCGATCCGGCTGTTCGAGGCCGGCGCGGTGTACCTCCCGCGCAAGGGACACGGGCTCCCCGACGAGCCCTACCACGTGGGCGTCTTGATGGCGGGCCCGGTGCACCATGAGACCTGGCGTGACCCTGACCCCAGGCAGGCCGACTTCTTCGCAGCCAAAGGCGTGCTGATGGGATTGCTCGACAAGCTCCGGGTTCCGTGGACCGTCGAGCCGGGCGATCAGCCCTTCCTGCGTCCCGGCAGGGCCGCGAAGGTCAGAGCGCGCGACGTCGAGGTCGGGTGGATCGGCGAGATCCACCCGCTGGTGGCGGCGGAGTGGGATCTAGAGCAGGCGGTCGCGGCCTTCGAGCTCGATTTGGACGCTGTGGGGGAGCCGGCCATCCCGATCTACGAGGATGTCACGACCTTCCCCGCCGTCCATGAGGACCTCGCGGTGGTGGTGGCGGAGAGCGTCGCTTCGCGCGATGTGATCGAGACGGCGCTCGAGGCCGGCGCGCCGCTGCTTGCGCGCGCCGAGGTGTTCGACGTGTACCGCGATCCGGAGCGGATCGGGCCGGGGAAGGTGTCGCTGGCCATCCGGCTGACGTACCGCGCGCCCGACCGGACGCTGAGAGACGAGGAGGTGGCCGAGCGCCGCGGGGCCATTGTGCAGGCGATCGAGCAGCGGCTCGAGGGGAGCATCCGTGCCTAGCGACTCAACGCCCACGGTCTCGGTCTTTGGAGCCGCCGGCTTCACCGGCGCGCTCACCGCCCACCTGCTCTACGGCCATCCGAAGTTCAGCCTGCAGGCCCTGACCGCGCGCTCCGACGTCGGAAAGACCCTGGCGGATCTCTATCCCTACCACCGCGTTCCGATCGTGCTCGAGGAGTTCGACATCGACAGCCACGCCGACGTCGACGCCGCCGTGGTCGCCTATCCCCACGGCGCAGCGGCACCGGTCGTCGCCGAGCTGCGCCAGCGCGGGGTCAGGGTGGTCGACCTGAGCGCGGACTTCCGCCTTCGCGACGCGGGGCTGTACGGGCAGTGGTATCGCGAGCACCCGGCCCCGGAGCTGCTGGACGCAGCCGTCTATGGACTGCCCGAGCTCTCCTACCGGGACCGGATCGGCCAGTCCGACCTGGTGGCCAACCCCGGCTGCTATCCGACCGCGGCCCTATTGGCCTTGGCGCCGCTGGCGCGGGAGGGGCTGATCGGGGACGTGGTGATCGACGCCAAATCCGGCGTGTCGGGGGCCGGACGGGCCCCGACCGAGAAGACCCACTTCGTGACCGTAGACGAGAACGTCAACGCCTACGGCGTCCCCCGCCACCGCCACACGCCAGAGATCGAGCAGGAGCTGTTCGCCTTGGGGGCCGAGGTCAGGGTGACGTTCATCCCGCACCTGCTGCCGCTCGATCAGGGCGAGCTCGTTTCCTGTTACGTGACCCCGGCGGACGACCCGGACAGCGATCTGCTCGAGCTCTACGGTGGCTTCTACGACGGCGAGCCATTCGTGGAGGTGGTGCCCTCGCCCCCGGGTGTGCGCGACGTACGCGAGACGAACATCTGCAGGATCTCTGTCCACACCGATGCCCGCACGGGCCGGGTGCTCGTGTTCGCGGCGATCGACAACCTATGGAAGGGTGCCGCCTCGCAGGCGGTCCAGAACCTCAACCTGATGTTCGGGCTCGGGGAGGGGGAGGGGATCTCATGAGCCGTTCCTTCTTTGATTCGCGCTGGATCGAGAAGCCGGAGCACGTCACGGAGCTCGAGCCCACGGCGCTGCCGCTCGGATTCCGGGCGGCCGGGGTCGCCGCCGGGCTGAAGCCCGAGGGCCTGGACGTCGGAGTGCTCTTCTCGGAGCGCGCGGAGACCGCGTCGGCGGCACGGTTCACGACCAACGCCCGCGTCGGCGCGCCGGTGATCGCTTCACGGGAGGCCGACCTGCACCGTCTGCGGGCTGTGGTCGCGAACTCGGGGGGCTCCAACACCGGCGACGGGGCCAGAGGGCTCGAGACGGCGCTCGCCACACAGGCGCTGGCAGCTGAGCTCTTGGCGATCGAGCCGGCCCAGGTGGGGGTGGCATCGACCGGCGTTATCGGCAATGAGCTCCCGCGGCAGAAGCTGCTGGACGGCGTGCGCGCCGCGGTCCCGCGGCTGGCGGCAGATGCGGATGAGTTCTCCTGCGCGATTCTCACCAGCGACCGGGGGGCAAAGCGCGGCTGCTTCGAGGTCTCACTTCCCGATGGCACCGTCCGGCTCGCGGCCCAGGCGAAGGGCGGGGGGATGATCTCTCCCCGGTTCGCGACGATGCTGTGCTTCGTGCAGACGGACGCCGAGATGTCGGCAGGGACAGTGGAGCTGCTGACCGGCGTGACGGTCAAGCGGTCGTTCGACCGCATCACGGTCGACGGCCAGCTCTCGACCAGCGACACCGTGTTCGTGCTGGCGGGCGGCGCCTCGGGCGTTCGGATCGAACCCGAGACGGCCGCCGAGCTTCGCCTGGGAGAGGCGATGGACGCGCTCCTTCGCCAGCTGGCGCTGCGCATGGTGTCCGACGGCGAAGGCGCCAAGCGCGTGGGCCGGGTCGTCGTGCGCGGGGCCTCGGACACCGTGGAGCCCGTGGCTCGAGCGATAGCCAACTCGAACCTGGTCAAGACCGCGCTGCACGGCGGCGACCCAAACTTCGGCCGCATCCTGCAGGCGGCGGGAATGGCCTATCCCCGCGGCGACGGGTTCGTCGCCGACCTGGAGATCGAGGGCAGGCTGGTGGTCTCCGGCGGCGAGGCGGTCATCGACGACTTGCGCGAGCTCGAGCCTCTCGTTCAGGGCCAGGAGGTGGAGTACGTGCTGACGCTGCCGGGCGATGGGGGAGAGACGGAGGTCTTCTTCTCCGACCTCTCGCCGGAGTATGTGCGGTTCAACGCGGAGTACACGAGCTGATGGCTCCCCATGACCACATGCGCGACGTAGCCACCCTCCTAGAGGCCCTGCCCTACATCCGGGAGTTCCACGGCAAGACGGTGGTGATCAAGTACGGCGGCGCGGCGATGACCGATCCCACGCTGAAAGAGGAGTTCGCCCGGGATGTCGTGCTGCTCAAGTACGTGGGGATGAACCCAGTCGTGGTGCATGGCGGCGGGCCTGAGATCACGACGTACATGGAGCGCCTCGATCTGCCGGTGCGGTTTGTCGGCGGACTGCGGGTGTCCGACGCCGAGACCGTAGAGGTGGCAAAGATGGTGCTGGTCGGCAAGGTCAACAAGGACATCGTGCTGCGGCTCGGCCGCCACGGGCAACCGGCCGTGGGGCTATGCGGAGACGACGGGTTGCTCTTCCGGGTGACCCGCCAAGCGGCCCCGGACGGCGAGGACATCGGCTTCGTGGGGCAGATCGAGAAGATCGACGTCGAGGTGCTGAACCACGTGGCGCAGGACTACATCCCCGTCGTGGCCAGCGTGGGGGCCGACCGCGACGGCCACTCCTACAACATCAACGCCGACGAGGCGGCTGGGGCCGTCGCCGGTGCCCTGGGCGCGTACAAGATCATGTTCCTGACGGACGTGCCGGGCTGGCTGCGGGATCCGGAGGACGTCTCGAGCATCATCTCTCAGGCGAGCGCCGGGGAGGTCACGCGAGCGCTGCCCGGGATCGAGGGAGGGATGCGGCCCAAGCTCAAGGCCTGCCTGGACGCCATTCACTCCGGGGTGTCGTTTGCGCACATAGTGGACGGCCGCGTCCCGCACTCTCTGCTGCTCGAGCTATTCACGGACGCCGGGCAGGGGACGAAGATCGGCGGCCGGCCTTGAGCGGCCAGACGCCCACCGCGCTGTCCGCGTCGCTCGAGCAGCTCCAAGAGCTCGAGAGCAAGTACGCGGTGGCCACCTACGCCCGCAACCCGGTGCAGTTCGTGCGCGGGTCCGGCTGTCGGCTCTGGGACACCGACGGCAACGAGTACCTCGATTTCCTGGCCGGCATCTCGGTCCTGAACGTGGGGCACTGTCACCCGCGCGTGGTGGAGGCGGTACGTGAGCAGGCCGGGCGGCTCATGCACGCCACCAACCTGTACTACACCGAACCGGCGCTGCAGCTCTCCAAGGCGCTCGCCGAGAGCTCGCTCGGCGGCAAGGTGTTCCTGGCTAACTCGGGCGCCGAGGCCAACGAGGCGGCGATCAAGCTGGTCCGCAAGGCCCGACCCGGCCGGAAGATCGTGGTCTTCCAGGACGCTTTTCACGGGCGCACGTACGGAGCGCTGTCGGCCACGCCACAGGAGTCGAAGCAGGCGCCGTTTGCCCCGCTGGTCCCGGGGTTCGTGGTGGTGCCGAAGGATCCGCGCGCGCTTGCGGAGGCGGTGGACGGCGACACCGCGGCCGTGCTGCTCGAGCCGATCCAGGGGGAGACCGGCATCAACGTCCTCTCCGACGAGCTGCTTCTCGCCGCGCGGGAGGCCTGTGACCGCACCGGCGCGGCGCTCGTCTTCGACGAGATCCAAACGGGCATGGGCCGCACCGGGACGCTGTGGGCCTACGAGCAGACCGGCGTGGTCCCGGACGCGCTGACCAGTGCGAAGGCCCTGGGCGGCGGGCTTCCGATCGGGGCCCTGGTGACCGGCCCCCGGCTGGCGGACGTTCTGGGCACCGGCGATCACGGCTCGACGTTCGCAGGCGGGCCGCTGGTCTGCGCGGCGGCGCTCGCGGCACTCGAGATCTGTTCCCAGGAGGCATTGCTCTCGCGGGTGAGGGCGCTCGGGGAGCGACTGCGGGAGGGCCTGCATCGGCTTCCATACGCCGCGGCTGTCCGTGGCCGGGGATTGATGCTGGCGATCGACCTTCGAGACGGCCTCTCCGGGCCGGAGCTGGCCTCGAGAGCGCTGCTCGAGCAGCGGCTGGTCGTCAACGCCACGGGACCCGGGACGGTGCGGTTCGAGCCCCCGCTGGTGGTATCCGAGGAAGAGATCGACGAAGCACTCCTCCGGCTAGGGTCGCTCGCGTGACGGCCGTCTCGTCCTCAGCCCCAATCAAGCTCGAGTTCGACGAGCCGGCCGACGCCGCGGCGGCCGAAGTCCTACGCGCACTGCTGGCCGCTGTGGAGGCCAATCTCCATGGCGCCATCGACGATCCGGACTCCGAGGCCCTTCACGATCTGCGCGTGGCGGTCCGGCGCTCGCGCTCGGTGCAGCGCCAGCTCAAGCGAGCGTTCCCGCCGGTCGAGCTGGGCCGTTTCCGGGCCGAATTTCGGTGGCTGCAGGCCCTGACGGGCCCGGCCCGCGACCTCGACGTCTACGTGCTGGGCTTTGACGACCTGCGGAGGCTGGTGCCCGAAGCGACGCGGTCCGACCTCCAGGCGGTCCTGGACTTGCTTGGCCACCACCGCGAGCAGGCTCGCGATGAGATGACGGACGGCCTGCGCTCGGAGCGCTTCGCGACCTTGATGACCGGGTGGAGCGCGCTGCTCGAGCTCCTGCCGTCGATGCCGATCGCCGACCGACCGGACGCGAAGCGGCCGATCGGAGAGCTGGCCGGCGAGCGGATCGTCAAGGTCTACAAGCGGATGGTGAAGATGGGCCGGGCGATCGACGTCGAGAGCCCTCCCGAGGCCTACCACGAGCTGCGAAAGAAGGGCAAGGAGCTTCGCTATCTGCTCGAGCTGTTCGGGGCGCCGCTCTATCCGAAGAAGGTCGTCAAGCCCATGATCAAAAGCCTGAAGGCGCTCCAGGACGTCCTCGGGCGACATCAGGACCGCCACGTTCAGCAGGCCATGCTGCGCTCGCTGGCCGGCGAGCTGGCCGCCCGGCCCGACCACGCGCCCACCCTGATCGCCGTGGGCGAACTGCTCGCCTCGCTTCACCAGGACGCGCGCGCGACCCGCGGCCAGTTCACGGAGCGCTTCGAGGCCTTCGGCAGCAGGGCTCAGCGGGCGCTGGTCAAGGACACGTTCGCCTAGGTACTTGCTCGCCGATGGACTTCTCGCGCACCGCCACCTACGAAGCCGACCCTGAGAACGTAAAGCGGGTACTGCTGCTGTACAGCGGCGGGCTGGACACGAGCGTGATGCTCAAGTGGATCCAGGACTCCTATGGGGCCGAGGTGATAGCGCTGACCGTCGACCTGGGCCAGCCCGGCGAGGACTACGAAGTCGTCAGGGGCAAGGCACTCGAGCTGGGGGCGATCGACGCCCGGGTGGTGGATGCCCGGGAGGAGTTCGCCCGCGACTACGTCCTTCCGGCGATCAAGGCGAACGCCATCTACGGCCTGGGCTACCCCCTGTTCACGGCGCTGGGCCGGCCCCTGATCTCGCTGAAAGCGGTCGAGCTGGCGCGCGAGGCGGGCTGTGACACGGTCGCCCACGGGTGCACCGGCAAGGGAAACGACCAGGTGCGGATCGAGGCCACGATCGCCACCTTGGCGCCGGAGCTCAAGGTCATCGCGCCGGTGCGCACCTGGCAGATGGGTCGCGAGGAGGAGATTGCCTACGCCCGCCAGCACGGGATCAAGGTGAAGGGCTCTACGGAGGTCGTCCCGTACTCCATCGACGACAACCTGTGGGGGCGATCGAGCGAGGGTCGCTGGATCGAGGAGCTCGATCACGCCCCGGAGGACGACGTCTTCCAGCTCGTAACCCGGCCCGAGGACGCCCCCGAGGAGGGCGAGGTGCTGACCGTTTCGTTCGAGCGGGGCGTGCCTGTAGCCCTGAACGGCGAGCAGCTCGGGCTGGTGGAGCTGCTCGAGCGGGCCGGCGAGATTGGCGCCCGGCACGGGGCGGGGATCGTGGATCACATCGAGGATCGGGTGGTGGGACTCAAGGTCCGAGATATCTACGAGGTCCCCGCGGCGGCGATCCTTCTGAGCGCCCACCAGGAGCTCGAACGGCTGGTGGGGACCGGCCACCAGAACCAGCTGAAGCCCATGCTCGACCAGCGATGGGCCTACCTGGTCTACGCCGGCCTGTGGTGGGAGCCGCTGAGGGAGGACCTCGACGCCTACATGGACGCGGCCAACGAACAGGTGAGTGGAACGATCGGGCTCAAGCTCTACAAGGGTTCGGTGCGAGTGGTAACGAGGGAGTCGCCGAACGCCGTCTATGACGCCCAGCTGGCCACGTTCTCGGAGTCGGGCGGGCTGTTCTCGCAGGCCGCCTCGCCCGGGTTCATCGAGCTGTTCACGCTTCAGTCGCGGATGGCCTGGCGGCTGAGGCACGAGGGCGACTGACCGCCCCCGAGCGGCGCGACTGACCGCCCGCGATCGGGGCGACTGACGGGCTTTGCGATGTTGACCGGACTATTCGCTGTCTTCTCCCCACAACCCTCGTGACTGAGCGCATTGCGTGCGGGGTAGGATCAGCCCAAGATGGGTTACAAGCTTCTCGGATACACAGTCTGGCGGGGCGCCAAGTGGTACGCCAAGCGACGATTCCGCGGCGCTCAGCGCGGCCTGGCGATCACCGGTGTGGGTGCGCTGGTGCTCGTCGGCCTGCTGGCCGCCTCGCGGCAGCGCGCGGCCCAGGGCAGCTAGCTCCCGTTTAGCCGCAACGAGCGATCCCGGGGCGGCCCTGGTGTCCGCTCCGATGCCTATGCTCGGGTTCCGAGCATGAGCACGTCCTGCGCCCACCTTCACGTCCACTCCGAGTACTCACTGCTGGACGGCGCGTGCAAGATCGACGCCCTGGCCGCCCGGGCCGCATCCTTCGGCCAGCCCGCCCTCGGGTTGACCGATCATGGGGTCATGAACGGCGCCGTCGAGCTGTTCACTGCCTGCCGGACGGAGGGGATCAAGCCCATCATCGGCTGCGAGGTCTACCTCGTGGAGGACCACCGCCGGCGCGCGCCGGGCCGGCTCGATCGGTTCCACCTGACGCTGCTGGCGGAGACGCCCGCCGGGTACCGCAACCTCGTCAAGCTGTGCTCCAAGGGCTTTCTGGAGGGATTCCAACGGGGCAAGCCCTCGGTCGACATGGAGCAGCTGGCGACGCACGGAGAGGGGGTGATCGCGCTCACCGGGTGCCTTCAGTCGCGCTTCTGCCAGCACCTGCTCGAGGGCCGACAGGCCGAGGCCCGCGCCCATGCCGAGCAGCTGGTGCAGGCCTTCGGGCCCGAGAACGTCTATTTCGAGCTTCAGAAGAACGGGCTCGCCGAGCAGGAACGCGCGAACGAGGGAGTGATCCGGATCGCTCGGGAGCTCGGGCGACCGGTGGTCGGGACCTCCGACGTCCACTACCTCCGCCGCGAGGACTACCACCACCACGCGGCTCTGCTGTGCGTTCAGACCAAGTCGACGCTCAAAGGGCCGAAGATTCGCTTTGAGACCAATGAGTTCTATCTGCGCTCGAACGAGGAGATGGCCACCGCGTTCGCGGAGGTGCCGGAGGCCGTAGCCACCACGGCCGAGATCGCCGAGCGCTGCGATGTGGAGCTAGAGCTCGGCCGCCAGCTGATTCCGCGCTACCCGACGCCCGACGGCACGGCCGAGCGCGATTATCTGCGATCGCTGGTGCACGAGGGTCTGTGGCGCCGCTACGGCGACCCGCCGCCCAGCGAAGCGGTGGAGCGTGCCGACTACGAGCTGTCGGTCATCGATCGGATGGGCTTTGGGTCCTACTTCCTGATCGTTTGGGACTTCGTCAAGTACGCCAAGGACTCCGGGATCGCCGTGGGGCCGGGGCGGGGTTCTGCGGCGGGCTCGATCGTGGCCTACTGCCTTCAGATCACCGATGTCGATCCGCTCTCCTACGACCTGCTTTTCGAGCGCTTCCTCAATCCGGAGCGGGTGTCGATGCCCGACATCGACATCGACTTCTCGGTCCGCGGTCGCGACCAGGTGATCCGCTACGTCACAGACAAGTACGGCAAGGAATCGGTGGCCCAGATCATCACGTTCGGCAAGATGTTCCCTCGGGCCGCGACCCGCGACGCCGCCCGCGTGCTGGGGTACGACTACGGCGCCGGCGATCGGCTGGCCAAGCTGATCCCCGAGCCCCAGCAGGGCCGCCCACCCAGCTTCGAGGACTGCCTCAAGCCCGGACAGCCGCTGGGCGCGGAGACCGCTAAGGACCCGGCCGCCAAGGAGATCGTCGACGTCGCTCGGGGCCTGGAGGGAATCGTCCGCAACTCCTCGATCCATGCTGCCGCCGTGGTGATCGCCGACCGCCCGCTGACGGACATCGTGCCCTTGCAGGTGGCGGACGCGGGCATGGACCAGAACGGCGAGCGATCGCTGCGCATGGTGACGCAGTTCACGATGAAGCCGATCGAGCAGATCGGCCTGTTGAAGATGGACTTCCTGGGCCTGCGGAACCTCGACGTGATCGAGGACGCGCTGGACATCGTCGAGCGCTCCACCGGCGAGCGCCCCGACATGACGACGCTCCCGCTGGACGACTCAAAGACGTACGAGATGCTCGCGCGGGGCGACTCGGTGGGGGTGTTCCAGTTCGAGTCCGAGGGCATGCGCGAGGCGCTGAAGAAGGTCAGGCCGGACGAGTTCGATGATCTGGTGGCGCTGAACGCGCTGTATCGCCCCGGAGCCATGGACCAGATCCCGACCTACGCGCGCGGCAAGCGGGATCCGGCCTCGATCGTCTACGCGGACGAGCGGTTGCGCCCGATTCTCGAGCCGAGCAAGGGCGTGATCCTCTACCAGGAGCAGGCGATGCGGATCGCCAAGGAGCTCGCGGGCTTCAGCGGCGCCAAGGCCGATGACCTGCGCAAGGCGATCGGCAAAAAGAACCGCGAGGCGATGGCCAAGCTCAAGCCGGAGTTCGTGGAAGGCTGCCGGGCATCGGGAACCTCCGAACAGGTGATCGAGTGGCTGTGGGCCACCAACGAGCGCTCGGCCGACTACAGCTTCAACCGAAGCCACGCGGCGTGCTATGCCCTTATCTCCTACCGGACCGCGTGGTTGAAGGCAAATTATCCGGCCGAGTACATGGCCGCGCTGATCTCCTCGGTGATGGACACCAAGGACAAGGTTCCCTTCTTCGTCTCACAGGCGGAGCAGATGGGGATCGCCATCCTGCCGCCGGACGTGAACGTGTCCGAGCACAAGTTCGTCGTCGTGGAGGGGGACATCCGCTTCGGGCTGGACGCGGTCAAGGGCGTGGGCTATCAGGCGGTGGAGGCGATCAAGCGGGCCCGTTCGGAGGGAGGACCGTTCACGGACCTCTGGGACTTCTGCGCCCGCGTGGACGGGCGGGCCGTCAATAAGAAGGCGATCGAGGCGCTCATCAAGTGCGGCGCCTTCGGCTCGACGGGGGCTTCGCGAAAGGGCATGCTGGCGGTGCTCGAGCAGGCCCAGGGTGCGGGGCAGAAGGCCCAGCAGGATCTGGCCATGGGGCAGGGATCGATCTTCGACCTGGGCGGCGCCGGCGGCGTGGCCGATGCCGCTTTTGCCACGCCGAGCCACGCTCCGATCCCGGCCGAGGAGTTCGAGCGGGGCGAGCTCCTGGCCGCCGAGAAGGAGTCGATCGGGCTGTTCATCTCGGCTCACCCGCTGAAGGAGGTGGGCCCGGCGCTGAGGACGCGGGTCGATATCCCGATCTCGGGGCTTCCCCAACGGCGCGACGGAGACTGGATAACGGTCGGGGGGATGATCACCCAGGCCAAGCGGATCAGGACCAAGAAGGGCGACTGGATGATGTTCGCCACGCTCGACGACCTCGACGCCTCGGTGGAGCTGGTCGTGTTCGGCAACGCGCTTGAGTCAAGCCGGGAGGCGCTCGTCAATGACTCGATCGTCCTCGTCCGGGGCCGCGTCGACCACAAGGACCGCGACAAGACTTGCATCATCGCCCAGCAGATCGAGCGGTTCGAGCCGAGCCGCGAGGAGGTCCTCGAGGCCGCGGCCGCGGCGGCGAAGGCCGCCGAGCCGCCGCGTCCGCTACGGCTGCGCGTGGACGCGACCTTGCTGCCGGCCACAGCTCTCGCGGAGCTCAAGGAGCTCCTCCAGGGCTTCCCCGGCGAGTCGGAGGTGATGATCGAGCTCTCCACCTCGAGCGGCGCGCGCCGGCTGAAGCTGGGACCGGAGTTCCGCGTATCGCCCGGCGCCGGACTCCACGCGGAGCTCGACTCGCTGCTCGGCGGGGCCCTGCTGAGAGAGCAGGAGCCGCAGCGGCTGGCAGCGTCGGCCTAGTTCGGCCGCCTCTCGATCAGTTCGGCGTTATCGCGATTACCGGTATCGGCCGGCTCGTCTGCCGCTGGTAGGCGGTGTAGCGGTCGTGGTTGTTCTCGTTGACGATCTTCCACAGCCGGTCGTAATCGGGATCTGACGGCTCGATCACCCTGGAGGTGGCGTTCTGCCGCTCGCGTCCTACCTGAATCCCCACCTCGGGGTTGGCCTTCAGGTTGTGAAGCCAGGCGGGCGGGCGGTCCGCGCCGCCGTTGGAGGCGACCACAAGGTAGTCGTTCCCGTCTCGCGCATAGACCAGAGCGTTGGTCCGGGGCTGTCCCGATCGGCGTCCGGTCGTCCGGAGCAGGAGCGTGGGCACCCCGATCGTGCGGTGGCCGAGTCTGCCATCGGTGGCCTTGTACACCGCCTCGTGGATCCGAAGGATCTGACCGGTGAGACTCACGGTTGCCATCAGCGTACGGAAATCCCGCGGTGGCCGTTGGGGCGTTATAAGTCCCGACTGTGGCTAGCGCGTTTGTGACCGGAGGATCAGGGTTCATCGGCGGAAAGCTGATCGACCGGCTGCGGTCAGACGGCCACGCCGTCAAGGCGCTGGCCCGCTCCGATCAAGCGGCTGACCGCATTCGAGCCCACGACGCAGAGCCGGTGGCGGGCGACCTGGAGGACCTCGGGGCGATGCGGTCAGGGGCCGAAGGGTGCGACTGGGCGTTTCACGCCGCGGCGATGCTCGGCGATTGGGGGACGCGGGAGGAGTTTGAGCGCGGGAACGTGAACGGCACCCGTAACGCGCTCGAGGCCTGTGCCCAGGCGGGCGTTCGTCGCTTCGTCCATGTCGGGACCGAGGCGGCGCTCCTCGCCGGGGAGCCGCTGGTCGATGTCGACGAGACCGCCCCGCTGCGCCCCGACTCGCCGGCTTTATACAGCTCGACCAAGGCCCGGGCGGAGCAGCTGGTGCGCGACGCCAATCGGGACGGGTTCGAGACCGTGGTCGTCCGCCCGCGATTCGTGTGGGGCCGGGGAGATACGACGTTGCTCCCAACCCTGGTCGAGATGGTTCGCTCCGGGCGCTTCGCCTGGATCGGCGAAGGTAGGCACCGGACGTCTACCACCCATGTCGACAACACGGTCGAGGGATTGATGCTGGGGGCCACCCGCGGCGCTCCGGGCGAGGTCTACTTCGTCACCGACGGTGAGCCCGTCGTCTTTAGGGAATTCGTGGGGGAGTTGCTCTCGACGCAGGGCGTCGATCCGCCGACCAGGAATGTTCCCTCGGCCATCGCCCGGGCGCTGGCCGTGGGGGGAGAAACAACGTGGCACGCGCTACCGCTCCCCGGACGGCCGCCGCTGACTCGGTTTGCCTACTGGGTCTCGGCCCAGGAGTGCACGATCAAGATCGACAAGGCCCGCGAGCAGCTGGGATACGAGCCGGTTCGCACCCGGGCCGAGGGGCTGGAACAGCTGCGCGACGCCGCCGGGTAGGACGCCTCGCAGCCGGCGTCACTTCTCGTCGGGTGGCCAGGGCCCTCGCCAACCGCCGTAGCCGGAGGCGAGCTTCTCGGCCTCCGGTGGCCCCCACGACCCCTGCTCGTAGCTGTGCAGCTCCGGCGGGGAGTCGAGCAGGGGCTGCACGATGCGCCACGACTCCTCCACCAGGTCCTGGCGGGTGAAATGGGACGAGTCGCCGACCAGCGCCGCGTGCAAGAGCACCTCGTACGGAGTCGGGCCCTCGGCCCCCTCTTCCGCGAACTGCATGTCGAGATGGACCTCCGCCGCCGCCGGCTCCTCGCCCCGCAATGCGTCGAGCACGATCCTGATGCCCGTGCTCGGATCGAGCCTCACCACGAGCTGGGAGGGGGCGGGCCGCCGGCGCTTGGCCGTCACGAACCCGAGCCGAGGGGGGTGCTTGAACACCAGCCGCAGCTCGGTCTCCTTGATCGGCAGCCGCTTGCCAGTGCGGATCAGGAAGGGGACCCCGGCCCAGCGCCAGTTGTCAACCTCCAGGCGCAACGCTGCGAAGGTCTCGGTGTCCGAGTCGGACGCCACCCCGTCGATTTGGCGGTAACCCTCGTATTGCCCGCGCACGCATCTGCTCAGATCGGCATCGGGCATCGCCCTGAACACCGCCAGCTTGGCGTCCTTGAGCGTCTCCGGATCGCTGCTTGCCGGGGGGTCCATCGCCGCCTCGGTGAGCAGCTGCAAGAGATGGTTGACGACCACGTCACGCGTCGCCCCGACGGGATCGTAGAAGTGGCCCCGGTCCTCGACCCCGACGCTCTCGGCCATCGTGATCTGCACGGATGACACGTGGTTGCGATTCCAGACGGGTTCGAGCATCGAGTTGGCGAACCGCAGATAGAGGAACTCCTCCAATCCCAGCTTGCCGAGGAAGTGATCGATCCTGTAGATCTGGGACTCGTCCACGTACTGATGTAGCTCCTGCGCCAGCGCCCGGGCCGAGGCCAGGTCGTGGCCGAATGGTTTCTCGACCACCACCCGCTCTCCGTGGGACACCAGCTTCGCTTCCGAGAGCCCCTTGACCACCGTCGCAAACAGCGACGGCGGGATCTCGAGATAGAAGGTTGCGTCGCCCTCTCCCTCCAGGGCGTTGGCCACCTTCTGGTAGGTGTCAGCCTGGCCGAAGTCGCCGCTCACGTAGCGCAGGCGCTGCGCGAAGCGGGTGAATGCCTCCTCGTCGATGCGCTCGCCGGTTGCCTCGATCGACTCTCGGGCGTGGTCCCGAAGGTGCTCGACCGTCCAGTCGTCCACCGCCACCCCGACCACCAGACATCCGAGCATGCCCCGGCACTCGAGCCTGTACAGCGATAGGTACGTCTGCCTCTTCGCCAGGTCCCCCGTGATTCCGAACACGACCAGCGCGGCCGCCTGGCGCTTGGTGGAGCTCATCGCCGCGGCACTCTATTTCTTCCCGCGGGCGGTGCGGCTGCTGCGAGCGGAGCGCTTCCGCTGCGCCACGCCCTGCTTTCGCAGCTTGAACGCCTTGGCCACGTCCGCGGCGCTGGGAGCGCCCTCCTCGCCCGTCTCCAGCACGCATGGCAGCCGGTCGAACCGTGGCTCTGACAGAAAGACCGCGCAGCCGCTGTCGCCCAGCTCGCCCTCTCCGAGCAGCGCGTGGCGGTCGCGGTTGGACCCGAGCTTGGTCATCGAGTCGTTGACGTGAGTGGAGCGCAGCCGTTTGGAGCCGACCACCTGATCACAGCGGTCCAGCGTCTCCTTCAGCCCCTGGCGGGTCGAGATGTCATACCCCGACGAGTACAGGTGGCAGGAATCCAGGCACATGCCGAGCCGCTCGTCGCCTCCCGCCGCCTCAAACAGAGCCGCCAGCTCCTCGAACGATCGCCCGAGCGTGCCGCCGGCGCCGGCCGTGTCCTCGAGATGCAGCTCGCAGCGCTCTGACTCGGACAGAGCCTGCCTGATGACCGTGCCCGCGCGCCTGATCGCCTTGGCGACATCACCCTTCTTCGCCGACCCCGGGTGGAGCACGACCCCGGCGGCACCGATGCCGTCCCCAACTCGAAGCGACTGGATCAGTGAGCGACGCGACTTGTCCCTGATCTCACGATCCTCCGAGGCGCAGTTGAGCAGGTAGACGGCATGGATCAGGACCGCCTTGATTCGGCTCGAGTGAAGCGCCTCGCGAAATTCTTCAAAGTCGTCGTCCGCGTACGCGGTCGGCCGCCACATCCGCGGCGACTGGTTGAAGATCTGAATCGCGTCCGCGCCCCGCTCCACTCCGCGTTCGATGGCCTTGGCCAGACCCCCTGACTGGGACACGTGGGCGCCGATTAGCATGGTCAGACGGAGGCTCTCATGCGCGTTCGCTTCGCACCATCTCCCACCGGGGCGCTGCACATCGGTGGCGCCCGCACCGCTCTGTACAACTGGCTGCTGGCTCGCGGCCAGGACGGGACGTTCGTGCTTCGGATCGAAGATACCGACCGCGAGCGATCCACCCCCGAGAACGTCGAGCAGATCCTCGACGCGCTGTTATGGCTGCGGCTCGAATGGGACGAGGGCCCGATTTTTCAGTCGCATCGCTCCGCCAGGCACGCCGAGGTGCTGGAGCAGCTCCTCTCCTCGGGACATGCCTACCGCTCCACCGCCACGCAGGAGGACGTGAAGGCCTACAAGGACCGACACGGGTGGGAGCGCGGATACCGCGGCGAGCCCTCGGACGCCGGGGCGGTCCGCCTGCACGTGCCTGACGCGGGGGACACCGTGGTCGAGGACGTAATCAGGGGCGAGGTCCGCTTTCCGAACGCAAGCCAGGACGATCCCGTGATCGCTCGCGCGGACGGCTCCGTCCTCTACAACTTTGCGGTCGCCGTGGACGACCTCGACGCTCGCATCGCCCACGTCGTGCGCGGCGAAGATCACGTCTCCAATACGCCCAAGCAGCTGCTGGTGTTCGATGCCCTCGGCGTCACGCCGCCCCGATACGCCCACCTGCCCCTTCTGCATGGGCCCGATGGCCGCAAGCTGTCAAAGCGCCACGGAGCGGCCTCGGTTCAGGAGCTGAGGGCCGCCGGCTACCTGCCGGAGGCGGTCGACAACTATCTGGCGCTGCTCGGAGCGGGTTTTTCCTCCGACGAGGAGTTCTTCACGCTGGATGAGCTGGCGGAGCGGTTCCGGCTCGAGCGGGTCTCCCACAACCCGGCGATATTCGACGAGCAGAAGCTCAGGCACTTCAACGGCCGCTGGCTGCGAACGCTGGACATCGACGAGCTGACCGGTCGCCTCGAGGCGTACACCGGTCGCGGCGGGCTACGACCCGCGGTTGAGATCTCTGCCGAGAAGATCCAGACCCTGGCGGACTTCTGGCCCCTTGCCTCGTTCCTGTTCGACGGCCCGGTTGACGATGCAGCGGCGTTTCAGAAGACCCTTTGCCGCGACGGCGGTCTCGAGACGCTAGAGGCGGCCCGCGATGCGCTGCAGGCGGTGGAGCCCTTCACGGTGGAGACGGTGGAGGGCGCTCTGCGGCAGCTGGTCGACCGGCTCGGCCTGAAGCCCGGCAGGGTGTTCCAGCCGGTCCGGGTGGCGATCGCGGGCACCACGGTCTCACCCGGGATCTTCGAGAGCGTGGCGGTGCTCGGCCGCGAGGAGACGCTGTCCCGGATCGAGCGTGCGCTCGAGCACGGACGCGCCACCTGTCGCTAGGCGCGCATCGAACATTTAGCTAAACCCGCATCGAACATTTGCCGATAGGGGGCACATGGGAGCAATCGCCGATGTCCCGCCCTCAGCCAGCGATCCTCACATCCCTGCCGACGAGGAGCAGTCGGGCGCGGGCGAGGCTCGGGGCGTCCCAAGCGGGGTCCGTGGCGCCGCCGCCAGCGAGCAGCCCGCGGTCCGCAACCGCCACCACAACGAGGGTCACGGCCGCCGGCTGACCGCCGCATTCGAGGCGCTGGAGGGCTTTCCGGTGCTGGTCGAGTCCCGTAACCGGGTGCTGCAGCTGTTCCAGTCAGGGGTGGTCTCGACCAGCGAGGTCGTGGCGGCGGTGGAGTCCGACGTGGCGCTGGCGATCGCCGTGATGCGGCTCGCCAACCGGGTCAAGGGAGCCCTGCACGGACGCGTTGACAGCGTCGTCAAGGGAGTCGAGGTCCTGTCGCCGGAGGCCGTTCACGCCATCGCGAGCCGCGCGCGCACGTTTGACTTCTTCGAGCAGACCGCCGTGTGGCAGGGCATTCCCGAACGCTTCAGGCTCCACGCCGTGGCCACTCAGCGCGCCGCGAACCGGCTGGCCCGGGAGATCGGCTACGACAACCCCGACAGGCTGATGGTCACCTCGCTCATGCATGACATCGGCAAGCTCGTCCTGGTCCACGCCTACCCGGGCTATCCGCGCCAGGTCCACGGACGGGCTCGAACTCCCGAGGAGCGAGTCCAGCGCGAGCGACGGGAGCTCGGGGTTGACCATGCCCTGGTCGGAGGCGTGCTGGCTCGGCGGTGGGGATTCCCGGCAGCGGTGGCGAGCGTCATCGAGCGTCACCACGCCGATGACTGCGAGGGCGAGGCGGCCCTGGTGCGCCTTGCGGACATGCTCGCCCACCACTCGGTGGGAGGCGCCGTCCTGCCTGCCGCCCTGCTCAATGTGGCGCGCGGGCTCGACCTGGCGGTGCCGGAGCTTCGCGCAGTGATCTACGACCTGCCGCTGACGAGCACGGAGACCCGCCCCCGGCACATCGATCCCTGCCCGCTGTCAACGCGCGAGGTGCAGGTACTGCGCGGACTGGCTCAGGGCAAGGTCTACAAGCAGATCGCGGCCGAGCTCGAACTATCGACCAGCACCGTGAGGACCCACCTGCACAACGTCTACGGGAAGCTTGGGGCGATGGATCGGGCCCAGGCGGTGCTGACGGCCACCGAACGCGGCTGGATCTGAGCCCGCTGGAGACCGTGCCGGCCGGGCTCGGCGTCCCCACTGTCGCGTACGATCGCGCTCGGCAGTGATCTCGATCACCACCAAGTCCCCGTACGCCCTCGACGCGCTGGTCGAGCTGCAGCTGCACGGGGACGCGGGCCCCGTGCCAATCGCCGAGCTCGCCCGCCGGCGCCAGATCCCGGTGCAGTTTTTGGAGCAGCTGTTCGCCACCCTGCGCCGGGCGGGCGTGCTTCGCTCTCAGCGCGGCGTCGGGGGCGGCTACACCTTTGCCCGTCCCGCGGGCCAGGTCACGGTGCTGGAGATAGTCGAGCTCCTCGATGGTCCCGTCGGCCAGGGGGCGAGGGGCATATTCGCGGACGCGGCCCAGGCTGCGCGTTCCGTGCTGGAGGCGTCCACCGTCGCGGACGTGGCCGAGGCCGAGGCGCGCGAGGCGGGCGCGCCGATGTACCACATCTAGGGACGGCGGCGGCGCCACCACGACGCGGCGATCCAAGCTCTCAGCAGCGGGCGC
>DAIPIC010000035.1:0-20902 GCA_036771025.1 Solirubrobacteraceae bacterium
GCACTCTTCGCCAACTTTTACGCGCACGCGCCATCATTTCCGTGATGGCTCGAGTCCTTGTTGTCGACGACGAGCCCGCTGTCAGGCGGGCGCTCGAGCGCGCGCTGCGGCTCGAGAACTACGACGTCGAGCTCGCCGCCGGCGGCGAGCAGGCGCTCGACGCGCTCATCAGCGACGGGATCGACGCCGTGGTCCTCGACGTGGCGATGCCGAGGCTCGACGGCCTCGAGGTCGTCCGCCGGATGCGTAAGGCCGGCGACCGGACCCCGGTGCTGATGCTCACGGCACGGGACGCAATCGATGACCGCGTCGCGGGGCTGGATGTCGGCGCCGATGATTATTTGGTGAAGCCCTTCGCCCTGCGCGAGCTGCAGGCCCGGCTCCGGGCGCTGATTCGCCGCACCGGCGAGGGCGCAGACGGCGAGGTGCTGCGCTACGGCGATCTGGTGCTGGATCCCGTGGCGCATGAGGTCCACCGCGGCGACAGGTTGATCGAGCTGTCCAAGACCGAGTTCTCGCTCCTGCAGCTGTTCCTGCAGCACCCCCGACAGGTGCTGACCCGCTCCACGATCTTCGAGCACGTCTGGGGGTACGACTTCGGGCCCACCTCCAACGCCCTGGGCGTCTACATGGGCTACCTGCGACGCAAGACCGAGGCCGGCGGCGAGCCGCGTCTGCTTCATACCGTTCGCGGCGTCGGCTACGTCCTCCGGGAGTAACCCCTGCATACTGAGTGCCGCATGCCGTTCTCGAGGAGTAGCGGATGCCGCTGAAGCGCAGAGTCGGACTAGTCGCGGGCGCCGCGGTCGGCGTCGCCGTATTGATCGCCCTGATCGTGTCCTACCTCGTCGTGCGGAGTCAGCTGCTCGACCAGGTGGACGGCGCGCTCAACTCCCAGATGGATGCCATTCAGAATGGCCAGCTCCGGCTGGGCGCGCCGCTGCCCGGGATCCCGCCCAGCGCGGGCGGCTCCGCGCAGTACTTCCAGGTGATCGGAGCAGAAGGCGGCGTGCTGCCCGGGGGCAACGTCTCGCTGCCCATCAGCTCGCAGGCCAAGTCCGTCGCCAGTGGCAGCGGCGGCGCCTACTCGACCGACGTCAACGCCGAGGGAACGCACTGGCGGGTGTTGACGTTCCCGGTCACCTTCCGCGTGGGGCTCGGTCAGACCATGCAGGGCGCGGTCCAGCTGGCTCGCCCCCTGAATGGCACCGACCACATCCTGTCCAACCTGCGGCTGATCCTGTTCCTGCTCTTCCTGGGCGGCATCGCGCTGGCCGCCGCTCTCGGCCGGCTCGCCGCCCGTCGGGTGCTGGCGCCGCTCTCTGAGGTGGCCCAGACGGCGACCTACATCGGCCAGACCGACGATCTGTCGAGACGGATCACGGTCCACGCCGACGACGAGGTGGGGCAGCTGGCGACCCGCTTCAACACGATGCTCGAGCACCTGGAGGGCTCGCGTGCCGCGCTCGACGAGTCCGTCCGGGCCCAGCGTCAGCTGGTGGCCGACGCCTCTCACGAGCTGCGAACCCCCGTCACCAGCCTGCGCACCAACATCGAGGTGCTCCTGGCCGGGGGCACGATCTCCGAAGAGGACCGCCGGCGCCTGCTGACCGACGTGGTGGAGCAGAGCGAGGAGCTGAGCGCGCTGGTGTCGGACCTGATCGACCTCGCCCGGGGCGATGAGCCGCACGGCGAGACCGAGGACGTGCGCGTCGACCGCGTGGTTGAGGAGTCGCTGGCCCGCGCCCGCCGCAATGCGCCCAGCCTGCACTTCGAGGCCCGTCTGGAGCCGGTCACGATCGAGGGTGTGGCCGAGCGACTGGAGCGAGCCGTCAACAACTTGCTGGACAACGCCGCCCGGCATTCGCCGCCCGGCGGGACGGTGGAGGTGGACGTGGATTCGGCCGGCGTTCGCGTGAGAGACCACGGGTCGGGGATCGACGAGCAGGACCTGCCGTATGTGTTCGACCGCTTCTATCGAGGCGCAAACGTCCGCGGCCAGCAGGGCTCCGGCCTGGGACTCTCGATCGTCCGCCAGGTGACCGAGCAGCACGGCGGCACCGTCAGCGCCGCCAACGCCTCCGAGGGCGGCGCGGTATTCACGATGCGTCTGCCTGTGGTATCCGCGGACGGAGCTGCAGCCGCGGCTGCGAGCTCGGGCGCCGCCGATTCGGACGGCGCCACGGCTTCATCCAGCGATGCTCCCGACGACGCGGTCGCCCCGGGACGCGCCGCGAACGGCGCGCGCGACACCCCTAGCGCCGCGCGATCCTCCGCTGGCGAGCGCTGATGAACGCCCTGCGCAGCACGTAGAACAGGCCGGCGAACACGGGCACGACCACCACCAGCACCGCACGGCGCGTGGCGTGGGAGCCCGCGCTCGCGACGAGCGCGACCTCGACGCCCACCGTGGGGATCGCCGCCAGCAGCGTGGTGTGCGAGCGGTACCCCGAGAAGTGCTCTCGGCCCGTGACCTCGATCACGCCCAGCGCGACCACGATGATTCCCACGATCAGCGCCGGACCCGGGGTCTTGCCGGACAGAACCGGAATTCCTCCCACCACGAACGCCACCCCTCCCGCCAGGATCGCGACCTCCGATACCGGCAGGCCCCCGAACGGGCTGGGCGGGCGCTCGCCCACGGTGCCCAACATCCGCTGAGAAGCGCGACGGTCTCTGTCGGAGATGGCGGTGCGTTCAGCTCGCTGCTCGCGGCGCTGGGAAGGCACGGCGCGCGGAGCGCCGGATCGCGGTCGCCGCTTGCGCTTGGAGCCGCGTGACTTCTGGGTGGCCACGACCCGATGGAGGATAGTCCGCGATGACGGAAGACACGACGACATCGCGCCATTAGAGTTCAGGCATGAGCGCCCAGAAGCCGCTCGAGTTGATCCTGGCCCGCAACCTGCTGTCGAGCATCTCCACTCCGGCGTTCCTGGTCGGCGAGCAGGGAGCGCTGCTGTTCTACAACGAGGCCGCCGGGGCGCTTGTCGGGCGGCGGTTCGAGGAGACCGGGACGATGACTGCCGAGGAGTGGACGACGGCGTTCGGCCCGTTTGACGACAACGCGCAGCCTATTCCGTATGACGAGAACAAGCTGACCAAATCGCTGCGCGAGGGCCGACCCGCGCACGGGAACTTCCGGATCTGCGTGGCCGGCAACGTCCACCAGGACATCGCCGCCAGCGCGATCCCGATCGTCGGGCCGGACGGCTCCAGTGGCGCGATCGTGATCTTCTGGCCCTTGCCCGAGGACGAGCAAGCGAAGGCCGCGGCCGGAGTGACAGAGCAGAGGGAGGTCGGATGAGACTCAAGATCTGGGGCGCCCGGGGCTCGGTCCCCGCGCCGGGCCCGGAGACCATGCACTACGGCGGCAACACCTCGTGCGTGGAGGTGACGCTGTCCGATGGCAGCACCCTGATCCTGGACGCCGGAACCGGAATCCGCAATCTGGGATTGGCGCTGCCGCGCGTCGAGGGCCCGATCCACATCCTTCTCACACACCTCCACCTGGACCACATCCAGGGGCTGATGTTCTTCGCCCCTCTCTTCAGGCCCGAGTCGGAGATCATCGTCTGGGGCCCGGCCTCTCCCGAAGCGTCTCTGCGTGAGCGGATCGCGCGCTACATCTCGGCGCCGCTCGCGCCCGTCGAGGTGCGGGAGCTGCCCTCGCACGTGTCATTCAGGGAAGCCGAGCCGCTCGAATGGGACCTCGGTGCGGCGCGCATCCGGGCGCAGTCCGTCAACCACCGTGGCCCCACCCTCGGCTACCGGATCGACGACGGAGACACCGCGCTGTGCTACATCCCCGACCACGAGCCCGGTCTGGGCGCCCCCCTGGGTGAGCTCGAGGACGACTGGATCTCGGGGTTCGGCCTAGCGCGTGGCGCCTCGACTCTGATCCACGACTGCCAGTACACCGACAGCGAGTACCCGAACCATCTCGGCTGGGGGCATTCTCCGATCGCGGACGCGCTGGAGTTCGGGCATCGGGTGGAGACAGACAAGCTGATCCTGTTCCACCACGATCCGCTGCACACGGACGACTTTCTCGATGGTCTATGCGGCGGCATCCACGCCCGCTGGCAGGAGCTCGGGCGCGATCCGGGCCAGGTCGAACTCGCGACCGAGCGGCGCGAGCTCGAGATATCCCCGCAGACGGCGACGGTCGGCGCCTAGCCACTAGTCCCAGCGGTGGCGCCCGGCGCGCAGCTCGCGCAGCTCGGAGACGGCATGGGTCTCGGCGCGGCGCCGCCAGTGCCCGTCCGCGGCGGCCAGCGTGGTGACCGGCAGCTCGCGCTCGACGGCCCCGCCCCGGCCGTCCGGGTCGACGCGGATCACCCGAGCACCCTCGTGCGAGGCAACGCACCCCTCCAGCCGCACTCCCACGAAGACGAGCCCCGCGCCGTCGTCTGCCGCGTACCCGGCTGGCAACTCCCCGGAGGCCACGGCCCGGCGGTAGACCGGGAGCCGCTCCGACTCGCCGTCCAGGTGCACCGACAGGCTGCCGGCAAGCAGACCCAGTCCGGCCACCGGTTCGGGAGCGCCGCCGCTTCTGGAGATCCCTCCCTCAAACCAGCACATGGCGCCGGCGCTCACGCCCGCCAACAGCGTTCCTCGCTCCCAGGCGGCGCGCATCGCGCGGTCCACCCCGTGAGCGCGCCACACCGCGAGCATGTTGCGCATCGACCCGCCGCCGACGTAGATCGCATCCTGCGCCAGGAGATGGCGGGTAGGGTCGATGCGGGACTCGTCGAGATGGAACAGCGACAGGACGGTCGGTTCGCAGGGCCAGGCCCCGAACCGCTCTTCGAACCGCAGGACCTGCTCGCGGGTGTCGCCGCTGGCGGTGGGGATGAAGCAGATCTTCGGGATGGGCTTGCCCGTCAGGGCAAGAACGTGACGGTCGAGGGCCGGGGTTCGCTCTCCCATCGTGAACCCGCCGCCGCCCATGGCGAGGATCAGGCGCCGGTCTGTGGGCACCGGTTGAGCGTACTCTCAGGCCGCGAGCGGGGCACCGCTGGACACGGCGCTCTCGCCGGCCGCGGACCCCTTCTCCGGGACGGCCCCCTCGCCCACGCCCGGCCCTAGGTAGCGAGCCGGAAGCTCCCGCTCGACCACCTGTCCCCGGACGTCGGTGCTCACGTAGAAGGCGTGCGCTCCTGGCCGCGAGCAGATGACCTCCTCCAGCTCGGTCCCCACGAAGTGAAGCGCCGCGCCGTCTCCCGCTCCGTAACCGGGTGACATGCCAGATCGGATCGCGTCGCGGAAAGCCGAGCGGCGGCCCGACTCCTCGTCGTAGTGGACCGCGTTGCTCCAGGGCAGAAGCCCCAGCCCCTCGAGCCGTCGCGGCGCTCCTTCGTGAAATGCGCTCACCGCCTCGGAGAACCAGCACAGCGAGCCCGCGGAGCCACCGCAGAGCACGACGCCGGCCCGCCAGGCCTCGCGCAGAGCAAGGTCGATGCCGTGCGCCCGCCAGGTGCCCACCAGCGACACGAGGCTTCCGCCGCCCACGTACACCAGATCCTGCGCGAGCAGATGAGCCCGCGGGTCCCCCACCCCGGTCTCCCGCCGAAACAGCGAGACATGCGACGGTTCGCAGCGGGTAGCCGCGAACGCCCGGTAGAAGCGGACGATGTAGTGGTCGGCGTCGCCGCTGGCCGTCGGCAGGAAGCACACCCGCGGCCGCCCGACTCCCGTCAGCGCCAGGAGGTACTCGTCGAGCAGCGGATTTCCCCACTCCATCGAGAAGCCACCACCCCCAAACGCCACGATCTGCGGAGGCCGGGCCGGCATGCGGGAAAGGTAAGCCGGGGGGAGCCGGCCGTCTTTGGCCCGGTGTCCAGACGTGACGGTGTCTGAGTGCGCGAGCGGATAGGGTCGAACGTGATGCGGGACGGCGCCGGATCAACTGCGCGCGATGCACTGACCGAGGCCTTCTGGCCGGGCGAGGGTCAGCTCTCCGGCAGGCAGATGTGGCGCATCGGCTCGGTGACGCTCGCGGTCATCATCGCGATCACGAACATCATCGGGGCGTGTGCGATCGTCGTTATCGGCCTGCTCGTGCTGCCGAGCCCTCAGGGCCTCCGCCACCTGGGGCACGTCCGCCTGATCGATGCCCTGGTCGCGGCGGGCTACGTCGCCGTCGCGGTTCCACTGGGCGTGCTGATCGGGACCCGACGCCTCTGGCGCCTTCGGGCCTGGCTTGTGGAAGAGCGCCCGGCGACGCTCACGGAGATCCGACTCGTCCTCCAGGCACCGCTGCGACTGTTCGGGCTGCAGTTCGGTCTCTGGTCCGCCGCCGCATTGCTGTTCGGCATCCTCAATTCCTTCTATTCAACAAGGCTGGCGATCGGCACGGCGCTGGCCATCGTGTTCACCGGGCTGGTAACCGGGTCGCTCGCCTACCTGCTGAGCGAACGGCTGCTTCGCTCCCCGGCAGCTCGAGCCCTGGCGCGGGGAGCGCCGGGCCGCCTCGCCGTTCCGGGAGTAACGACGCGAGCGCTTCTGGCCTGGGCGCTCGGCACAGGGATCCCGGTGCTGGGTCTGGTTTCGCTCGGCGTCGTCGCATTCGCGGGCGGCTACAGCATCACGGTCTCGAATCTCCGCGTGGCGATGGTCGTCCTCGGAGGGACCGGGATTGCCGTCGGACTGCTCGCCACGATCCTCGCCGCGCGCACCACCGCCGACCCCATCAGCTCCGTCCGCCGCGCTCTGGCCCGCGTCCAGCGAGGCGACTTCGACGTCAGAGTGCCCGTCTACGACGGCTCCCAGATCGGTCAGCTCCAGCTGGGGTTCAACGAGATGGTCGCCGGCTTGGCCGAGCGAGAGCGGATCAGGGAGGCGTTCGGCATCTACCTGGACCAGGACGTGGCCGCCCACATCCTCGACGAAGGGGTCGACTTGGCAGGTGAGGAGGTCGAGGTCACGCTGATGTTCATCGACGTGCGCAACTTCACGGGTTTCGCGGAGCAGACCCCGGCCAACGAGGTCGTGGGCGCGATCAACCGCCTGTTCGAGCGGGTCGTCCCGATCATCCACCGACACGGTGGGCGGGTGGACAAGTTCGTGGGAGACGGGCTCTTGGCGGTGTTCGGCGCTCCGCGCCGTCAGCCCGACCACGCGGACGAGGCGCTCCGGGCCGCGCTCGAGATCGCCGACGTCGTCGGCTCGGGCGAGGCGGGGCCGCTCGAGATCGGCGTGGGGCTGAACTCGGGTACGGTCGTCGCCGGGAACATCGGCGGTGATCGGCGGTACGAGTTCAGCGTGATCGGGGACGCGGTCAACGTCGCGGCTAGGGTCGAGGCAGCGACGCGCCAAACGGGTGACACGGTGCTGCTCACCGACCGCACGGCCGCGCTGCTGGATCGCGACAGGGTGGAGCTCGACGAGCGCCCCGGGTTGGAGCTCAAGGGAAAGCGCGATGCGGTCCCCGTGTACAGCCCCAGGGCTCGGGCCCCCGACGGCAGCGCGACGCGGCGCTGAGACACCGAATCGTCACACGCGCGGGGGCGGCGTGTGGAACGCTGCATTCACCTCTCTCTGTGTCTGGGGCCGGTCCGTGGAGGGCCGGCCCTCGGCGTCTCGGGGGGCGCCGTGTCTAGGCCGGCTGCACCGGGTCCGCCGCGGGCGTGGCGTCTGCCACCTCTCGGAACAGGCCCGTGACCACGAACACCACCTGCTCAGCGATATCGACCGTGTTGTCGCCGACCCGCTCAAGCGCTCGCGCCACCAGGATCATGAACATGCCCCACTCGCGCGTGTCGACGTCGTCGCCGATCTCGACCGCGCGCCTGAAGATCGCGCGGTTCAGCCGGTTGATTTCGGCGTCCTGGCGGACGATGTCCTGCGCCAGCTCGACGTTACGCGAGGAGAAGGCCTCCTTGGCCTGCGATACCTGCGAGCGGGCATGACGGCCCATGCGCTCGATCAGGTCCAGGATGTCCTTGTCCTTGGGCGACTCGTAGCCGGACAGCGGTACCAGCTTGGCGATGTTCACGCACTGGTCGCCCATCCGCTCCACGCAGCGGATGATGTGAAGCAGCGCAGCCAGGATGCGCAGGTCGCTCGCCACTGGGGCCTGGCGGGCCAGCAGGGACAGCACGCCCTGGTGCACCTCGAGGTAGCGCCCGTCGATCCGGTCGTCGTCGGCCACGACCATTCCCGCGAGCTCGACGTCCTGATAGGCGACCGATTCGAGCGCCCGGTCGAGCGCCTGGATCACCAGCTCTAGACCGCCGAGCGCCTGCTGCTCGAGCTCCTTGAGCGCCTCGCGGTACTGGTGGCGGACCTCCTGCATGTTCTGTGACTCCTCTCCGGGGCTCCCGATCGCGTGAGGTTCGCTAGCCGAACTTCCCTGTCACGTAGCGCTCTGTCCGCTCGTCTGTGGGGTTGGTGAAGATCTGGGTCGTGGGGGCGTGCTCGATCAACTCGCCTTCGAGCATGAACGCCGTCGAGTCGGCCACCCGTCCGGCCTGCTGCATGTTGTGGGTGACGATCACGATCGTGTAGCGCTCCTTGAGCTCGTCGATCAGCTCCTCGATCTTGAGCGTGGCCACGGGGTCGAGCGCCGAGCAGGGCTCGTCCATCAGGATCACCTCGGGCTCGACCGCCACCGTGCGAGCGATGCAGAGGCGCTGCTGCTGGCCGCCGGAGAGACCGGTCCCGGGCTTGTCGAGCCGGTTCTTGACCTCGTCCCACAGGCCGACGGCCCGCAGCGCTCTGTGGACGCGCTCGCGGAGATTGACGCCCCGAGTTCCGGTCAGCCGCAATCCGGCTGCGACGTTGTCGAACACGGACATGGTGGGGAACGGGTTCGGCTTCTGGAACACCATCCCGATCAGCCGACGCACCGACGTCACATCCACCCCGTCCTCGTACACGTTCAGTCCGTCCAGCGCGACAGTGCCCTCGGCGCGCGCGCCTGGGATCTCCTCGTGCATGCGGTTGATGCAGCGAACGACGGTCGACTTCCCGGATCCCGAAGGCCCGATCAACGCCGTCACCTCGTTCGGCGGAAAGTCGATGCTGAAGTCCTTGATCGAGTGCTGATCGCCGTAGTAGGCGTTCAGCCCCTTGATCTGGACGGCATGCCCCGCGGCCGGCGTCCTCATCGGCTGCCCGGCTTCCGCGGCGGGCTCTGTCTTGTCCGGTTGCCGCCTCTCGGTCGACATGTCGGCTGTCGTTTCCTTGCTCGTTGCTTCAGGCGGGATCATGCCATGCGGCTCCTTCGAGAGACGATTCGCGCAATCACATTGAGGATCAGCACCAGGGCTACCAACGTCAGGCCGGCCCCCCATGCACGATCGATGATCGCGTTCCGGGGAGATTGGATGTCTTGGTAGATCTGGACGGGGAGCGCGTTCATCTGGGCCCCCAGGTTGCCGGTGAGCGCGAACGCCCCGGCGGTAGTGAACAAGAGCGGGGCGGTCTCGCCCATTCCGCGAGCGACCGCGAGCAGCGACCCGGTGATCAGCCCCGACAGTGACGTCGGCAGCACAACGCGCCAGATCACGCGCCAGCGCGGCGCGCCCAGAGCGAGTGCCGCTTCGCGCAGGCTGGAAGGTACGAGCAGCAGAACGACCTCCGAGGACCGGATCACGATCGGCAGCATCAGAAGCGATACGGCCACGGCGCCCTTCCATCCGGTGAACGCGCCGCCCACATGCGAGATCACGAGAACGATGTAGATGAACAGACCGAAAACGATCGACGGCACTCCGGTCATGACGTCGACGAAGTACCGGATCACATTCGCGAACCAGGTCTGTCTGCCGTACTCGGTCAGATACAGCGCGACGCCGATTCCGAGCGGCACGGCGATCGCAGTGGCCAGCCCGATCATCTCGAGCGTGCCGACAAGCGCGCTGCGGATCCCGCCGGGATTGCCGAAGAAGTTGCCGTTCGGATCGGTGCTGAAGAACCCGCCACCGGTGACCGCTCCCAGCCCTTTCTTCAACAGGAAGTAGATGATCAGCACCAGCGGCACGAGCGCGATCGCCGCAGCCACGAACAGCAGACTGCGCATCACCTTGTCCGTCCGCCGGCGCCGCGGGCTCACCTGCGGAAGCGCGCTGAGAGTCGTCATCCCGCGCCCCCCGTCACGCCCGGCAGCGCATCGCCCGCCGCTCGTCTCCCGCGCGTGCCTCTGGCCACGAACCACCGGGCGATGATGTTGACGAGCAGCGTCAGGATGAACAGGACGAGGCCTGCATAGAACAGCGCCGACTTGTACACCGCAGTGTTCGCCGCCTCGCCAAACTCGTTGGCAATCACCGCCGCCAGGCTGTAGCCCTGGTTGAACAGGTGCTTGCCGATCACGTCGGCGTTTCCGATCACGAGCACCACCGCGATCGTCTCGCCGATTGCCCGGCCCAGCCCGAGCATCGCGCCGCCGGTGATGCCGGAGCGCGAGTACGGAAGCACCGCCATCCTGATCATCTCCCACCTGGTGGCACCGAGCGCCAGCGCGGCCTCCTTCTGCTCGGCGGGAACGGTGGAGATCACCTCCCGCGCGATCGCCGAGACGATCGGCAGGATCATGATCGCCAGGATCAGCCCCGCGATGAAGTAGTTGTAGAGGGTCGGCGTCCCGCCGCCGACCCAGGGGATGAAGGAGAACGTGCTTGCAAACCACTTCTCGACCGGCAGCAGCTTCGGAGCTAGGACGAACACCCCCCAAAGCCCGTATACGACGGAGGGAACTGCCGCCAGCAGATCGACCAGGATCGCCGCCGGGGTTCGGATCCGACGCGGACATATCTCGATCAGGAACAGCGCCGTGGCGATCGCCACCGGCACGCCGATAAGCAACGCGATGGCGGAGGTCATGATGGTGCCGAACAGCAGCGGCAGACCGCGGAAGATCAGCCGCGACGGGTTCCAATCGTTGCCGAACACGAACCCCAGCCCGAAGTGGCTGATCGCGCTCGAGGATTGGCCGATCAGCCGGATGAAGAAGTAAGCGATCAGGACCAGGATCGCGGTGGCCAGCACCGTCAGGGTCCACTGCAGAACCTGGTCCGGAAGACGGCTCAGCGGCGACCGCTCGAAAACCGAGCGGCCGCCGCTGACAGGGGTTGCGGCTGCTTCCACAACCTCCTACTTGCTCAGCGTGATCGCAGCCCCGTTACAGGTCATCGTCCCGAGCTGCGTGTTGTCCTTTGCGGCCAGCGCGGCCGGCAGCGGCGCGTACGGAATCTGGTTGCCGCCCTGCCCCAGGGTCGACTGGCCTCCATTGAACGCGTACGTCAGGAATCCCTTGATCCCCTTCGCTCCGCTGGTGCTTACGCCACCGGACTTGCACGGGTCCTTGTACACGTCGAGGAACGTCTGCGAGACGATCGGATAGGCACCGGAGGCCGGCGAGTTGATCGTCGAGATCCCGAGATCCGCGGGAACCGGGATGCCGTTCGCCGCCGCCGACGTGTTGGCGATCGTGGGCAGCTCGTAGGTTCCGGCCTTGTTCTTGACCGCCGCGTACGTGAAGTTGTTCTCGATCGCGTAGGCCTGCTCCACGTAACCGACCGCGCCGGAGGTCTGCTTGACGACGGCCGCCACGCCGGAGTTGCCCTTCCCGCCGGTGCCCGTCGGCCACTTCACGGTCTTGCCGGTCCCCACACTCGACTTGAAGGTCGGGCTCTCGGCGGCCAGGAACTTCGTGAAACCGTCGGTCGTGCCCGAGGAGTCTGAGCGGTGGGCCACCGTGATCGAAGTGCTGGGCAGGCTCATGCCCGGGTTGAGCGACTTGATCGCCGGGTCGTTCCAGGTCTTGATCTTGCCCAGGAAGATGTTGGCGATCGTCGGTCCGTCGAGCTTCAGCCCGCTCTTGACGCCCGAGAGGTTGTAGGAAATGGTGATCGCCCCGAACGCGACCGGGAACTGAAGCACCGGTCCCTTCATCTTCGACTTGTCCGATGACTTCAGAGCTGGGTCCGAGCCCGCGAAGTTGGCGGTCGAGGTCTGGAGATCAGCGATGCCGGTTCCCGACCCGACCGGGTTGTAGTTGACGGTCAGGCCCTGGGACTTCAGGGTTGAGCCCCACTGCTGATAGATCGGAGCGGCGAGAGTGGATCCGGCGCCATTGATCGTGGCCGAAACGCTACTTGTCGAACCGGACGACGAGCTGGTGCCGCCCGAGCTCGAGCTGGTCTTCTTGCTGCTCGAGCCACACGCTGCGATCGCGACCGACGCGACGACGGCCACCCCGGCTCCGACCATGCGACTTGTAATCAAGGTCTTCTCCTTGTTGGGGAATGCATGAGTGCCCTCTGGTGCGGGGCAGAGTGTCTGCGCAAGCGCGCCATCAGGTGTTATTCGGTTGTGAACCATTCGTTTGAGGTTCTTTGCGCTCGGCCGTCATCCGGTAGCCGAAACCGAAGTGGGTATGGATGAACCACCAGTCCGGAAGGGCTCGCTGGAGCTTCACGCGCAGCTTCCGGACGTACACGTCGACCGACCGGTCCCCGGCGCGCATGTCCTTACCCCACACCAGCCTGAACAGGTCCTCCCGGGCGATGATGCGATCGGCTCGGCGGGCGAGCTCGGTCAACAGCCGAAGCTCGCGAATCGAGAGCATCAAGGTCCGGCCGCCGGCCCGAACCAGATGCTCCTCCGGGAAGATCTGGAGCGGGCCAACATCGAGCACCTCTCGACGCGACGGAGCGGTGGCTGACATGGACGCGACGATGCTCGCTCCGCGCGGCCGCGGATGCGTTATCGGCTTGTGACAGAGATGTGAAGAAGCTGTGACCGAGGTGGCCGGGCCGGGCGATCAGCCTTGCCCGCCGCCCCCGGCCGGCACGGCAGCGGACTCAGCCCGCGAGCGCCGCGTCGGGCTCTGGCTGGGCCTCGACCGCCTGCGGGCGGATCGCCGCGAGCTCCTCGCCCTCGCGCTCCTCGCGCTCGGGCGCGAACCGGTAGCCGACACCGAAGTGAGTGTGGATGTAGCTCCAGCTCGGGGAGGCCTGACGGAGCTTCTGGCGCAGCTTGCGCACGAACACGTCTACCGAGCGGTCGCCGTGGGCCATGGCATAGCCCCACACCCGCTCGTATATCTCGTCTCGCCGCAGAACGCGATCGGCCTGAGAGAGCAGATTCAGGATCTCGAACTCCCGAGCGGTCAGCTCGAGGCTGACCTCGCCCGCGTAGGCCTGGTAGAGGTCGGGTCTGATCGTTATTTCCCCGACGTCGATAGCGTCCTCCAACGCCGGCATTTCGCCCAGCCGGTGGCGGCGGAGCGCCGCTTCGATCACGCAGATGAGCTCCTCCGGGTGACAGGGCTTCGTCATCCAGGCGTCCGCCCCGAGGCGCAGGCCTCGCACCCGCTGGGCGACCGAGGAGGGGACGGTGCACACGACCACCGCGAGACCCGGAAGGCGGGCGCAGACGCGCTCCAGGTACTCCCAGCCGCCTTCCCCGAGCACCGCCAGATCGATCACCAGCGCATTCAGCCGCATGGCGACCAGGGAATCGGGCGCCACGGGGCTGGACAGCGCGCGGTGGTCCCACCCCAGCGCGTCCAGGCGGTTGGCCAGCACCTGCATGAAGCCGGGATCGCGGTCTATGACCGCCAGTCTCAGCCGATTATGAGGGCGCTGCGGAGCACCGCCCGTGCCCGCTTGCGCCCCGCTCCCATCGGGCGCCATGCGCAGCACTCTAAAGCACGCGCGGTCCAGTCTGACCCCATCGACGCCCTCGGTTACAGGATCTTTACACCGAAAGTGCGGTGAACCGGCCGCGGCGCGTCGTCGCTATCGTTTTCGCACAGGTCCAGGCTCCCGCACCATCCGGCTTCACGAACTCAAGACCACATGGCCTCGCGCAAGGAGCAGAAGGAGCGGGCACGTCAGCAGCGCCTCGCCGCTGAGGCAGCGGCAGCCGCCAGAGCTGCTCGCAAGCGCCGCCTGCAAATAGGGGGTGGCGCGCTGGCCGCGGTCGTGATTGCGGCGGTCGTCATCGTCGTTGCGGTTACAAGCGGCGGTGGCGGGGCGAGCGGACATCCTGCGGTGTCATCGAAGAACCTCGGCTCGCCGGCCGCACTCGGGTCCCTCGACTCGCCCGGTAACCCCGGACCAACCGGTCCCGAGGCCGTTCCGATCCCGAACGCGCAGCCACTTGCGCCAGCCGGATCCCCCGCGCCGGGCCAAAGCGTCGACGGCATCAGCTGCCAGAACTCGGAGCAGACGCTGTTTCATGTCCACGCACACCTGGCGATCTTCGTCGATGGGAAGCCGCGTCAGATCCCACTCGGAGTTGGGATCGCACCACCGCGTCAGGAGCAGCAGGCCCCGAACGGCCCGTTCGTCGCGAGCGGGGCATGCTTCTCTTGGCTTCACACGCACGCCGCAGACGGGATCATCCACATCGAGTCGCCAGTTCAGCGCACGTTCACGCTCGGGCAATTCTTCGACGTGTGGCGGCAAGCGCTCACTCCCGACCAGGTTGGTCCCGCGCACGGCCCTGTAACCGCCTTCTACAACGGGCAGCACTACCTCGGCAACCCGAGGGACATCGTGTTGGGCAACCATGTCCAGATCCAACTTGAAGTGGGCCGGCCGCTGATCGCACCGGAGACCATCAACTTCGCCAGCACCGGTCTATAGCGCCCGCCTTCCCGGCCGGCCTCTCAAGCTCCACCCGCGGCCAAGGGATCGACCGCAGGCACGTGCACGGCAGCCTACGGCCCCAACGCGCCTCCCATTCATCGCAACCCGCTAATTTGACTGGCCACTCACCAGGAGATCCACTAACGATGGCCTCGCGTACAAAGCAAAAGGAAGAAGCACGAGCCCGACGCCTGGCCGAGGAGCAGGCGCGAGCCGAGAAGGCCAGGCGCGACCGGCGGTTACGGATGGTGGGCGGCGTCGTCCTGATCGCCGCCGCGATCGTGGCCGTAGCCATCGCCATCTCCAGCGGCGGCGGCGGCAACAAGAGCGTCAATCCCAACAGCTCAGCCGCAAAGCAGGCAGCCACCACGGTGAGCGGTCTGCTGGCGGGGATCCCTCAGTCCGGTATGACGCTCGGCTCACCCTCGGCCAAGGTCACCTTGACGGAATATGGCGACCTCGAATGCCCGGTCTGTCAGTCGCTGGCGCTCGGCGCCCAGAATCAGCTGATCCAGAACGAGGTCCGCGGCGGCAAGGCCAAGCTGGTGTTCCGCTCGCTCGAGACCGCCTCGACGAGCTCGCCCATCCCAAATGCCTTTCGGAACCAGCAGGTCGCGGCGGGGGCCGCCGGGCTTCAGAACCTGGCCTGGTACTACATCGAGCTCTTCTACCACCAGCAGGGTCAGGAGGGAACGGGCTATGCCACCGAGTCCTACCTGGACGGCATCGCGCGGCAAATCCCCGGACTCAACTACTCCAAGTGGCTCACCGACCGCAAGAACCCCAACCTCCTGGGCCAGCTGACCGCCGATCAGCAGGCCGCCGCGTCGCAGGGCTTGAGAAGCACCCCGACCGTGATCGTGACGGGGCCGAAGGGAACCTCGCAACCGCTGGTGGGACCGCTGGACTACAGCGCCTACCAGCAGGCCATCAGCGCCGTCGGAGGGTGAGAACAGCCATCTCAGGGCCGCCGCGGGACGCGCTCGGACGGGCGATGCTCGTGCTCGCCGCGGTCGGGGTGGGCGTCGCAACCTATTTGACCTACGTCCACTACGCGGGCATCAAGCCGGCCTGCACCGCCGGGGCCTCCTGTGTGAAGGTGCAGACCTCGGAGTGGTCGAAGCTGGACGGAGTGCCGGTGGCCCTGATCGGGCTGATCGGCTACGTCGTCATCCTCTCGACGCTTCTTCTACGCGACCGCGAGGAGATGCGCCTGACCACCCTCGGACTGACGCTGATCGGCTTCGGGTTCAGCGCGTACCTGACGTACCGGGAGTTGTTCTCGATCCACGCCGTGTGCGAGTGGTGCGCCTCGAGCGCGGTGATCGCCCGGACATCCATCCGCCCCACGCCCGATGATGAGGCCATGAGCTGGCGATCCATCCGCGCTGCGGGTCGCCGGGAGAACGAGATCCGCCGCGTGGCGATCGTCGACCTGGGCTCGAACTCCTGGCGCCTGGTGGTGTTCACGTATTCGAGCGGGGATGAGAACGCCTGGTGGAAGCGCACGGACGAGCTCTACGAGACGGTGCGCATCGGCGCGGGCCTCGCCGCCACAGGCGCCATCAGCGGGGAGGCCATGGCCCGGGGCCTGGAGACCCTGACGGTGTTCGACGGCTTCTGCCGAGCCGCGGGCCTGAAGCCCCAAGACGTTCACCCCATCGCCACCAGCGCCATCCGCGAAGCCTCGAACCGGGACGAGTTCCTGCGAGCGGCGGAGGCGCAGACGGGGGTGGAGATCGAGGTCCTCTCCGCGGAGGACGAAGGCTTCCTGGGCTACGTGGCGGCCATCAACACATCCACCCTCACCGACGGGATGGTGCTCGAGCTCGGCGGCGGCAGCCTCCAGCTGATCCACGTCGCCGGACGGCGGGCAAAGGAGCTTGACTCGTTTCAACTGGGGGCCGTCCCGCTCACCGAGGAACTGCTCCCCGGGAGCGGCCCGGCAAAGAAGAAGGAGCTGGAGCGCGTACGCGCGCGCGTGCGTGAAACCGTCGGGGGGCTTGACTGGTTGCGGGAGCGGCAGGGGGAGCGGCTCGTCGGTCTGGGCGGTGCTGTCCGCAACCTGGCCGCCGCGGCTCAGCACGAGAGCTCCCCGGTTGACCTAGGGGTCCAGGGATTTCGGATCACCGATGAGGAGCTGGGGCGCCTGGTGGGCAAGCTGGCCGAGCTGCCGGCGTCCGAGCGGGGCGCCGTGCCGGGGATAAAGCCGGGACGCGGGGACATCATCCTGGCCGCCGCACTGGTGATCGAGACCGTGCTCGAGCTGGGCGGCTTTGATGCCATCGAGGCCACAGAGGCCGGCCTGCGCGAGGGCGTGTTCTTCGCCCGCACGCTGCTCGCGGATCAGCCCGAGCCGCTGTTCGACCACGTCCGCGAGGCGGCGGTCCGGAACCTGGCGGTCCAGTACGAGTCGGACATGCCCCACATCGAGCACGTGGCCCGCCTGTCCCTTCAGATGTTCGACTCGCTGGTCGATCAGGGACTGCTGGAGCCGCGCTCCGGGGAGCGCGAGCTCCTGTGGGCGGCGGCGATGCTCCACGACGTGGGCATGACGATCGCCTACGACGATCACCACAAGCATTCCCAGTACCTGATCGTCTCCGCCGAGCTGCCCGGCTTCGACCCGCGGGAACGGGCGCTAATCGCGCAGATGAGCCGCTACCACCGGAAGGGAACCCCGAAGCTGGGAGAGCTCGAGGCCGTCGTGCGAGACGGCGATGAGGAGCTGCTCGAACGCTGCTCGGTGATCCTGCGCCTGGCCGAGCATCTGGAACGGGGACGCGACCAGTCGGTCTCGCAGGCCCGCCTGCGTGCCAACGGGAAGGGTGTGGACCTCCATCTCGAGGCGGCCGGGGAGAGCTTGATCCTGCCTCGCTGGAGCGTGGAGCGCTACGGCGATGGCGAGGCGTTCGAGCGCGTGTTCGGCCGCCGCCTGCTGATCGGCTAAGAGCGCCGGATGCAACCCTTCGCCCGTGCACCGGATGGCAAAACCCCCTCTGGCGCCGGGTCGTAGAGTTAGGGGCGAGCGATGACCGACGTGCACCCGATTACCACCGAGCACGCCGTCACCGAGCCCGAGGCCCGGCGCGACCTCTCTGACTCGGCCCTCTACACCAACCGCGAGCTGTCCTGGCTTGACTTCAACGACCGAGTGCTCCAGCTGGCCGAGGATGAGCGCCTCCCGCTGATCGAGCGAGTCAAGTTCCTGGCCATCTACACCACCAACCTCGACGAGTTCTTCATGGTCCGCGTGGCCGGCCTGCACGACCAGATTGACGCCCGGATCGATGCCCGTGGTCCCGACGACCTATCGCCGATGGCCACGCTCCAGGGAATACATGAGAAGGTCTCAGAGCAGGACCGCCGCCACGCCCGCGAGTTCACGGAGCGCGTCCAGCCCGCGCTGTCCGAGCATGGAATCCGGATCGTGCGCTACGTGGAGGCGGGCCGGCTCTCGGATGCGGTCGAGCGTCTGTTTCGCACCCAGATCTTCCCGACCCTCACCCCGCTGGCCATCGGACCGGGGCGTCCGTTTCCCTACATCTCAAATTTGTCACTGAGCCTGCTCGTACGGCTGCGGGATCCCGAGCTAGACCACGAGGTGTTCGCGCGGGTGAAGGTGCCGAAGGAGGTCCTGCCGCGATTCGTCGAGATCGACAAGGACACCTTCATTCCCCTGGAGGACATCATCGCCCACCATCTCCAGGACCTTTTCCCCGGGATGCAGATCATCAACTACGACCTCTTCCGGGTGGCCCGGGACGCGGACTTCGAGGTCTCCGACGAGGCCGACGATCTGCTTCAAGCGGTGGAGGACGAGCTCCGCCGCCGCCGGTTCGGTGAGGTGGTGCGTCTGGAGGTCGGGGCCACGATGGATCCGGTGCTGCGCACCCGGCTGGTGGAATGGCTGGGGGTCGACGAGCTTCAGGTCTACGACGTCGATGGGCTGTTGGACCTCTCGGACCTGTGGCAGATCGCGGGCATCGAAGGCCATGCCGACCTGCGCCAGGCTCCCTGGACGCCGCTGACGCACCCGGCATTCGTGCCCGGAACGCAGGCAACCGGATCGTCCGCGTCCGACGGACAGCCCGACGTGCTCGCGGCGATGCGCGAGGACGATGTCCTCGTCCACTTCCCCTATCACTCGTTCGCGACCAGCGTGGAGCGGTTCGTCAAGCAGGCGGTAGACGACCCAAACGTGCTGGCGATCAAGATGACCGTGTACCGGACCTCCGACGACTCCGCGCTCGTGCCGTCGCTGATCCAAGCCGCCGAGAAGGGAAAGCAGGCCGTGTGCCTGGTCGAGCTCAAGGCCCGGTTCGACGAGCGTCTGAACATCCACTGGTCACGAGCGCTCGAGGAGGTCGGGGCGCACGTGGTGTACGGCATCCCGGGGCTCAAGACCCACGCCAAGGCGATCCTGGTCGTGCGCCGCGAGCGGGAGGGCGTTCGTCACTACGTGATGATCGGGACCGGCAATTTCCACGCCAAAAACGCCCGACTCTATGAGGACTTCGGCCTGTTCACGACCGATCAGGAGCTGGGACAGGAGGTCGCAAACCTGTTCAACACCCTGACCGGGTACGGACACCCGCGGCGCGAGCGCAAGGTGCTGGTGGCGCCGGACTGGATGCGAGTGCCGCTGCTCGAGCAGATCGAGCAGACGATCGCTGCCCATGAGGCGGGTGAGCCCACCCGGATCGTGATGAAGATGAACTCGCTGGTGGACCGCCGCTGTATCGAGGCCCTGTACCGCGCCTCCCGGGCCGGGGTACCGATCGACCTCAACGTCAGAGGCATCTGCTGCCTGAAGCCTGGGGTCCCGGGCGTATCCGACACGATCAAGGTCGTGTCGGTGGTCGGGCGGTTTCTCGAGCACTCCCGGATCTACGCCTTTCACCGCGGCGACGAGCACCGCTACTACATCGGCTCCGCCGACCTGATGCCGCGCAACCTCGACTCGCGCGTCGAGCTGCTGGCACCGATCGAGAACCCCACGCTGCAACCGGAGCTCGACGACACGCTGGAACGCTGCCTGGCAGATGACACCTACGCCTGGGTGCTCTCCTCCGACGGCAGCTGGCACCGGCGCCAGGGGCGGACCCGCTCCGTGCACGCCGAGATGATGGAGCGGACGCTCGAGGAGTCCGCCGCCGCCGGCCAGTAGGAAAGCTTTCCGACCGGGCAAACGGGAAGACTCCTCTCACCGTGCACAGCGACGCTCTGCTCGTGATCGTGGTCGCCGCCGCGCTGGCGTTCGACTTCACCAACGGCTTTCATGACACGGCCAACGTCGTGGCCGCCTCGATCTCGACCCGAGCCCTCTCGCCCCGGGGCGCGGTCACCATCGCTTCGCTTCTGAACTTCGCGGGCGCGTTCATCTCGCTCAAGGTCGCGGCCACAGTGGCCACGGGGATCATCGACGCCTCCCGCGTGTCGGAGACGATCGCCTTCGCCGGGCTGATCGGGGCCATCACCTGGAACCTGATCACCTGGCTCTACGGGCTGCCCTCGAGCTCCTCGCACGCGCTGATCGGCGGGATCGTAGGGGCGATGCTGGCGGCTGCCGGAGGAGTCGGCGTGAAGGCCGCCGGGCTCTTCGGGAAGGTGGTCATCCCGGCCCTGATCGCTCCCCTGATCGCCTTCGTGGTGGCCGGAGTCTCGATCCTGATCATCTACTGGCTGATCGCCCGCCGGCGACCGGGAGTCGTAAACCGCGGGTTCAGGGCCGGGCAGGTCGTCTCCAGCGCCATGCTGTCGCTTGCTCACGGCACAAACGACGCACAGAAGACGATGGGCGTGATCGGGCTCGCGCTGGTGGCCCACGGCGACTTCACCGCGTCGCACTTCCACGTCCCGACGTGGGTTGTGATCTGCGCGGCCTCGGCCATCGCCCTGGGAACCTACGCCGGTGGCTGGCGGATCATCCGCACCGTGGGAACGCGGATCATCGAGATGGATACGGCCCAGGGATTTGCCTCCCAGGGGGCCGGCGCGGCGGTGATCCTGGCCTCCTCGCACTTCGGTTACCCGCTGTCCTCGACGCACGTGATATCGGGTGGGATCATGGGCGCGGGGGCTGCCAAGCGGGTCTCGGCGGTGCGATGGGGCGTGGCCTCGAACATCGTCGCCGCTTGGATGCTCACGCTCCCGGCGGCCGGCCTGTTCGGGGCGCTCGCCTGGTGGCTGGCGGATGCCTTCGGGTCCGGCGCCCTGGGCCCGCTCCTGATCACGGTGATCGCCCTGGGGCTGATACTGGACGGCGACTGACCAGGGACAGGCATCGCACAGACGAC
>DAIPIC010000035.1:20912-24347 GCA_036771025.1 Solirubrobacteraceae bacterium
CACGGTGATCGCCCTGGCCGGCCTGGCCACGCTGGCGCTGGTGCGCCGGATACGCGTCTCCGAACCGGTCCGCGTCTGATGCTGGCGTCGATCGTCAACACCACCACGCTGGGCAAGACGATCCTCTACTCGCTCGTGGCGGGCATCGGGATCGCGGTGATCTTCGGGGCCGGCGTGTCAAGCGCCGCTGGACTGATCGACGCCATGCGCGACCGTCGCACCGTGGCCACCGCCGCCTGGGCCACCGCGGCCCTGGTCTGCCTGCTGTGCGCGGCCGGAGCCGTGGTGCTGGGGATCGTGCTGATGACTCAGAAATAGGTCGTCACGCCGCAGGTTCCGTCGCACCGAGAGTGGTCACTGACGGTGCCCGGCAAGGACGCAGCGAGCGACGCGTATCTGGAAGATACGCGAGCGAGCGAGGACGCAGCCAGGCGCCGTCAGGGGCCGCTCGAACGGGACGGCACTTGCGGTGGGGCGACCTTCAGGCCGGCGGACGAGCGCGCGGCAAGCCCGCGCGGCACTTGTGCCAGCCGGGAACCATCGTCTACTTACGGGATCTGGAAGCCGGGGCCGTTGCCGCCACCGCCGCGCTGGCTCTGCGACTGCGCGTTGGCGGGCTGCGCGCCGAGCGTGAGCTTGACGTTCTTGGTCTGCCCACCGCGCTTGAGCGTCAGCGTGACGGTGTCGCCCGGCGAAAAGGTGGCGATCGTGCCCACGAAGTCATTGACCGAGGTGATCCGCTTGCCGTTGACGGCGGTGATCAGGTCACCCGGTTGCAGGCCTGCCTTGGCGGCGGGACCGCCGGGGGCGATCGGCTGGCTTGACTGCGAGGTGTTCGAGATCGCGGCTCCACCCTGGACCTGAGCGTTCAGGCTCACCCCCACGTAGGCGTTCTGCGCCTTGCCGGTGGAGATGATCTGCTTGGCGATCCGGAGGTCGCTGTTGGAGGGGGTGGCGAAGCCGATGCCCGAGCTGGAACCCTGGCCCTGGCCGTTCTGGTTGTTGGTGTCGATCTGGTCGTTGAGGCCGATCACCTGCCCGGAGGCGTTGATCAGCGGCCCGCCTGAGTTGCCGGGGTTGATCGGCGCGTCGGTCTGGATGGCGTTGGGGATCGTGAACTGGTTGGGAGCGCTGATCGTGCGCCCCACCGCCGAGACGATCCCGGTCGTGACCGTGCCGGGCAGGCTGAACGGGCTGCCGATCGCGATCACGCTGTCGCCGACCTGAACGCCCGCCGAATCGGCGAACGTCAGCGGATGAAGCGACGAGGAGGGCGCGTTGACATGGATGACGGCGACGTCGGCCCCGGGGTCGGAGCCCACCACGTTCGCGTTGGTCGTGTGGCCGTCGGAGAACTTGACGCGGATCTGCGAGGCCCCCTGGATGACGTGATAGTCGGTGAGGATGTTGCCCTTGGTGTCGTACACCACCCCAGCGCCCTCACCCTGGGTCGGCTGTTGGCCGAAGCCGAACACCCCGCTGCTCTGGATGCCCGAGGTCGTGATGTCCACCACCCCCGGGTTGGTCATCTTGTAGAGCTGATTGATCGTCAGACCCTTGGAGCCCGAGACCGGCAGGGCCGAGCGGACCGCGGGCTCGGGGGGGGTCGGGGTCACGGTCTTCGTGCCTCCGCCCCTCGAGATGATGGCGGCGATCACAGCGCCTGCGGCCGCGCCGGCGATGATCGGGAGAAATCGGCTCACGGATCTCATCTCTTCACCAAGCAAAGCAGAGGCGGATCAGAACCCGTTGAGAAAAGCGGAAGAAGTCTGTAAGAGCTAGGACAGGCTCGCCGGCGGAGGCGGCGGTCCGAACCCGCCAGGAGCCGGCCCCGGCACGGCCCCGCCGCCCGGAGGCGGCCCGTCCGGCGCTCCCTCTGGCAACCGGCGCCCGAACCGGTGTAGCCCGGTGCCGTTGACGAGATTCTTGACCCTTGCCTGCAGCCGGGTCAGCATCCGCTGCTCCTCCGAAGAGGTGATCCTTCCCGCGGCCCTGGCCTTGTCGAGCCTCGTGCGCTCATCGGAGACGATCGCGTTCTCGAGGCCGGTCGCCGACTTGCCCCTCGAGGAGGCGACCTGCGCCAGCGACTTGCCGCTGCGGAGCTGGTCGAGTAGCTGCGGGAGGGAAAGCCCAAGGTAGTGGGCGGCGGCTCCGAGGGGCCCGCCCGTGCCGAAGTGAGGGCCGAAGGCGTGGAACCCGTGTTCAGGCCCCAGAGGAAGCGGGAGCCCACCGGACTGCCTGAACCGTTGCTCGATGGCGTTGGCCTGGGCCTCGGTCAGCTTGCCGGCCTTGACGGCGGCATTCAGCTCGTCCTGGAGCGCGCCCGCCAGCGCGTCCTTGAGACGCTGAGGCGTGACGCCCAGGCGCTTGGCGGCGTCGTTGAGGAAGGCCTGCCGCGTGCCCGACCCGCTTGTCGTGCTCGCAGCGTAGGCCCCGCCGGCGAAGGCGCAGACGGCCAGGATGGCACCGCCGATGGCTAGCTTCCGTCTCACCGTCGCCCAATCCTGCCACCCCAGTTTGAGAGCAATGTAAGAGTCGCTTATCCCGGCCAGTTCTCGAGCGTGTGGACGAAGCGCTCGCGAATCTCCTCTGCGCGCGCGCCGATGCTGCCAGCGGACCAGCCCTCCGTGGGGATGGGCTCCAAAATCGTGACATCCACCGTTCCGGGCCGGATCACCAGCGAGCCGCGCCACATCAGATCACCCGCGTTCCGGATCACGATCGGGACCAGCGGCACGCCGGCCTGCATGGCCAGATGGAAGGCCCCCTTCTTGAATTTCCCCAGTCGTTGCGTCGGGCTCCGGGTCCCCTCGGGAGCGATCGCGATCGAGGTCCCGTCCCGCAGGCGCTGAACCGCTGGCCTCAGCGCCGCGCGGGCCTGGCGGCTGTTTGAGCGATCGACGTACACGATGTCGACCACATAGCCGATCGGCGCAAACCGCGGATCGCGGGCCGCCTCCTGTTTGGCCACCCCCGTCAGATCGCGCCGGACAAGCGCTCCGACCAGGGCCACGTCGAGCGAGCTCTGGTGGTTGAAGATGAACACGGCCGGCCGGTGCGACCACAGATGCTCCTCACCCGTCACGTTGAGCTTCACGCCCGCCAGGGCCAGCGCCAGGTCTGGCCCGATGGCCGCCGCGACGTTTGCTCCCTGGCGCCGGTCCCGGGCCAGGAGGCCGACCGTGACGCCCACGCCGCCGGCCACGCCGAGCCCGGCGAGCGCCGCGCCGGTGCGCACGACATCGCCCACCCCGGGTCTACCCCGCCCCGGCAGCTGGCTGGCCGGCCAGCCGAGCTCCCGGGCGGTCTGCGCGAGGCGCCGTTGCGGGTTCAGCGCCCGCGGATTGCCGACGGTCTCCAGAAATGGGACGTCCTCGTCGCCGTTGGCGTACGCGAAGCTCCGGTTCAGATCCACCTTGCGGCGGGCGGCGAACT
>DAIPIC010000036.1:0-23538 GCA_036771025.1 Solirubrobacteraceae bacterium
GGCGGCGGCGGCTCCGGCGCGGTGACCTCCGGTTGGGGCGCGGCCGGCGGCGGCGGCTCCGGCGCGGTGACCTCCGGTTCGGGCGCGGGCGGCGGCGGCGGTTCGGGCGCGGTGACCTCCGGTTCGGGCGCGGCCGGCGGCGGCGGTTCGGGCGCGGTGACCTCCGGTTCGGGCGCGGCCGGCGATTCCTCCGAGACGAACGACTCGGGACCTTGTTCCTCGGCAGGCAGCCAGCTTTGTGTCGGTGCGTCCTCCGGCTCGGCGGCGAGTGGGGCGCCCCGCAGCCAGCTGCCGGGGACCTCCTCCACGGCGTCGCTCGATCGCGCCCGTTCGGTGGCGAGCGTCATCCACAGGGCCCGCTCGCCGGCCGGATCCCGACCCTGCTCCGGACCGTTTCCACCCGGCGTTGGTAGCCACGTGCGGGTGGCCTCGGTCTCGGGACCGGACTCTTTCTCGTCGGACGTCGAGGACGAGCCCTCGGGGGGCCGCGATCGCCATGACCTCAACCCCGTCAATGCACCCCTGCGTTTTGGCACCGACATCAGCATAGAGCAGAGGTCGAGGGCCGTAGACGACCCAAATTCCGGCCGTCGACCCGGCGACGCGACCGCCGCCACGCGGCTCTAGGCGTTGGTCAGGGCCGGCTTGCGGGCTCGCGCGCTTGGAACTCGGCGACGAGCTCTTTGTAGGTGCGATCGAGGCCCTCGTCCAACCCGATCCGCGCGCGCCACCCGAGCACGGCCGCTGCGTGCGAAGGATCCATGCAGGAGCGCTCGAGCTCCCCTTCCCGCAGCGGTAGCTCAACCGGCTCGACCGAGCTGCCGGACGCCGCAGCCAGGGTTTCGAACAGCTTCGAAACCGGCGTCTCGATGCCCGTGGCGATGTTGAATGTCCCTCTTGTTCCGCTGGCCCGGATGGTGGCCTCGGTCACGTCGGCCACGTGGATGTAATCGCGCGTCGGCTTGCCGTGGCCGAACATCTTCGGCTGCTCGCCGCACCAAAGCGCATGGCTGAAGATCGCCACCACTCCGGCCTCGCCGTGGGGACTCTGGCGCGGCCCGTAGACGTTGCCGTACCGAAGCACGGCGTGCGGCAGGCGCGACGAGTTCGACCAGGTGTTGACATAGGCCTCGGCTGCCCACTTGGAGGCGCCATAGGGAGCCAGGGGAGAGGGGATGAACGACTCCGCTGTCGGAATCGGTGCGTCGTTGCCGTACAGCGCCCCGCCCGTCGACGAGAACACGAGCGGCGCGCCGCAGCGTCGCGCCGCCTCGAGCAGATTCAGCGTCCCCCGCACGTTGACCTCGTTGTCCCGCTGTGGGTCGGCGACGGACGCCGTCACCGACGCTTGGGCGGCGAGGTGGTAGATGGCAGCGGGACTGCTGCGGTCGAAGATCGGATCCAGCGCCGCCGCGTCCGAGACGTCGACCACCTCCAGATCGGCCGCCGGGTTAACGAGCTCTTGTCTCCCCGCGGAGAGATCGTCGATCACCACCACCTGATGTCCGTCGGCGATCAGGCCATCGACGACATGCGAGCCGATGAACCCGGCGCCGCCGGTCACGACCACCCGGGACACAATGCTCCTTTCGAGGGCGGGCAGATGTTATTGATGCCGCCGCGTCGAAGAGGCGAAGCGCCTCGCCGCTCCGACGAGCCCACCGCGGCGCGCGCGCACCCGAACGGGGCTGGGCGCAGCTTCCTCTGGCGCCGCCTCCTGCGCCGGAGGCTCGGACTGGACCGTGGCTGGCTCCGCGGCGCCCGTCGGCTCGGGCTCCGGCCACTTCTGTGCAGTGTCCGCCGGCGCGATGGGTTCCGTGGCCCTGCCATTGTCAGCCGGGATCGGTCCCAGCGGCGGCACCGCCATCTCGCCGACCTCGGCCAACCCTCCGCGGCCCACCAACTCCAACCAGGCGTCGCGAATGTGGTCAGGCGGCGCTCCGCCGCCCGGCCCGGTCAGCGCCGCTTCCGCCTCGGTCAGCCGCGAGGCTGTCTGCCTGCAGGTCGAGCAGCGCTTGAGGTGATGCTCGAGCGGTTCCTCGCTGCGCGTGAGCTCTCCGTTCATGCGAGCCACGAGGAGCTCGGCCGTCGCGCCGCATTCAGCCGAGCGCGCATCGCCGAGATTCAGACGACCGGCCGCCGCGGCCCGGGCCGCCCGCCGCAGTACCTCGTCGGGGTCGGCGCCCGGCGGGGCCGCTGTGGCTCGGGCGCTGAAGTCGATGAACGCCGCGAGCGTTGCATCGTCAACCATGTCGGGGCTGCAGAGCTTCCCGAAATACTCGTGCACGCTGGGGGCCCGCGCGTCGTAGAAGCCCGCGGCCGTGTCGACGTCGCCAGCCGCGATCAGATCCAACACGGTCCGCCCCGAGCCCGCTGCGCTTCCCACGCGCGAATCTTGCCACGGTTTGACGGCGGGCGGTACTCCTGCGGACGCGGAAGGTACTTCTCCGGACGGGCCTGGTGCCGTTGCGGAGGGCCCCGGTACCCCTCCAGGCTCCGATCCTCCAGATGGCGTCAGGCTCGATGCGCGGCCGGCCCGGATGCTCCTCAGCACTCGTGCGGTGGGCCAGCCGCCAACCGCTTCCACGCCGATCGCGCCAGCGAGCCAGAGCAGGACCGAGATGCCAAACGAGTGGTTGTGCAGCGCCTCACGCTGAACCAGGATGAGAGCGATTGGAACGAGCGCGTAGGGCAGCTGACGAACGGCGGCCCAGATCGCCGCGTCGTTGCCCACGAGTCTTCGCGCCAGGAAGGCAAACGCAGCCGCTTGGATGAAGCTCACCGCGGTGCCGCCGGCCGCCAGGGCCGTCGTTCCCCCGAGTGCTGCGAGCAGCGGGTAGGCGACGGTCGCCGTGCCGCACGCAACCGCCAGCGACACCAGGAAGTCCCGCTGGCGACCTGCCGCCACCTGCACGAACCCCAGCAGATGCCCGTACCAGACGAGCGGGACGATCGGGATCAGGATCGCCAGAAGCGGCCCCGCCGCCTTGTACTGGTGTCCGTAGATGATGTGGATGATCGGTCCCGATGCCGCCACCACGATCGCGGTCGGAACGAGCGTCATCCGAGTGGTCAGGATGACCAGCTGCTTGGTGAACGAGACGAACCGCTGTTGGTTTGCCGCGTGCCGGCGGACGAGCTCGGGTAGGACCGCCGTGAACAGCACCTGGCTCACGATCGCCGCGGTGGCCGCGATGCGCGTGGCGGAGCTGTACTCCCCCACCTGGTGAGAGGTCTTGAACGCGCTCAGGATCGGGATGTCGATCGAACCCAGGTAGTTGAACAGCAGAAGGCTCCCGAGCAGCGCGGAGCCGTCCCTCAGGAGGGGGATGACGGCCGAGAGGTCTGGGGCCACGAATCGGAACCCCGCCCTGCGCCGCAGCACGTAGAACGTGATCGCATCGCCGCTCAGCTGCCCGAAGATCAGCCCGGCGGCGAACCACAGCGGATCGTGGGTGGCCGCCACGAGGGCGATCGTGGGCAGCGCGGTGAACAGCTGCGTCGCCATCTTGATCACCGCTGCCGAGCCCATCCGCTCGAGCGCCTGAACCGCGTAGATGACGTTGAGCGCCTGGCTCAGGATGTAGGGCGCGAACACGATCAGCAGCTCGCGCTTGCTTGCCCCGAAGGGCGCGACCAGCGCGATGGCGATCAGCAACCCCATCATCAGGGTTCCGATCCCGGTCTGGACCAACGTGGTGTCGACTACCAGCCGGGAGATCCGGTTGGGGTGGGCGACGATCCGGCGATACGTGAGCAGCGTCAGCCCGCCGTCGGCGATGGCGGAGCAGAAGACCGACAGCGCGAGCGCCAAGGAGACCTCGCCGAGCTTGCTCGGCCCCAGGAACCGCGCCACCGCCACCGAGGTGACAAGCGTCAGCGTGCGGGCGAAGATCTCCGCCAGCGTGAGCATCGAAAGATTGCCGGCGATCCGGCGCGCTGCCGGACGGCGAGCCGGAGAAGCCAACCCACCCTCCCCCGCCTGCGCCTCTAAGGATGGTCCCTCAGCCGTCAACGTTTCCAGCCCTGAACTCCGAGCAGGCTCGGCTTTCGTCCGATCGCCACCAGCAACGCGTCCCCGCCGATCATCTCCTATGCGCCCACGTTGTCTGCCACGCCGTATCACCCCGCTCCGGGGTGGGGATCACCGCGCTCCGAGGCTGGCCAGGTACTCCTTGCCATCGGGGACTGTGCGGAGTAGCTGCGCCGGGGGCCCGGCCATGACCGCGCCCGGCGGCACGTCCTTGGTCACCACCGCATTGGCGCCGACTACCGCCCCTCTGCCGACAGTGATGTGACCAAGGACCATCGCGTGGCCACCAATCACCGCATCATCTTCGATGACCGGGTTTGCCCAGGAAACCCGCCCGCCGATGCTCACGAACGGTCCAACCACCACGCCGTCGCCGATCTTGACGTCGTCCCCGATGAGCGTCCCCATCCCCCGATGCAGGAATGAGACGTTGCGTCCGATGGCGGCGGTGTGCGGAAGGCTGGCGGTGAAAATCACGTGGCTGATCAAATCGATGATCCGGGGCAGGTACGGGACGTTCCACTTCCAAAGCCGGTGCGACACGCGGTAGAAGGTCAACGCGTCAAATCTCAATTAGTTCTCCTGGACATGACGGATTGGCGAGCGACGGCCGGCCACATGGTGAGCGATGAAAGGGTCCCTGCCCACGACGAAACTCCTGCGCGGCCCGGACCAAACTGTACTTGCGTTTCCTGACGAGGGCGAGCGCACGGCGGCTCAATCTCCCCGCAGGTATCGAGAGAGGAAGGTGACGCTCAGGGGCAGGGCCTTGGCGCCGTACGCCTCCGCATGAGCGCCGCCCGGATACACGACCAGCTGGTGCGGCACGCCCGCACCGGCCAGTGCCTGCGCGAACGCCTGCACCTGACCAAGGGGCACCACCTCCTGCGCGCTGTTGAACAGCAGCATCGGCGACACCGAGCGCGAGACGTGGCTGATGGGTGAAGCTTCGCTCCACTGTGCCGGGCAGCTGGCGACGGCACACCCGATGTAGCGCTGGACGAGCGCAGGCAGGAGCGACGCCAGCCCCACACTGCCGCACGCCAGACGGCCCTTCAGACACTCGGCTGCGCCGGCCTGAAGCGCGCGGAGGTCGGTGGGACCTGACCAGGACACCACCGCCGCCACTCGATCGCCCTGCGCACACGATCCCGTGGCATTCACGCCCAACATCTCAACCAGGTTTGCGCCTGCCGAGGCACCGAGCGCGCCTAGCCGGGTGGGGTCCACGCCATAGGCGGCCGCGTGCGCACGGATCCACCGCACTGCCGCTTGCAGCTCCTGAACCTGGGTGGGCCATCCGGGGCGACCGGGCATGGCGAGCGTGTAGTTGACGTCGAAGGCCACGAATCCGGCCTTGGCCAGGCCGGCCGACCAGATCGCGTCATCGGCCTTGTCTCCACCGGCCCAGCCCCCGCCGTGGACCACCATGACCGCCGGCCGGGCCCCGCCGCCGGCCGGAGGCCGATAGACGTCGAGCAGAAGTGACTGGCCGCCGCCAGACCCATAGGCCACGTTGCGATCGACGGTGACCGCGGACGAGGGCCGTAGCGGTGCTCCGGGCGCGACCTTGCACAGCGGCGAAGCGCCGGTGACCCGGAGCCTCGATGACTTTGCGGTTGAAGGCGTACTCGTCCCCCCGCAACCCGCTATCGCCGCCACGCAGAGGACGATCAACGCAAGGAGAAGCCGAACGCCTGGCCGAACGCTCTCGACTCGCACCGGTCAAGAGTAGACGCGAAGCGAAACGGCAGAGGCACGAGAGTGGATCCGCTAGCCTTGGCCGCTCCCTGGAGAGTGTGGCGTCGGATGTCACTCGCGCCGGCCGCCAGGCGACCGGCAAGTTGCCGAGGGGACTTCAAATCAGCGATCAGCTCCAACCAGCGGGCATCGACCGCCGCCAGCTGCTAAAGCGCACGCTCGCCGGCGCCGGTGCGCTGGCGAGCTTCTCGCTTGTGGGTCGGGTGTCGCCCAGCGCCGCTTCCGGACCGGAGCTGCGGCTGGCCCAGTTCGGCGCCCACGGAGACGGCCGGTCCGACGACTCCGCCGCGATTCAGGCCGCGCTGAACGCCGCCCAGCCTGGGACCACGGTCCGGGGTCGAGCGGATGCCAAGTATGTGATCTCGACCACGTTGACTTTTCCGGTCGACCAGGTGACGCTCGATCTTGGTGGAGCGTCGATCCGAATGGGGGCTCATCCCGTTCCGGGGTCGGAGCTACAGACCAACGGCACGCTGTTCTCGATCAACGGGCGGAACGGGGCTCGGATCACGAACGGCAAGATCGTGAGCAATGGGTCGGGCTCCGTGGGATCCGGTCTTAGGCTTCTCGGCGGGCTGCCGTTCTTGGGCGGCGGGGCTCAGGGCGGCGGGACCCAGAATGCCGGAGGGACTCAGAACGCCGGCGGGGCTCAGGGCGGTGTCCCCTACCTGATCCACATCGTCGGCGGCCAGAACTGCACAGTCGACCACCTCACCGCGCAGTGCGCCGGGTCGTTGTTCGTGTACCTATCGGGCAAGAACCACACGATCAGCTCCAACGCGATCATCGGCGGTGGGATCGCCGGTGTCGCGACCGCCAACGTCACCGTCCAGGGCAACGCTCTGACCTACAGCCCTTCCGATGCGATCAGTTTCACCGGCTACCCGGGGGCGCCGGTGACCGGCACCAGATATTTGAACAACACGATCTCGGGCTATGGCCGGGTGGGGATCGAGGAGTACAGCCCGGGGAACGCGCAGTACTGCATCTCGCCCACGTTCTCGGGCAACACGATCTCCTCCCCCTCGGAGTGGAACTCGTCCGGGACGGGCATCTCGGCGATCTCGAGCGGCGCGACGATCAACGACAACAACATCACTGACGCCGTCGGCTGGGCGATCGAGGCCACCGGTCTGGGGACGACGGTCGCCGGCAACCGGATTGGCTGGAGCTCGCGGTCGGGCGCGGCCCGACGCTCGACGGCGATCGTGATCAACACCTCGCTGCCCTCCGATACCAGGCCGATCTCCGTGCGCGGCAATTCGATCAATGGCGGGGCGACCGGCATCGAGCTCTACGGCAGCGCCTTCTACTGTCCGGTGGCGATCGACGAGAACCAGATCAAGGATGCTCTGCAGAAGGGGATCGTGCTCGCGCCCGCGGCCGCCTCAGGCCTCGTTCGAGTGAGGAACAACGTGGTCAGCTTCGGCAAGTCATCGTCGGGGGACGACAGCTCGGCGATCGTGACCGCGGCCGGCGCCGTGGTCACGGGCAACAAGGTCCACTAGCGCGGGGCCGAAACCGTGCCACCGCGCCCAGCGCGTCACATCTCCAGGCGACGACGCATCGCTCGCAGTACCGCGATGAGCGCACGCGGCACGCCGAGCAATCCCCCGACGACCCAGCTCAGGTAGGCGCCCCCCAGTCCGCCGACGGAGGAGGCGGCGCGCGGGTATTGCTCGCGCACGTAGGCGGGCGGCGGGAGCAGCCGGCGGGCGAGGTAGCGGAACTTCGTCCGCGTTCCAGGAATCCGCGAAAGGTGGCTCACCGCGCGCAGGATGGGATCGGCGTCGAGGAGGGCCCGCAGCGGCGGAGTGGTTGGCAGCCGCAGCCGGTCGGCGAGGGCCGCCCCGGCGGGAAGGCTCGCCAGTCCGTACCGGGCCTCGCGCTCCAGACCGAGGTCCTTGGCCACTGCGGCGGCCCTGTCCCACTCGGGGAGGTCCACGATGGCGAGCGCCCGAGCGAGGTCCGTGAGCTCGTGCGGTCGCTGATGGAGCTCAAGCCCCACCGACAAGACGAGTGCCAGTAGCCGCAGCGGCGGCGCGGGCACCAGCACCTCGAGCTCGCCGAGCTCCAGCGCCTCAGCTCCGGAGCGCCACGTGTCCCACACGACGCCCGGATCCAGGCCCTCGCAGCCAAGCGGCACGCGGTGGAGGTCGATCACCGCTCCGTCGGCTCGCCGCCAGCTCTTGGCGTGTGGCCGCTCGAACTCGAGCCACGGAAGATCCTCGACTGCGAAGCCGAGCTCCGCCAGGACCTGCTCGGCGGCCGACAGCTCGTCCGGGGCAACCAGCAGATCGGCATCTATGTAGCTGCGCGTCTCTGGATCATCGGCGTACAGCCATCGCACTATCGCTGGACCCTTGAGCAGGATCGGCTCCAGGCCACGCTCTCGAAGGCGGCCCACAACCTGGGCCGTGTACCAATCAACCCACAGAGCATCGAGCTTTCGCTGAAGCTCAGGGCGCGGTGAGGGCTGTTGCGCCGTACCTAGCTCGGGCACGCGCGCGGCTCCTGGTACTCAGTCTCCCGACAAGCGCCGCTCGTCGGCGGCCTGCTCGTCGGGCTCCTGGCCGCTTGCGGTAGATGACGTCGGTGGTACCTGCGAGAGCAGACCACCGCGACCCAGCTCATCCAGAAATGCCATGACGTCCACGCGCACGCGTTCGGCGTCCGCACCGGATGCGTCGCTGAGGTCGGCGATGATCGCGTCCACGTCTCGTCGTCCGTCGAGCTCCGACCACACCGCCGCTCCGACCCGGTTTAGAACATGCAGGGCACCGGTCGAGGTGTCGAGCAGCACCAGCTCTCCGTCGATCTCGGTCTCACTCACGCCCTCGCGCGGGGTGGGGACAAACGACGCAGCGCTCATCTGCGCACCAGCTCCCCCACGGCAACCACGCTCTGCTCGAGATCTCCGCTGATGAGGGTATGGGCGATGGCGCCGCGCGCGACGTCGGCCAGAACCTCCAGACCGCGGTCGCCCTCTCTCCGGAGCCGCGGAGCGGCGCTTCCCATCCTTACCAGCGCCGCGGACTGCGGCAGCGGCTCGAGGCGCGTGGATGCTCCGGGCTCGTACACGTGGTCAATCACATGGCGCACCCGGCACGGTTCGGCCACCGCACCCTGGCGAATGTCATCAATCGGCACGTGGAGCTCATCGGCGGACTCTCCTCCTGCGGGACGTCCCGACTCAACGCCTGGCGAGGAAAACAGCGGCTCGAACCGCGCCAGCGATCGGGCGCCGCGTTTGAATCCCAGCGGACGCGGCCACGGGTGGACCAGGCCGGTATCGAGCTCGATGGCGGCGGCCTCATCCGAGAGGTAGCCGAAGCCCTCCTGGACGAGCGCAGCGACCAGCGTGGTCTTGCCCGAGCCCGACTCTCCGAGAATCAGGACGCCATCGCCCGAGGGCCCGACGACGGCTCCCGCGTGGATCAGCAGAAAATCCTGAGCCAGGTCCACGGTGTCGCTCGAGATCTGCCACAGCAGCTGACCGATCACCGTGCTTGAGTCGTCGCTTGCCGCCAGCTGGCGCTCGCCCCGATGCAGGCTGTAGCAGGCCTGACCCTCGTCTCCGGGCTCGCTGTGGAGCGCGTAGACAACCGGCACCGCCGTTCGCTCACCCGCGTCGGCCACAGCCACGCGCTCCGCGGTGATTGGACGCGCGAACTCAGCTATGAGGCCCGCCGCCCGGCGGGCCAGCCTCTCGTCATTGCTCGTCAACACGAAGCGATGTGAAAGCGATCTGAAATGGCTTTCCGTTGCTCTGCCGATGATCGCGGGAGCATACGCCGCCGGTCAGTTGACAATGACCGGCACCCCTGGGTTGATGTGGGAGGCCAGCCACGTTATGTCGCCGGTGGCCAGGCGCAGGCAGCCGTGTGATACGGCGGATCCCGGAGCGCCACCCACGTTGTCGAGACCGTGGAGCGCGATCTGGCCGGGCCCCCCCGCGAACTCCTGGATTACATTGGAGCGGGCGCTCAGCGCCAGGGCGTATGGGTAGCCGACCGCCGAGGGCTTGAGGGCCACGCTCTCCTCGACGAAGAAGTCACCCACCGGGGTGGGCGTCGCCGGAGCGCCGACCACGGTGCTGAAGGAGCGCACGAGCCGCCCGGCGTCGTACACGTTGACTCGCCGGTCGCCGGTATTGACGACCACGCGCCACGGCGTGTACTCGAGCTTCGTCACGGCCTGCTGGATCCAGCCCACGCGGCCGTTGGGGCGTCCCGGGAGCATCACTTCAAGCCACCGCACGTTCCCGACGGCTGAGGACTTCATCACGGGCAGGACGGTCTGCTCGCCGGTGATCGGCCGGGCGGCGGCGATCTCCTCGAATGGACTGCCCCCGGGCGAGGAGAAGACCCGCGCTGAAGAGGTGAGCGCCGCCAGCTCCTGGTACTGGTTCCCGCGATGGCCTAGCGCCAGCGCCGCGGGCGTCGCGCCCGTGCGCGGGTGGCCCGTGCCGCTTCGCCCCGACACGACGAAGATCGCCAGGACAGCCGCCAGCGCCGCGACGCCGAGGACGAGGAGAGCGAGGTCCCCTCGAAGCCAGCGCCTATGCCTCATTCAGCCTGTGAAGCCCCGATTGATCCGTGCCGGCTGCGGGCTCTGACTGGGCTGCTCGCCGACACCGCTGCCCGGACCGCCGCTGGTGCTGTTCGGCGAGCCGCTGGCCGGGGTGGCGGACGGGCTGTTCGTGTTGGGGCCGGGCGTGTTCCGGTTGGTCCCCGGCGTGCTGTTGTTGGACGGCGTGTTCGTGTTGCTGTTGTTGTTCGGCGTCGACGGCGTATTCGGACTCGTGCCCGAGGCGGCGAACGCCACCGCGGGAGCGACCGACATGATCACGGGAACGCTCCAGCCCGCCTTCAGCAGCGTCCTTCTGGAGACTCTAAATGAGCGTTCGGAGCGCTCGTTCCCCCGCGAGGGCCCGTCGTTAGCTCTGTGCGCCGGCTCCTCGACTCTCACGTCGAATTCCTTCCCCCCAGATTGTCCACAAAGTAGTCCTTTAGGTGCTGGGACACGCTAGCAGACGGGCGCGATGTTACGCGCAACTTTAACGACAATCAACGCCCGATTTTGATGCAAAGCACCAGGATAGAGAGCTTTTCGCTCCTAATTCTGTAGGGTTACCGCCCGACGGATCGGGCGTTATGGCGACAAGGGACGACCAAGGGGCCAGGGAAAACCGGCAGGGGACGGGTCAGCTGCTGGGCCGGCGAGCGCTGCTCGCGCGCGGATCTGGCGCTGTGGCGGGCGCTTTGCTGGGGATCCGGCTGGCTCCGGGCGCGGTTTCGATGGCAGCCCGTCGCCCGAGGGTGCGCCTCGATTCACACGGCGCGGCGGGGGACGGTCGGACGGACGACACCCAGGCTTTTCAGCGTGCATTGAGCTCGGCGCCCCCAGGCAGCACCGTCCAGGCGACCCCTGGACGGGTTTACGTCCTGAATGGCACCGTCTACTTCACCACCAACGACGTGACCCTCGACCTGCGCGGGGCTACCGTGCGAACTGGTCCACGCCGGACCGGGGCCGCAGCTGCCACGGACACCATCTTCGAGATCTCACGCCTGCGCGGGGTGAGGATCACCAACGGGACGATCGCCGCGCCCCTGTCTCAGTTCTCGGGCCGGGGGCAGGCGGCGAAGATCCTCATCACCCAATCGACGGCCTGCGTGGTCGATCACCTCAAGTCGGACTGTGCCGGCGCGCTGCTCGTCTCGGTCGCCGGCGGTGGAGGGCATTGGATCGAGCACAACTCGATCAAGCGCGGCAGCATCGGCGGACTGGCCTGCTCGGGGGTCCTGATCAGATCCAACACGATCACCGACAGTCCCTACAACGCGCTCGGGATCGCGGGCTACCGGGGGGCGCCGGCGGTAGGCAACCAGTACGTCGGCAACGTGATTCGCCGCTTCGGTCGCATCGGTATCGAGGACGCGTCGCCCGACGGGGCCGCCTACAACTCCCGGACCGTGATCCGCGGCAACCGGATCGAAGCCCCGGCGGCCAACGCGAGCAGCGGCACCGCGATCTCCTCCGTCGGGACGGCGTCGGTGATAGCGCGAAACCAGATCCGCGGCGCCAGCGGGTGGGCCATCGAGACCAACGGCCAGGGCACCCTGGTGCAGGGCAATCACATCAGCTGGGCATCGCCGCACGCCGCCGCGGCCCGCGCACCGGCCATCGTCATCAATAGTTCGACGCCCGGGGCTCCGCGGCCCGTCGTCAGCGGCAACCGCATCGTGAATGCCAACGTCGGAATCTCGGTTTACGCGGGGCCCTACCTGGGGCCCGTGATCATCGAGCGCAACACGATCCAGAATCCGGCCGTGACCGGCATCGTCCTCGCGGTGCAAGGGGGCAGGTTCGACGGTGCCACCTGCATCTCGAACGTGGTCGACTTCTCGGTGCCGGCAAACATCGCAACGCGCATCGGGATCCAGACCGGCAGCGGCACGAGCCTGGTCGGCAATCGCATCTCCTATGGCCGGAAGACGTACTCGCGGGGGGCAGTCGATGTCCCGATCGAGTTTCAGGGCAACAACGTCAGCGCCCGCAGCAACGTGGTCCTCAGTCAGCGGCGGACGCCGGGAAATCTCGTCTGCCGATCGGCGCAGGGGAACTGGAGCGGCTGGACGCTGTCGAACAACGAGTTCCTGAACGGCACCCTGGCCGATCTGACGAACCTCATTCGCCCCACACTGCAAAGCAACGTCGGTCGGCTCATTCTTTAGGATGAGGCGGGTCCTGCGCAGGCCCGAACCATGACTGCTCGCCCGCGGAGCGGCGTCTTTCAGTTCCTCCGCTTGCTTCCTCCCGTCCGCCGGGCGGTGGGGCGACCTCCCGTCCCGCCGGGAGCCGCACAGCGGTGGCTGTTCTTCCAGTTCGCTCGGCGATTCACCCCGCTGATCGTGAGCGAGGAGCGCGACGGCGCCCGGTTTATGGTGCGCACGTCGGACGCCGTAGCCGGAGAGCAGCTGTTCGTTTACGGCGGCTCAGACGACCGCGACGTGCTCGACCGCGCGTTCGCAGTCGTCCGCCATCGGGGCAAGCTCGGGGCCGACGGCGCGGCGCCCGCCGGGGTGCTGCTGGAGATCGGCGCCAACATCGGGACAACAACGGTGGCCGCGTTGCGCGGCGGCTATGTCCGCGGTGTGGTGGCGGTGGAGGCCCATCCCGAGACCGCTCGCCTCCTACAGCAGAACGTCATCGCAAACGGGCTCGGCGATCAGGTTCAGATCATCAATGCCGCCGTCACCGATTCCGTGGGCGAGGTGGAGCTGGCGCTGTCGGCCACCGACTCCGGCGATCATCGCGTCCGGCCTCGAAACGCAGCCGAGGGGGACGAGCTCGCGTCGCGCTCTCATCTCGTGGTGCCGGCGACCACGGTCGACGCACTGGTGGGCGACGGCACCGTCGAACTCGAGGACACCCCGCTGGTATGGATCGATGCACAGGGCCACGAACCCGCGATTCTCGGCGGGGGTCACATCCTGCTCGCGTCCGACGTCCCGGTCTTGATCGAGTACTGGCCCGAGGCACTGCGCGCTTCCGGCGGGTTGGAGCAGCTCGAGCAACTCGTGGCATCGAACTACTCGCGCTTTCTTGATCTTCGTATCAGCGCAGATCCCGCGTCAGCCCGGCCATCGACCGAGCTGCCGGCGCTCCGGGACCGCTATCAAGGCGAGTCGTTCACGGACCTCCTGCTGCTAAAGGACTAGGCGCGCGATGCGGACCCTGAACTGGGAAGAGCTTCGGCACTACTGGGAGCACCACGTCGAGCACGAGGGCCAGCTGAATCTGGACGCCGACCCCGACGCGCTGGGAAACGTCTGCTGGCCCGGGCAACCGCTGTGGCTCAATCGTCATCTGGCCGACCTCCAGGAGGCGGCCTACGCCGAGCTGCTCGCGCTGACCCCGGCGCCCAACGGTTCTCAGCGCGCGCTGGATGTGGGCTGCGGAAGCGGCCGCTGGTGCCGAATGCTCGCGGCACGGGGGTTCGCGGGCGTGGTCGGCATCGACCTGCAGCCCGCGCTGATCGAGTCAAACCGGCAGCGCATGCCGAACCTCCGCTTCGAGGTGGCGCCGCTCCAGGAGTTCGGCGACCAGGATGGCTTCGACCTCATCTCCTCGGTCACGGTGATCCAGCACAACCCATTCGAGCACCATCAGGCGCTAGCGGCCAAGGTGCGCTCCCTGATGCGCGACGGCGGCCACCTGATCCTGCTCGAGAACGTACGCGATCGCTCCTCGTACACGTTCCCCCACCCGCCGCAGGGATGGATCGAGCTGTTCTGCGGCGCCGGCTTCGAGCTGGTCGGGGTGCGCCCGTACGACTTCTCCCCCGCGCTGCGTGCGGTCCTTCGCGCGCGAGAGGCCGTGAATGGATTTAGGAGGCCGGCGGCGGCGACTGTAACCGAGGCGCCGTCGGAGCCGGGCCGCCCGGCTGCGCCCAGCTCGCCATCGCCCGCGCGCACGGCGCTGATGGCGGCGCTGCGCGTGGCCGTCACGGTCGATCGCCCGCTCGAGCGGCTGTTCGCCAGGCGCCCCGACGGCCGAACCTCGATCCACTGCGGGTTTCTGTTCCGCGCCGCCTGAGGCCCGCCCCGCGCGCTCGCTTCGCGATCACTTGACAAGCGTCAGCTCGACGTTCAGCGCCGGGAACAGGCGAGCCAACCCTGTCGCCTCGTAGTAGTGCTGCAGCCAGGTCGAGCAGTTGACCAGTCGCTCGATCACCCAGTTCCATGGCTCAGACCGGCGACGGTGAAACGTGATCCGGGCCCGTTCGACGGCGCTGAAGTGAAAGTCGAAATAGAACTCGCCAAACGCCGTTTTGAAGCGCACGAAGTAATCGAACGTCTGGATGGAGAAGCTTCGCCGGTGCGTGGGATCCATGTGTGCGACACGCGAGGTGAAGTGAGGGCTGCGGAGATGCAGGCGTCCGCCCGGGGCCAGTATCCGATGCAGCTCGCGCAGAACCGGTATGAGCTCGACGTGTTCGAGCACGTCCTGGCACTCGATCAGCTCAAAGCGTCCATCTTCGAATGGCAGCGGGACTTGGTCGAGGTCGTGAACCACATCGACGCCTTCGAGAGGCGCCAGGTCGAGGTTCACCCATCCCTCGCGCACGTCCGGCCCGCAGCCCACGTTCAAGCGCTCCACGCCCCGCGACTTTACGCTTGACGACGGCATGGGGTCACGCAGCGCACCAGCACGAGCGGCTGATATACGGAGCCACGAGCGGCTGCGAGTTTCGTTGGTGCAGACCGGTCACCATCGCAGCACGAGCCGGTACACGGACGCGCTCTCGGCCGGCTTCGCCGGGCACGAGCAACTCGTGTTCCCGTTCTCCACGGGGCCCGGGCCTCTGGCTTCGGTCAGGCTGCTCGGCCGCCTCGATGACTACACCAGGCGCTGGATCCGTCAGCCGATCGCGGTGCGCTCGCTGCCGGCGGACGTCTTCCACCTCGTCGATGACAACGGCCCCGTGGCCCGGTGGCTCCCCTCCCGTCGGACCGTGATCACCCGCCACGACATGATCCCGCTACTGGCCCACTCCGGCGCCATCCCCTACGACGGGCCGCGCTGGTACCTGTGGCGGTTTCGGGCCACCGTCGCCGACCTGCGCCGAGTGGCTGCCGTCGTCTGCCCTACCGACGCCGCGCGACGGGACGTGATCCGCCTGGCCGGCGTCGAGGAGTCCCGCGTGCACGTGATTCACCACGGCGTCGACACCCGCTTCCGGGTCCTGGCGCCCGACCGCGTGGCCGAGGTCAGGCGAGACCTCGGCCTGGACGGCGGTCACCTGCTCCTGCACGTGGGGACCGGGATCTTCTACAAGAACGTGGCCGCCACGCTCGAGGCGCTGCATGCGCTGCGCGCGTCGGGGCTGGAGGCGAAGATCGCGATCGTCGGGGCGCCGCTCGCCGCGCCGGAGCGAGAGCTGAGCCGGCGGCTCGGAGTGAGCGGCGCCGTGCACGAGCTGGGGGCCGTGGACGACGCACGTCTGGTCGAGCTCTACAACGCCGCCGACGTCCTCCTGTTCCCCTCGTTCGCCGAAGGGTTCGGCTGGCCGGTGCTCGAGGCGATGGGCTGTGGCACTCCGGTCGTGGCGTCCGACATCCCTGCGCTGCGCGAGGTGGGCGGGGAGGCGGCGCTCTACGGCTCGCCTCACGATCCCAAGGCGCTGGCCGAGGCCGTCAGATCGATCCTCGAGTCTTCAGAGCGGGCGTCGGCTCTGCGCCACGCGGGCGCCGCACGCGCGGCCCAGTTCACATGGGAGCGGGCGATCGATGGATATGCGGCGCTCTACCGCCAGGTGGCGGCGGATGCGGCACGCGCAGAGCGGTGAGCCGCTGCCTGCGGACCGGCCGTACTCAAGTTCTACACTGGCCCGCGGCATGGGGGAACGAGCGCTACTGACCGATGACTAGCGGGCGGGCCGCGGCTCCCGCCATCCCCGGGCCCGCCGTACGGGGGCGCATACCGGTCGCTCGGTTCCTGCGCCAGTACGGGCCGTTCGCCATCGCGGCGTACATGCTGGCCACCGCGCGCTGGGGCAGCTACCTGATTCCGGGACCTCCCTACGTCGGCGACGTCCTGCTGGCGGCCGTGATCGGCGAGCGGGTGGTCGCCGCGGCCCGGGGGCGGCGAGCGCTCAACCTGGAAAAGGTGGAGCTGACGTTGGGGGTGGTGTGTGGGCTCCTGCTCGCCTGGAGCGCGATCCGGTTCCTCGGCGGCGGGATCTCGAAGAATTCGATCCGAGACTTCGCGCCGTACGCATACGCCGTGCTGGTCTTCCTGGTGCCCTATGAGACGCCGAGCGACGGTCAGCTGCGCACGATGGAGAAGGCCGTCTTCTGGGCGCTGCTGTTTCACGGCGCGTGGGTGACGCTGGCCATCACCGCGAAGGGATTCGTGACCTCCCTGCCCACGCTCGGCGGGGGCCAATCGCAGATCTTCCAGGTGCGCCAGGACGTCGACTCCACGATCTGCGGAGTGCTGGTCGTCTACTGCCTTTACCGAGCGGTGACCGGGCGTCGGCCGTGGCTGAGCCTGGGAATCGCGGCCTGGCAGGTGGGCGTCATCTTCGGCGACTACTCGCGATCCGCTCTGGCCGGGGTCGTGATGCAGCTGATCGTGTTCTTCTTCCTGACTCCCGCGCCGCGTCAGGTGCTGCGCCGCTACGGCGCGAGGATGGTGGTACCGCTGTTGATCGTGCTGGTGCCGGTCGGCATCTACGCCGGCACGCAGAGCGGACCGGTCAAACGGATCTCCCAGGCGGGGAGCTCCTTCATTCCGGTGGTCCCGACCAAGGGCGATCCGACAGGCGGAGCGACGGGCACGGCCCGTGCCCGGCGGTTGGCGTGGCAGGCGATCGAAATTTATTTGGAGAACAACAACACCCGCAACTGGACCGGCGTCGGTTTCGGTCCCGACTTCCTGCACGACTCCGGCGGGGACATCCTGCTGTTGGGCGGCTCGACCGAGGACGTACGACAACCACACGACTACGTGATCAACACCTGGGCCCGATTAGGGCTGATCGGGTTGATCATCATCATCGGGATCGCCCTGTTCGGGATTCGAATAATCGCCAAGCTCGGACGAGCGCCGCAGCTGGGCGGGCTCGACATCGTCGCGATCGCGGTCGCAGTCGGCCTGCCGATCTCGGCCTGTTACGGGGTGGTGCTCGAGTCGCCGTTCGGGGCCTTGCCCGTGTGGTGGGCGCTGGGGTACCTGGGTTACCGGGCGGTACAGCTGCGGCTGAGCTGGCCCTTCCGGCATGGCTGACCCGGTGAGGCCCGCAGAGGTGCGGGTCGACGTGCTCGGGGTAGGCGTGAGCGCCGTCTCGCTACGAAGTGCGCTGGCCGAAATCGAGCGGTGGGTCAGGGACGGTGAGCATCATTACGTATGCGTCACCGGCGTCCATGGTGTGATCGAAAGCCAGCAGGACCCCGAGCTGCGCGAGATTCACAATCGCTCCGGGCTGACGATCGCGGATGGGATGCCGGTGTTCTGGTCCGGAAGATTGGCGGGCTCTCGGGAGATCCAGCGGCTGCGCGGGTCTGACTTCATGCTGGCGCTGTGCGAGCTGGCCGCAGAGAGGGGTTGGAGCCACTACTTCTACGGCGGCGCTCCGGGAACGCCCGAGCTGCTGGCCGAGCGGTTGCGCAGCCGGTTCCCGCAGTTGCGGGTGGCCGGTCTGTACTCGCCCCCATTCCGGGCGCTGAGCGAGGGGGAGAACGACGCGATCGTGAAGGAGATCCGGCGCTCGGGCGCTGACCTGGTTTGGGTCGGGCTGTCGACTCCCAAGCAGGAGCGGTGGATGGCGGCCAACGTGGAGCGAGTTGGCGCGGCCGCCCTGCTCGGGGTGGGGATGGCGTTCGACGTCCATGCCGGGTTGCTCCCTCAGGCCCCGCGCGTGATCCAGAACTCGGGCTTCGAGTGGCTCTACCGGCTGTGGAACGAGCCGCGGCGCCTGTGGCGCCGCTACCTGTACGCCAACCCGAGGTTCTTGATCGGCGTCGCCCGCAAGCGCCCGTACCTTCGCTTGCCCGATCGCGACGGGAGCGGAGCCTGATGGCTGCGACGGCAAGCGCAAACTCCGCTTCCTCGCCGCCTCGGTCCCGCTCCAAGCAGCTCGCAAAGCGAGTGTTCCGGGGGTTGGAGCGGCTGCACGTGCACGTCCTCCCGCGCCACTTCTACTCACCGGTCGCCGATCGCCAGTGGCTCGAGCAGAACCCGAGCCTGTGGCGGGTGCGTCAGCAGTTGCGCGGAATCGACTGGAACCTCGATGCCCAGCTGGCGTGGCTCGAGCAGACATGTCAACGCCACCTGGACGAGGTGCGGGGCTTCTCCTACCTCGGTGCCCTGGCGGCGCGGGGGATCGGATTTCGGTACGGACCGATCGAGGGACAGGTGCTGCACTGCGCGATCCGGACGCTCGCGCCGCCGCTGGTCGTGGAGGTCGGAAGCGGGGCATCGACTGCGCTGATCGCGGACGCGGCGGCCAAGAACGCCGCCGAAGGCTCGACCCGATCCCGCATCGTGACCATCGACCCATTCGCGCCGGCGGAAGTCGCGGGACTGCCCGGGGTCGAGGTCATCGCGCAGCCGGCGCAGAGCGTCGCCGAATCTGTGTTCGCGGAGCTCGGCGAGGGCGATCTGCTGTTCATCGATTCGACCCACGTCGTCAAGGCTGGATCTGAGCTCGGGCGGCTGTATCTGGACGTGCTGCCGGGGCTGGCCGCCGGAGTCACGATCCAGATCCACGACATCTATCTGCCGTACCTGTACTCGCCGTGGATTCTCACCGAGCTGTGGGACTGGCAGGAGACCCTGTTGCTGGCGGCGCTGCTCGTCAACAATCCGGAGCTGGAGGTCCTGTGCGCGCTTTCGGCGCTGCACGACGCGAGGAGCGACCAGCTCCGGACGCTGCTGCCCGACTACAGGCCGCTCGAGCTCGTCGATGGGATCGACGCCGGACGCGGACCGGGCCACTACCCCTCGAGCATCTGGCTGCGCTCGAGGTGATCGGCTGAACGCAAAGACAATTGCGGTACGTACCTCAAAGCCAATCGGCGTGCGCAATGGCCGTGCTTGCTCTATTCTTTTTGGGCGCAGGTCGGCGCCCGTTGTGCCGCGCGCTGGCGACTTGGGGTGGCCACCCGCAGGAGGCGGCGTGGCGCTGACTTTTCAGGCTCTCATCCAGGTAGACACGTGAACACTGAGCAGAACAGGTACTCGCCCGGGAATTTCGCGCGCATGCTTCGCGATCAGGCCTTCCTGATCATTGGCGTGACGCTCCTGTTCGTAGCCATCGGTCTCGGCTACTCGCTCAGCCAGCAGAAGCAGTACAAGGCCACGGCATCGCTCAGCGTCGTCGATCCCGGCCTGGCGGTTGGCGTGACAACCACCGGGCAGACTCAGGCCGCTCTCGCCGCCCAGGAGGGTGGCCGAGTCTCGCGGCCCGAGGTGGCAGCCCGGGTGAAGAAGGTCGTCAACACCTCGCTCACGATTCCTCAGCTTGAGGGCGCGATCTCGACACGGGTCGACCCGACATCGAACGTGCTCTATGTCCAGGCCACGGCATCGAACCCGAAGTTGGCCGCAAACCTCGCGAACGCGTTCGCGCAGCAGGATGCGTACGTAACCACACAGCAGACCCGGGGGCAGTACGCAGCGCAGGTCAAGTCACTCCAGTCCGACCTCAAGTCGGTGCCATCCGTCCAAAAGTCTGCGCTAGAGACGACCCTCGCCCATGCTCAGGCGATCGCCTCAAGCGGGACGCCTGTCTCCGTGATCAGCGTCGCCGGGCCTCCCGGCTCGCCGAGCCAGCCTCAGACCCTGCGCAACACGCTGATCGTCGGTCTGATCGGGCTGATCGTGGCGATCGCTCTCGCCGATGCCCGGCGGGCGCGTGATCGCCGCATGCGCCGTCCGGAGGAGATCGAAGCAGAGTTCGACCTCCCGCTGATTGGCCACGTGTCGCGCAACGCGCTGGGCCACGGCGGCTCTGGGGTCAACGGCCGCCGCCCGCTGACGCCCGCCGACCTCGAGAGCTTCCGCGTCTTGCGGCAGAACCTCCAACTGCTCGACACCGGCGGTGGCCTGCGTTCGGTCGCGGTCACGAGCGCGCTTGCGCAGGAGGGAAAGTCAACGATCGCCGTGATGCTGGCGCACGCGAACGCCGCGGCCGGCAAGCGGACGCTGCTGGTGGAATGCGACCTCCGGCGGCCGGCGCTGGCCAGTCGCCTCGGCCTGCAGCAGGCGCCTGGTCTATCCGATTATCTGACCGGCAGGGCCAGACCCGAGGACGTCCTTCAGACCGTGCCGGCCATCCCGATGGGGCGCTCATCGCTGAACGGGAGCTCGAGCACAGACGTCGACGGGGGCGGCCCCCGGTTCGTATGCATCACGGCCGGTTCCTCGCCCCGTCCGGCGGAGCTGCTGGCTACCGAGCGGTTCCGAGGGTTCCTGAGCCAGGTCCGCGACGCATACGACCTGGTCATCATCGACACCAGCCCGCTGCTGGCGGTGGTCGACACGCTCGAACTGCTGCCGCTGGTCGACGGCGTGGCGATCTGCGTGAGGGCTGCCAAGACAACGCGCGATGACGCGGCGAGGATCAAGGACGCCCTGGCACGCACCAAGGAGCGACCCACGGGGGTCGTGCTGACGGGCGTCACGCCTCGCGTAGACCCCTCTTACGGTTACTACCAGTCCTACGCCGGGCGCTAGTTCTCACGAACGGGGGCTGCTGAAGTGAGAATCCTGCAGATTCACAATCTGTACGTCGATGCCGGCGGCGAGGACACGATCGCCGACACCGAGGCGGAGCTCCTGCGCGATGCCGGGCACGAGCTGGAGCGCTTCCGGGTGCGCAATGCGGGTAGCGGCCGTGCCGCGGCGGCTTCGTTCGCTGCCGCCCCGTGGAACCTCTCCCAGCATCAGGCGATGCGCGAGCGCGTGAAGAGCCTGCGGCCCGACGTGGCCCACGTGCACAACACCTGGTTCACGCTCTCGCCCTCGATCTTCCGCGCTCTTCATGCCGAGGGAGTGCCAACCGTGATGACGATCCAGAACTTCCGTCTGGTCTGCGCCGAGGGCAAGCTCTACCGGAACGGGCGGTTGTGCACCGAGTGCGTGGGTACGCACCCCTGGCGCGCGGTTCGCTACGGGTGCTATCGCGATTCCCGGCCGGCCTCGGTAGTGGCCGCGGGGACGATCGCGCTGAACCGAAGGGTCGGCAGCTGGAACTACGTCCGCCGCTTCTTCGCTCCCTCGGAGTTCGTGAAGGGGATGTTCGTGGAGGCCGGATTCGACCCCCAGCGGATCGTCGTCAAGCCAAACGTGATCGCCGACCCCGGGGCTCGTCTCCAGCCGCCGTCCCGCTCGCAGACGCTGCTCTACGTGGGAAGGATGGCGCGCGAGAAGGGCCCCCAGATCCTGCTCGATGCGTGGCGCGAGGCAGCCCCCCTGACGGGGGACCTCGAGCTGGTGATGATCGGCGATGGTCCCCTCCGCGCCGAGCTCGAACGCGACCTTCCCGAACGCACCCGCTCTCTGGGCTGGGTCGACCCCACCGAGCTGCATCACCACATGCTGACCGCCAGGGCATTGGTCTTCCCCACCCAATGCAGCGAGAACTTCGGGCGCTCGATCATCGAGGCCATGGCCGCCCGGCTCCCGGTGCTGGCGTCCGACATCGCCACCCCGGCCGAGCTGGTGGGAGAGCTGGGCGAGCGGTGGGTGGTCGATCCGCACGACCGAGCAGCCTGGCGCGATGCCCTAGGTGCGCTGACAGACGATGCCGCGGTCGATGCGGCCGGCGTCCGGGGCCGGGAACTGTTCGAGGAGAAGTACAACCTGCAGGCGGGCCTGGAGCGCCTGCTCGCCACCTACGAAGAGGTCCGCTCGGAGCGGGTCCCGGCAGCCGCCGCCAGAGGATGAGGTCGCGATGCGCTGCTTGATCACCGGAGGGGCGGGATTCATCGGCTCCCACCTGTCGGACCTACTGCTGACCAGGGGCCATTACGTGCACATCCTGGATGACCTCTCGACCGGAGCGGTGGAGAACTTCGCCCATCTGAAGACCCATCCCAAGTTCGACTACACGATCGACAGCGCCACGAACCGCTCCCTGGTCGCGGAGCTGGTCGACATGTCGGATGTCATCTACCACCTGGCCGCGGCGGTTGGCGTCGAGCTGATCGTGGAGAGCCCCGCTCGCACCATCGACACCAACGTGCACTGCACGGAGGTGCTGCTCGACCAGGCGGCCAAGAAGTACAAGCCCGTGTTCGTGGCTTCCACCAGCGAGGTGTACGGCAAGAGCACGGACATCCCGTTCAGCGAGGACTCAGACCTCGTGCTCGGGGCCACCAATATCGGCCGCTGGTCGTACGCGATCTCCAAGGCCCTCGACGAGTGCCTGGCGCTCGCCTACTGGAAGGAGCGCAAGCTGCCAACCGTGGTCGGGCGGCTGTTCAACACCGTCGGGCCACGTCAGACAGGACGCTACGGGATGGTCATTCCCCGCTTCGTCCGTCAAGCGATGGCCGGGCAGCCTCTGACCGTGTATGGAGATGGAACGCAGCGGCGCGTCTTCTGTCACGTGGGCGATGTGACGCAGGTGCTTGCGGATCTGATGGAGCGCGATGACGTGTACGGCGAGGTCTTCAACATCGGCGGCAACGAAGAGGTGTCGATCGGCGAACTGGCGGAGCTCGTCCGGGCACTGTCCGATTCGGAATCCGAGGTGGTCACGGTGCCGTACGACGATGCCTACGAGCCGGGCTTCGAGGACATGGTGCGGCGGGTGCCGAATACGGAGAAGGTCCGCGGCCTCACCGGCTGGGAGCCGAAGATGTCGCTCCAGGACATCATCACCGATGTGATCGAGCACCACCGAATGATCGGCGCGGCCGTCTGAGGTTGGCTCGGGCCGCCCGAGGCGTGTCGGTCTAGCCCGCCGTGGTAAAGCTGATGTCCTCGTCGGTCCAGGTGCCGTTGACGAGGGTGTAGAGGCGCGCGTAAAGGGTCTTCCCCGCCGGCAGCCCCGACGCCGTGTAGGAGGTCGCTGTGCCGGCCAGCATGCCGCTGTTGGCAACGTCATAGCCGCCGAGCGTCGTGCCCACCGTCAGCACGTAATCCTGGGCGCCTGCCACCCCGGTCCACGTGAACGTGGGCGAGCTTCCGATACCGGTTGCGCCTGCCGCTGGATATGTCAGCTG
>DAIPIC010000037.1:0-23352 GCA_036771025.1 Solirubrobacteraceae bacterium
AGTAGTTGCCGAAGCCGGCCATGATCGGCACGACGAACAGGAAGACCATCGTCGTACCGTGCATCGTCAGCAGCTCGTTGTACTTCTCACCGGTGAGGAAGGTGTTGCCCGGGACGCCGAGCTGGACCCGCATCAGCAGCGCTTCCACCCCCCCGAGGAGGAAGAACACGAACGTGAGGACCAGGTACATGATCCCGATCTTCTTGTGATCGGTCGTCGTCACCCACTCGACCCAGCGCTTGGTCTTGCGAGGCTTGGCCACCTCTTCGGTGACGATCTGGGGAACCGACCGGACCGGGGGAGCGGTGACCGCCATCTACAGCTGCCCCGACTGGGTTAGGTACTGGCGCAGGCCGCCGACCTGGCCGTTGGCCTGGTTGATCATGCGTTGCTGCTGGGTCAGCCAGGCCTGATACTGCGCCGGGGACACGACGTTCACCTGGGCCAGCATCGCGGCGTGGTTCCGGCCGCACAGCTGGGCGCACTGCCCGTGGAACAAGCCGGGATGAAGCGCCTTGAACCACGTGTAGGTCGTGTAGCCGGGCACCGCATCCACCTTTCCTCCCAGCGATGGGATCCACCAGGAGTGGATGACATCGGTCGCCTGGATGTCGAGCACCACCGTGGCTCCGACTGGGGCCTCCATCTGTGTATAGGAGTACGGCAGCTTGTTGGTGAAGGAGTTGTTCAGGCAGCCGGCGCCGTAGGTGTAGCGCCAGATGTACTGGCGCCCCTGCACGCAGATCGTGATCTGTTTGCCGTTCGGCGGCGTCGGCTGGGTGGTCGAGGCCGAGAGGACGACGCCAGGATTGGAGTTCGGCGGGTGGATGATGCCGCTCAGCTTGACGAACGTGACGACCGTGATGGCCACCAGGATCAGCGCCGCGGCCACCGTCCACGAGACCTCGAGGCTGGTGTTGCCGTGGATCTGGGCGGCCACGCCGCCCTTCTTGGCGCGGAACCTGAACGTCGAATACAGGAGCGTCCCCACCACGATCATGAACACGACCGCGGCGATGTAGAGGATGATCTTGTAGAGCGAGTCGATCCGGTTGGCGTTCGGCGAGCCGCCGGCCTTGGGGGTGATGAAGTTCGCGAACGCGGCCGGGGCCACCAGCAGCGCCACCCCTACGGCCCCTGCCAACACCACCAACTCGCGTCGCAGGCGAACCCCCAGCCCGCGCCGGTGGCCGCCCCGAAGGCCGGGCCGCCGACCTCTCGGATGACCGGATCCAGCGCTGGTACGCCTGTTCGCGGGGGCTCGCAAGGCCGCGGGATTCTATCCGGCTGCCGGATCCGTCCGCGGCACGGGCCAAACGTATACTCGCGGCGGTTTGCGCGTGTCGAAGGGCATCAGAGCGACCGCCTGGGCCCTCGTCGCGGTAGGGGTCGCCGCGCCTGCGCTACGACGCCGGGCCAGGCTTCCCGCCTCTGCGGTCTTGGGGACCGCGGGGCTCGCGCCCGTCGCACTATGCGTGCTCACACCCCGTAGCCGCCGCCGTGACGTGGCCGTCTGCGCCCTGAACATGTGGGCCTACATCGCGGCCTACGAGATGCCCCACGACGATCCGGACGGGCTTGCGTCCCGGGTGAGGATCGATTACCCGATCGCGGTCGATCGCGTTCTCGGCCTCGGGGTTCCGCCCACGCTGCGCCTCCAGCGGGCATTCGCCAAGCCAGCCCATATCTCTCGCTTCGAGCGCGTGCTCGTGTGGTGCCACTGGCTGTGGTTCTTCACCCCCCACGCCAGCCTGGCGTACGTGCTCCTCCGCCGCTATGACCGCTTCGCGTTCTCCGCGGGGCGGATGTACAGCGTGTTTGACATCGGCGCGATCTTCTACTGGGCGATTCCCACAGCGCCGCCGTGGTGGGCGGCCCTCCACGGTCGGTTCCAAGACCGCAGCCCGATCCACCTGCGGCGGATGATGATCGAGTACGGGGAGCAGTTTTGGGGGCGTCGCTGGGATGGTCTTTACGATGTCCTGGGAGGAAATCCGCTTGCTGCCATGCCGTCGCTTCATTTCGCCACGTCGCTGATGGGAGCCCATCTGCTTACTGAAGTGGGTCCGGTGGCCGGCGCGGTCGGTTGGACCTACTCGGCGCTGCTCGGTCTGGCGCTCGTGTATCTGGGTGAGCACTACGCGGCCGACCTGCTGGCGGGCGCGGCCCTGACCGAGACCGTTCGCGTCGGCGCACCCCGCGCCCGTCCGCTGGCCAGACAGGTCTCCTCCGCGTTGCAGGAACTGCAATCTCGGGTCAGCGCGGGCTAGGGGTCATGGCCGGCGACGCTCACAAAGAGCAGCGGACGCCGGAACCGACCCTATCTGCGCAGCGGTCCTCTCCCCAGTCGCTCGAACACGAGCCCGCCCAGCCCGTCGGCCCCAACACGGAGGAGATGCCGCGCGTCGTGGTCACGCGCCGGCGGCTGCTGGCATCGGTGCTGTTCGTCGTATCGGTCATCGCCTTTCTGTATTTCGTGCTGCCGAAGCTGGTCGGCTTCAAGGGGACCTGGGACCGGATCCAGCAGGGTGACCCCTGGTGGCTGGGGCTGGCCGCGGTGCTCGAGGTCTGCTCGTTCGGGGGTTACATCGTTCTGTTCCGCGCCGTTTTTGCCCGTGGCGTCTCCCGGATCGACTGGCGAGCCAGCTACGAGATCACGATGTCCGGACTGGCGGCCACCCGGCTGTTCGCGGCGGCTGGCGCAGGGGGGATCGCGCTGACCGCGTGGGCCCTGCGACGCGCGGGGATGGAGCCACGAGTCGCGGCCTGCCGACTGATCGCGTTCATGGTGCTGCTTTACGCCGTGTACATGGCCACGCTCGTGATCTGCGGGCTTGGTCTCTATTCCGGGATCATCCCCGGCTCTCATCCGTTCGCGATCACGGTGGTGCCCGCCATCTTCGGTGCCGTCGTGATCGCCGTGTTCCTGGCCATCTCACTCATCCCCGGGAACTTCGATCGGTTCGTCCCTCGGTCTACCGGAACGGGTTGGCCGGCCAAGGTCGGGACGTGGCTCGCGACGGCCTCGGCCACCACCGGCTCGGGGGTGCGGACCGCGATCGACCTGGTGCGCTCGCGGGATCCCTTCCTGCTCGGCGCGGTCGCGTGGTGGGGGTTCGACATCGCCGTCCTGTGGGCGTCATTCCACGCCTTCGGAGCCGCCCCGCCCGGCGGCGTGATCGTGATGGCCTACTTCGTCGGGATGCTCGGCAACACGCTGCCGCTGCCCGGCGGTATCGGCGGCGTCGACGGCGGCATGATCGGCGCGCTCAGCGCCTTCGGCGTGCACGTCCAGGTGGCGATAGTCGCGGTTCTCGCCTACCGTGTGTTCTCGTTCTGGCTGCCGACGTTGCCGGGCGCCGTGGCGTATCTGCAGCTCAGGCGCACCGTCCAGAGGTGGCGCGCGGCTAGAGCGCCAAGCTATACTTAGTGAAGTAATGGAGCCTCGGGTGGAAAACATGATCATCGTCGGCAGCGGCCCGGCCGGCTACACGGCCGCGCTGTACGCGGCCCGCGCCAATTTGGAGCCTCTGGTCATCGAGGGATTCGCCTGGGGCGGTCTCCTGCAGCAGACGACCGACGTCGAGAATTACCCCGGCTTTCCCGACGCGATCATGGGTCCGGACCTGATGCAGAAGTTCCGCGATCAAGCAGCGCGGTTCGGCGCGCGCCTCGAGACAGACGACGTCACCAAGATTGAGCTCGCCCATGACGGTGAGGCGCACAAGGTGTGGTCGGGGGACCAACTTCACCTGGCGCGCACGGTGGTCCTGGCCATGGGTGCTCAGCACCGCAAGCTCGGGATCCCGGGCGAGGAGGAGCTGGGCGGCCGGGGCGTCAGTTATTGCGCCACCTGCGACGCCGCCTTCTTCCGCGAGAAGCCGACGATCATCGTCGGCGGCGGCGACTCGGCGATGGAGGAGGCGATGTTCCTGTCCAAGTTCGCCCAAAAGGTGGCGATTGTCCACCGGCGCGATGAATTCCGGGCCTCCAAGATCATGCTCGAGCGGGCCAAGGCGATCGACAACATCGAATGGCTGACCCCGTACGTGGTTAAGGAGTTCGTTCCGTCGGATGGCTCGCTGGCCGAAGCGGTGCTGCGCAATACCGAGGATGACTCTGAGCGAAGGCTCGAGATCTCGGGTGCGTTCATCGCCATCGGGCACGAGCCGCAGTCCCAGCTGGTGCAGGGTCAAGTTGAGACCGATGACGCCGGCTACGTCGTGACCCAGGGCCGCTCGACGCTGACCAGCGTGCCCGGCGTATTCGCCGCCGGCGATCTGGTCGATCACACCTACCGGCAGGCCGTGACCGCGGCCGGGACGGGCTGTCAGGCGGCGCTCGACGCGGAGTGGTACCTGCGTGACTCGGCATCGCTGATCGGACAGCCGGCGGCTGCCGTCAGCGCCGCCGAGTAGCCCCGGGCTGAGCTCAGACCGTCAGTACGGGCAACCGTCGAAGGGGCGCCAGTTGTGAGAGGGGGCGCTTCGTCCCATAGGCAGCGCGAAGTCCGCGGTCCAGGTTCCGGGAGCGGTCGCGTACCCGTGCACGGCTTTCAGGTCGATGCCGACCCCAACGGCCCGGTAGGTCGGGTCGAGGATGTTCTGGCAATGGTCCTTGCTCGCCATCCAGGCGTGGACTACCCAGCGGGGAGTGAAGAAGCCGGTCGCAATGTTTTCACCCAGGGCCTGCCACCTGAGACCGGCGTCGGTGACTCGCTGTCCGAAGCTGGCGGAGTGCGCGAACACGCCCGTGTCGATCATGACGTTAGTCCACCGCTGCGCCGCCACATCCAAGGGCGATGACTCCCGAAGCGCGGGAAGGTCGTGGGTCGCCCGGACACTGTTGATCAGGCATACGACCGCGGTGCGCGCGGTCTTGGTGCTGATCCGACTGATCTGCGCGTTGGTGTGGCGACACATCGTGGCGTTAGCCGGAGCGGCCCAGCACGACGCGGTGGCGATGAGCACGGTAGTGACGGCCAGTGGCGCACGGATGCGCCGCCAGTGATTGCAACGAGCGACCGCTGCAACGGGGGGCACGCCCCCCTGATCGGAGGCGATGACGGATAGGAATAGCCGTGGTTCTAGTAACTAGAACTTGCGTCCAGCCCCGGCCGGCGTCGACCCGCCGAACGGACCCCTACTCGACCTTCGCCCAGACGGTCTTCGTTTCCAGGTAGGCCTCCAGTCCTTCCCGGCCGTGTTCCCGTCCCACGCCCGAGGCCTTGTAGCCACCGAACGGCGCGCCCGGGTCGACCTCTCCCCAGCAGTTGACGTACACCGAGCCAGCCTTCAACAGCGAGGCCAGCCGGTGGGCGTTTGACAGCGAGCGAGTCCAGATGCCGGCTGCCAGGCCGTAGTCGGTGTCGTTGGCGCGCGCCGCGACCTCCTCGAGCGACTCGTACGGAAGCGCCACCAGCACCGGGCCGAAGATCTCCTCGCGCGCGATCCTGAGCGAGTCATCGGTGGCCGTGAAGAGCGTGGGTTCGACGAAATAGCCGCTGCCGTTGCCATCGCCGGAGCCCTCGCTGGATGAGCCGCCGCCCACGACGAGCTCGGCTCCCTGCTCGCGACCGGAGTCGATGTAGGAGCGCACCCGCTCCAGCTGCTCGGCGGAGACCACCGGTCCCAGATGGCTCGCGGGGTCAAGACCGGGCCCCACGCGAGTCTTGCCCGCCCGCCCCGCAAGCGCCGACACCACGTCGTCGAACTGGTCGCGGTGCACGAACAGCCTGCTGCCCGCGTTGCAGGCTTGCCCGGTATTGAAGTAGATCGCTTGGAAGGAGCCCTTTACAGCGGCGTCCAGATCCGCATCGGGAAGGATGACGTTCGGCGACTTACCCCCCAGCTCGAGAGTGACGCGCTTGAGCGATTTGCCGGCCTTGGAGCCGATCTCCCTCCCGACGGCGGGCGAGCCGGTGAACGCCAGCTTGTCGACGTCCGGGTGGTCGACCAGCGCGGCACCCGTTTCCCCGTCCCCGGTCACCACGTTCACCACGCCCGGTGGAATTCCAGCCTCCAGCGCTAGCTCGCCCAGGCGAAGCGCGCTCAATGGGGTCTGCTCGGCCGGCTTGAGCACCGTGGTGCAACCCGCCGCGAGCGCCGGCGCCAGCTTCCAGGACGCCATCATGATCGGGAAGTTCCAGGGGATGATCTGCCCGCAGACCCCGACCGGCTCCTTGCGCGTGTAACAGAGCATTCCGGGCTGGTGAACCGGCACCACCTCGCCCCGCACCCTCTCCGGCCAGCCGGCGAAGTGGCGAAAGTGAGCGACCGTGGAGGCCACGTCGACGATCTTCGCCAGCTTCAGCGGCTTGCCGTTGTCGAGCGCCTCGAGCTCTGCCAGCTCGTCTCCGTTCTCCTCGACCAGGTCCGCCAGCCGGTTCATCAGCCTGGCGCGCTCGGCGGCCGATGCCTTCGACCAGGGGCCGTTCTGGAGGGCGTCGCGAGCGGCCTTGACCGCGCGATCGATGTCCGGGGGGCCGGCCTGGGCCACGGTGGTGATGGGCTGGGCCGTGGCGGGGTCGAGCGTCTCGAACGTCCGCCCGTCTGCGGCGGCGACGCGCTCGCCGCCGATCAGCAGCTGCTGCCGGCGAGAGGCGAAGTCCCGCGCTGGGGCGGATAGGGCTTCGGGAAGTGCGGTGACCGACATGGTCCTCCTGTTCAGGGCGAAAGGACGATCTTCATCGCCTCGCGCCGATCGTAGAGCGCGTAGGCGTCGGCGGCATCGTCGAGCTCCATGTGATGGGTGACTAGCGGGCTGGGGTCTAGCGTTCCGGCGGCCAGCATCCCCAGCACGCGGTCCACGTGAGCGATCACGTTCGCGTGCCCGCTGCGGAGCATCAGCGCCTTGATCCACACCAGTCCCATGTGGACCTGGCAAGGTTCGGCGTAGACGCCGATCGCGACCACGGTGCCGGCCTTTCGGGCCGTGCGAATCGCGAGATCGAGCGCCTCGGGATGTCCGACGGCGTCGATCGCGGCGTCGACCCCGCGGCCGGACGTCAGCTGCTTGACGGCCTCCCGAGGGTTGTCCTCGGTCAGGTGCACCGGCGTGGCGCCAAATGACCGAGCGAGCTCGAGCCGCTGCTCGACGCTGTCGATCGCGATCACGGGGCTCGCTCCGGCCGCCCGCGCAACCTGGACCGCGCATAGCCCGACCGGGCCCAGGCCCAGTACGGCCACGTTGTCGCCGGGTTTGATGTCGGCCTGCAGGACCGCGTGGTAACCGGTCCCCATCACGTCGCCGGCGAACAGCGCCACGTCGTCGGACACGCCGTCGGGCACCTTGCGCAGCGTCATGTTGGCGCGCGGCACGAGCGCGCGCTCGGCCTGCGTGCCCTGAAGGCCGCCCAGCAGCTTGCCGTGTCCGAACACCCGCATCTCGTCGCATTTGTGAAATGCGCCACGCAGGCAGTAGAAGCACGTCCCGCAGGCGCTGTGGAAGCAGCCCAGGACGCGGTCTCCGGGCTTAGCACGAGTGACCGCGTCGCCCGCCTCGAGCACCGTGCCCACGAACTCGTGTCCGATCGTGAAGCCGGGCTCGATCTGGACCCGGCCGTGGTAGATGTGAAGATCGGAGCCGCAGATGCCGCTGGCCTCGATGGCCACGATCGCGTCGTCTCGGGCCTCGAGCGCCGGATCGGAGCGCTCCTGCACCTGAACGTCTCCGGGAGCTTGGAAGGTCACTGCTCTCATCCTTAAGAGAGAGGGTATGCTTCCGCGCGTATCGACGGAGCGTCGGAAGGGGGCATGATGAGGGTGAGGGCATTGATCGTGGCGGCAAGCGTTGCGCTGACGGCGTTCGTGCCGGGCTCGGTGGCAGCGGCCGCGACACAGACCTCGGCCCGGATCTACCGGGCCTTCACGTCCTCCGGAGCGTCGGCCATCTCGATCACCAAGACCGTGAGGGGCCACTGCTTCTCCGGATCGCTACAGGCAGACCGCAACGATGCCTGGCGCTGCCTGAGCAAGAATCTCCTCTACGACCCCTGCTTCAGCTCAAGCAAGGCCAGAGGGATCGTTCTCTGTCCGGCCGCGGCTTGGAGGCGCTCGGGGGTGAAGATCGTCCTGACCAAGGGCTTACCGGTCAAGTCGGGTAACACGCGTCCTCCGTCGACGAAGGTAGCGCCGTGGGCGATGCAGACCATGTCCTCCATCAATTGTGTGCTCGAGGGCATGGGGCCTGTCATCAGTCCTAACCTGGCCGCCGACTACGCCTGCCGGAACGGCAAGTGGCTGTGGGGCCGGCCGAACCGCAGGACCCAGCCCTGGACGATTTACATCGCCCCGGTGACGGCCACGAAGCTGACGACCAAGGCCAGGATCAGGCTCGCCTGGTTCTAGGCCCCCCGGCCTCTACTCGTAACTGAAGAATCCCTGGCCGGTGTGGGCCCCCAACCTGCCCGACCAGACGAGGCTGCGCAGCAGCGGGGCTGCCCGGTAGCGCTCTTCGCGGTGCTCCTCGAACAGCCCGTCTAGAACGGAGACGACGTGGTCCAGGCCGATGGCGTCCGCCCAGGCCAGGACACCGCGCGGGTAATTGAGGCCGTGGATCATGCCCGCGTCGACGTCCTCGGCGCTGCCGACGCCCTCGGCCAGCGCGAACGCCGCCTCGTTGATCACCTGGCAAACGATTCGACCCAGCACCAATCCCGGTGCATCCGATACCCAGGCGGTGTGCTTGCCGAGCGTGGCGAAAAATCGCTCACTCATCACCGCCGCTGACTCGGCCGAGTCCGGGCCCCGCGTCAGCTCTACGAGACCCGACTCCTCGAGCGGCGGGAGCGCGTGGAAGCCGACGGCGTTGCCGCCGAGGTCCAGCGCCGCCAGCGACCCGCCTACGCAGCAGATCAGCCGCGGTCCGCCTTGGAGTGGCTCCGGAGGCTCCTCGCCCGCGGTGCAGTCGATGACCAGGGCCGGGACCGCGCCGGACTGTGCCGAGCGCTCGACCTGCCAGCCCGCGGTCGCCGCGGCTTCAGCGAGCTGGGCTGCGAGCGGCAGATCCCCGGCCACCACGACCAGCCCGTTGGCACCGCCCGCCGTGCGCGGCTCGGGATCCGGCTGGCGGTACGGGTCGCGCGAGTAGTCGTAGTAGCCACGTCCGGACTTGCGACCGTGACGGCCGGCGGCCACGTAGCGCGCGGTGATCCGCGAAGGGCGCCACCGCGGCTCGCCGAAGCTCTGCTCGTAGAACGAGCGGGACACATCGAGGCCCGTGTCGACGCCCACCAGGTCCATCAACTCGAACGGTCCCATTCGAAACCCGCCGCCCATTCGGCAGATGCGGTCTATCTCCTCGAGCGGGGCCACGCCCTCCTGAAGCAGCTTCAGGGCCTCGAGTCCGAACGGGCGGTTGCAGCGGTTGACCAGGAACCCGGGGCCGTCGGCGGCCTCGATGACCTGCTTTCCCATCGCCTCGCCCGCGGCGCGCGCAATCGCGATTGCCTCCCGGGATGACTCCTCCCCGGCCACCACCTCGAGCAGCCGCATCACCGGAGCCGGGTTGAAGAAATGCATGCCGACCACGCGCTCGGGCCGCTCCACGGCCGCTGCGACGGCGGTCACCAGCAGCGATGACGTGTTGGTGGCCAGGACGCAGGTGTCGGACACGACGGCGGCGAGCTTCACGAACAGCTCCCGCTTGAGCTCCAGCCGTTCGGGCGCTGCCTCTATCACCAGCTCGCACGGAGCCAGATCCTCGAGGCGGGGGGTGGGCTCGAGCCGCTCGCGGGCCTGCTGGGCCTCTTCCACGCTCAGCCGCTTGCGCTCGACCTCCCGCTCCAGGCGGGCGATGATCCTCTCGGTCCCACGGTCGAGCGCCTCCGCAATCGGATCGTGTAGCAGCGTCCGGGCCCCGGACAGGCAGGCCAGCTGGGCGATGCCTCCGCCCATCGTCCCGGCGCCAGCGACGCCGATCGTCCCTGGCGGCGGAGGTCCGGCCGTCACGTGAGCGCGTTGATCCCAGTCAGCGCGCGGCCGATGATCAGCTGCTGAATCTGGGACGTGCCCTCATACAGCGTGGTCACGCGCACGTCGCGGAAGTAGCGCTCGACCGGATAGTCGTCAACGTAGCCCGACCCGCCGTGAACCTGAATGGCCGTGTTCGCGCACCGCACCGCCGCCTCGGTGGCATACAGCTTGGCTATCGAGGTCTCGGTCGTGTTCGGCTTGCTGGAGTCCTTCAGCCAGCCGGCGCGCCACACGAGCATTCTCGCCGCGTCGGTCTCAAGCGCCATGTTGGAGATCATGTCCTGCACCAGCTGAAAGCTTCCGATCGGCCGGCCGAATTGCTCGCGCTCCTTGGAGTAGCGGACCGAGGCGTCCACACACCCCTGACAGATCCCCACGCACCCGGCGGCCACGCTGTAGCGACCGGAGTCCAGGGCAGTCATGGCCACCTTGAACCCGTCGCCCACTTCCCCCAGCACCGCATCCTCCGGCGCCCAGACGTCGTCGAGCGAGATGGCGGCCGTGTCCGAGCCGCGCAGACCCATCTTGTGATGGATCGGCTGGGGCTGAAAGCCGGGCTGGTCGGTGTCCACGAGGAAGCAAGCCAGGCCTCGGTGACCCTTGTCGGGGTCGGTCTGGGCGAAAACCAGCGCGACCTTCGCGTGATTTGCCAGCGAGATGAACATCTTGGCCCCGTTGATGACCCAGCCGCCGTCCGATTGACGCGCCCTGGTCCGCTGGTTGGCGGCGTCCGAGCCGGTGTCGGGCTCGGTGAGGGCGTAGCAGCCCAGCCACTCGCCGGTGCAGAGCTTCGGGAGGTAATGCTGCTTTTGCTCCTCCGTGCCCCACCGCAGGATTGAGGAGCAAACCAGGGAGGTCTGGACCGAGATCACGGTCCTCATCGCCGAGCACCCTCGCCCCACCTGCTCGACCACCAGGCCGTAGGTCAGGTAGTCGAGTCCGGCTCCTCCGTACTCGCGGGGCACGATCGCACCGAGATAACCCTGCTGCGCGATCTTCTCCACCAGCTCCAGGTCGAAATGCTCATTGCGGTCGTTCTCACGCGCCCGCTCGACGATCTCGTTGTCGGTGAAGTCCCGGGCTGTCTCCCGGACCAGCTGCTGCTCGTCTGAAAGCTCGAAATCCATTTCCTCTGCACGGTATACGCTCAGGCTAAGCATGGTCCCCGAGACGAGGTACGCGCGATCAGGCGATCTGCACATCGCCTATCAGGTGGTGGGCGATGGGCCGCTCGATCTGCTCTGGGTCCCCACCTGGATCTGGCAGATCGAGCACATGTGGGAATGGCCGATGGCGGCCCGCCTGTTCGACCGGCTGACCACGTTTTCGAGACTGATCGCCTTCGACAGGCGCGGCGCCGGCCTGTCGGAGAGGATTTCGGGGGCGCCCACGCTCGAGCAGCAGATGGACGACGTCGTCGCGGTGATGGACGCCGTCGGCTCAGAACGGGCGGCTGTGGTGGCGATGCTCGAGGCCGGATCGATGGCCTGTCTCTTCGCAGCCACTCACCCCGAGCGCACCCGCGCGCTGGTGCTCTACGAAGCGACACCGCGGATGACCGCCGCTCCGGATTACGACTGGCCGTTGACCCGCGAGCAGCGCGAGCCGCTGATCGAGGCGCTGGGCTCGGACTGGGGATCGGGTCAGAGGGTGCTCAACCTCATTTCTCCGAGGGGACACAACGAGCGGTTCAAGCAGTGGGCAGGCCGGCTCGAGCGGCTGGCCGCCAGCCCGGGAGCGGCCGTCGCGTTCTTCCGCATGCAATCGGAGATCGATGTGCGCCCCGTGCTGTCGTCGATCCAGGCTCCGACGCTCGTCATGCACCGCGTAGACGACCCGCGCATCGACATCCGCCACGCGCGATACCTCGCCGAGCACATTCCCGGCGCGCGCCTGCTCGAGCTCCCCGGAAACCACACGCTGCCGTTTGGCCCAGATCAGGACGACCTGGCCGACGAGATCGAAGAGTTCCTGACCGGCGCCCGCCACGCGCCCGACCCGGAGCGGATCCTGGCGACCGTGATGTTCTCCGACATCGTCGACTCCACCTCCCGCGCGGCCGAGATGGGAGACAGACGCTGGCGGACGCTGCTCGAGTCGATGGACGGCTCGATCGGGAGCGAGCTGAGCCGCCACCGCGGACGAGTGGTCAAGAAGATGGGCGATGGCCTGCTGGCGACCTTCGACGGGCCGGCGCGCGCCATCCGCTGCGCAACTGCGATTCGCGACGCGGCCCGCAGCCAGTACGACCTCGATGTCCGCAGCGGTCTCCACACCGGGGAGATCGAGCTGATCGGCGACGACGTGGGCGGTATCGCCGTCCACATCGGCGCGCGCGTGTCCGCGTGCGCGGACCCCGGCGAGGTCCTCGTCTCGGGCACCGTCAAGGACCTGGTCGTCGGCTCCGGGATCTCTTTTGAGGACCGGGGCCAGAGAGAGCTGAAGGGCGTCCCGGGCGAGTGGCGCCTGTGGGCCGTAGCCCAGTGACAGGGCCTCGGTGCCCTCCGAGGCGCACTCGCGTAACGGGCAGGTGCGCCGCCGGAGGACCCGAGGCCCGCTTAGCGGTTAGCTGCCCGTAGGCGACAGTGACGTGACCGGAGCCAGTCCCGCCACGTTGATCGACGCTGGCGGCGAGGCCGACCCCACGTTGCGACCGTCACTGTGGATCCGGGCGCGGAACTTGAACGTGCCGGCCTTCCCGAACGTCCAGCCGAACCGGAACGTCGATCCCGAGCTCACGAACCGAGCCTCGACCGAGTGCCAGTCGCCGTCCGCCCCCTGCCGCTGGAGGTAGACGACGTGGCCCGTCTTATCCGGAGTCACCGTGCCGGTGAAGGTGACTCGCCCACCGACCGTAGAGGTCGTCGAGCTCGGTGTCAGTGTCACTACGTCGTGGACTCCTTGCCACAGCGGTGCGCTCGAGCGGTGCGCGCCGAACATGACGATCGCCCGGTAAATCATGTTCACCGTGGGTGTGACGGTGAAGCTGTAGGCCCCGTTCGGGCCCACCGGGCTCTGCCCGATGAACTGGAACGGGCCGCCGCGAGCCGGGCGTCCCCACAGCTGGACGAACGCCGGCTGTGCAGTCGGACCCGGAGCCAGGACGCCCGAGATCATTACCGGCTGCCCGTAGCTCTGGATCGGGTTGGACGTATTGATCGTGAACCCGGTCACCTGCTTCTGCTGAACCGTCAGCTGGACGGCGTCCGAGGCGCTGCGGATGTTGCGAGCGTCGCCCGGGAACAGCACGCGGATGTCGCGTTCGCCGGGAGTCCGCCAGCTGTACGCCACGGCGTAGTTCGAGCCCGGGCCGAGCAGCGCGGAGCGCAGCGTGCGCCAATCGTCGCTCGATCCCACCTGCTGTTGCAGCAGCACCCGCTGGAACGAGTGTCCGGGGGTGACGTGTCCGGTGAACAGGACCCGCTTGCCGGTGACGGTCGAGCTCGCGCTGGCGTTGAGGCTGATCAGCGCCGCCACGTGCTCGTGCACGACGCGCGAGAACGACCCGTTGGGTCCGCGCACGAACCAATCACGGTTGGTGTACACGACACCGGCGGCACGAGTGAACTCATAGAACCCGTTCGGGAACGTGGTTGTCGTCCCCACGGGTGAGTAACCCGGTCGCCCGCCGAGGTGGCGATATAGCCGGATGGTTTGACCACCCGGGCTGGGTCCTTGGAGCCGGCCATAGATCAAGACACCCTCGCCCCCGATGATCGGGTTGGGCGAGGCGTTGATGCTCAGGGCTTGATTCGGCGCATGCTGAACCTGCGCAGGGGCGATCGCCGGGATTGCGACAGCCACCAGCGCAGCGAACATCGATGCGACCACGGCCATGCGTAGGCGCATGTGACCCTCCTTGTCCTACCTATAGGGCCCCGCCCGCTGCGACCCGGGGGGCGGTGCTGATTGACGCCCCTCCAAACACTGCGGGAGTTCGGAAAGTTGCGCCGCCCGAGTGACAGTGCTGGTTAAGCCACGTGGCCGGGGTTAGGGCTACGTGGAGTAAGAGTCGCTGGGTGAGATCCGCTCGGCCATGCCCGGCCATTGTTCGATCGGATCGGTGGAGCGAACGACGTGCATCCCGGCGTCCGCGTACCGCGCGAAGGCGGCGTTCGCCTCGTCGGTGTAGTCCACGGCGCCGGGCACGACCACAGGGGAGGTGCAGTCCTCGAGCAGGTAGGTACGGTGGGCGAGGACCTGCATTTCGTCGTGCTCCAAGAGGTCGTCGACCGTCCACGCCAGGCAGTGGCTCTTGGCCTGCCCGGCGACGACCACGGCATCGAACGTCTGCAGCTTTTCGATCAGCGCCTGGTTCTTGACGCCCAGGCGTTCTCCGTCGGGGCCCTCCGTCACCTCGGGTCCGAGAATCGAGTAGTGCTCTGTGAGTGCATTATGGCCCTTGACCTGGAACTCCGGCTGGCTGTATCGAGCGATCGTGTGGAAGAAGATCGCCTCTTCCACCGAGGAGACGAGCGCGTGGCCGATGCTCCCGAGCATGGCGTGGTATGGCCAGATCGTGAGGTCATATTTCTTTCCTTCGGCCAGCCTTCGCGTGTAGAAGGAGAGATGCCGCTCGGCGTAGGTCTGGGCGAGTCCGAGGGCGTCGGCGATGGCCGGATTGACCCGAAAGCGCCCCCTTTCGACATCTTCCATCGATACAAGTGTGTATGGCCCGGGGTGATTGCCGTCCTGGTCGACCAGCCAGATGGCGTGGAAGACCTGCATGACGTCGTGGGTGTCGAGGCTGGGCACCACCTGGGTGATGACACCCAAGTTGCGATACAGGAACTCGACGAGGCGGCGGTTGTCGTCGACCGCTCCGTGACCGGAGCGTCCGGCGACGAACAGCTCGAATCCGGGGATACAGAAGGTGTTCTGCACGTCGACGACCAGCAGGCACAGGCGAAGCGAGTCCTCGGCAGCCGCTGTCAGGCCGTGTTGAGAAGCCCAAGATTGCGCCTCACGGGCCCGATCTTCGTACGCCACCCGCCAGACTTCGCCCACACGATCTGGGTCGAAGTGGGACGGAAGCTCAAGCACGCGCACTCCGGAGCAAGTCTACGGCCGTGGTCGTCCGACGTGAGGGCTTCGGGGACTCTCAAAAACCGGGTGGAGGCCGCCCCCAGACGCCGGTAGACTGAACGAGTGGACCCGTTTGCGTTGGCCATGCTTGGCCTGTTGGTCGGGGGGATCCTGTGGTTGATCCTGGTGGGGAAGTTCTCCTCCCGCCGGGGGCTCGAGGAGGCGATGGGCTGGAAGACGGCCCGCGACGTCATCGAGCGGCGCGAAGCGCTCGACGTCGAGGACGTCCAGGAGATGATCGCCGCCCGTAACGCCAGGCGCCGCGCTCGAGGCGAGCGCGAGGTGACGCTCGAAGAGATGGAATTCCAGATCAGCCAGGAGGTACGAGAGCAGCGCGAGCGGGCCGAGCGCTACCGGGCCGAACGGCGTGAGCAGGAGCTCAACGAGCGTGACCTCCATGAGCTGCTGGAGGCCACCAACGCCAGGCGGCGAGCGCGGGGACAGGCGGAGCGGACCACGGAGGAGGCCCAAAGCGAGTTTGGTCGAGGGCCCGAGGCCTCCGATTCCGGCCCCAGGCAGGGTTCGCCACCTCCCGGCTGAGTGCGCTGCCTGATCATCGGCTGCGGCTGTCGCGGCCGGACGCTGGCCTCATCGCTGATCGCCGCGGGACATGCTGTCCGAGGCACGAGCCGCGCTCCCGATCGTGTGCCCGCGCTCGAGGCCGCAGGGGTCGAGCCGTTCATCGGCGATCCCGATCGAATCGGGACGATCTTCCCCGCGCTCGAGCAGGTCGGCGTTACGTGCGTGCTGCTTGGCTCGGCGGTGGGGGAGCCGGATCGCGTCGCGGCTGTGCATGGTCCGCGGCTCGAGATGATGCTCGAGAAGATGATCGATACGACGGTTCGCGGCGTCGTCTATGAGGCAGCGGGGACGGTGGCGCCGGAGGTGCTGCACCGCGGGTGGGACCTCGTGTCGGCGGCATGCCAGAGGTCGCGGATCCCGCACTCCGTGATCGCGGTCGCCCCCTGCGATCACGGGGCTTGGCTCGCCGCCGCGGAGGCGGCGGTGGAGCGAGTGATGGCTTGAGGCGGCGCTAGACTCGGGATAAACAGGTGAAAGCCGACTAGGTTTCAGGAGAGAAGCTCGTGGCCGAATACGCGAACGACGTACTGATAGAGCCCGACTGGCTCGAGCAGCATCTGGATGACGATTCGATCAGGATCGTCGAGGTCGACGAGAACCCGACGCTTTACCAGGAGGCGCACATTCCGGGCGCGATCGGGTTCGACTGGAAAACCGATCTCCAGGACCAGCTCAAGCGAGACTTCCTGGGCCCCGAGGACTTCGGCGAGCTGTTCGGCAGCCGCGGGATCTCCAACGACCATCAGGTCATCCTGTACGGCGACCGCAACAACTGGTTCGCCGCCTACACCTACTGGTACCTGAAGTACTACGGGCACGACAACGTGAAGCTTCTGAACGGACCCCGGGAGCGGTGGATCAACGAAGGGCGCCCGACTACCAGGGAGGTTCCTTCCTACTCACCGGCCACGTTCAACGCCAAGCCGGGCGACGAGCAGATCCGGGCCAAGCGCGACGAGGTGCTCACCGCGGTCGACGACGCACACCAGCTGGTGGATGTCCGTTCTCCTCAGGAGTATTCGGGCGAGCTGATCTCACCGGTCGGCTACGAGCAGGAGGGCGCCCAGCGCGGGGGGCATATCCCCGGTGCGAAGTCGATCCCCTGGGCCCAGGCGGTCAAGGAGGACGGGACATTCAAGTCGGCCGACGAGCTGCGCGAGCTTTACGGCGGCAAGGGCGTCCTGAGCGGGGAGCCGATCATCGCCTATTGCCGCATCGGCGAGCGCTCGGCGCACACGTGGTTCGTGCTGCACGAGCTGCTCGGCGAGCAGAACGTCAAGAACTACGACGGCTCGTGGACCGAGTGGGGCAACCTGGTCAACGTGCCGATCGAGAAGAGCTCGTAGGAAGCGCCTGTCCCGGGGCCTGTCGGCTCGCGGTCTTAGCCTCGTTCTCTGGGTCGCCGCTCAGGCCAAGTACGGTGAGCCGGTCGATCAGGTCGGCGACGATTCGCGCCGTGGCCCCCCAGATGAGATCGTCGCCGACCACGTAGGTGTCGGTCCGGATCGGTAGGCCTCGGCGGAGCAGCCTTCGCCTCCCATAGCCCTCCACGAGCGCGGGCACCGGAAGCTCGAGCACCTCGGCAACCTCGCCGGCGCTCGGTACCCAGTCCCGAGTGGACTCGATCAGGCCCACGAACGGATAGACGGCATAGCCGGTGGCGATCGTCGGAGTGGGCTGAAGCGCCCCGATGATCGTGACGGCGCTCGCGGGCAGCCCGATCTCTTCCTCGGCCTCACGCAGGGCGGTCGCCCAAAGGTCGCTCTCTCCCTCCTCGCGCCTGCCGCCCGGGAACGAGATCTCGCCCGGGTGCCGGCGCATGTCGTCGCGACGCTTGGTGAAGACGAGGTGGAGCTCGCGGCGGTGAAGGTAGATCGGCACGAGGACCGCGGCGTCGGTGCGGCCCGGAACCTCGAGCTTCACGGCCTCCTTGGCGGAGAGGAGCACCCGCGGGAGGTCTTCGCGGAGCGCGCCCAAGGACACGGCCATCCGCGGACTATATTGGCGCGATCCCGGCGGTCCGGGCCTCGGCGCGAGCCCGGCACCCGGCGCCGTGGCGCGACTACGTGGGGGCCGACTCGGTGAGTTCGACGTGCTGCTCGAAGGTCACCTCACCTTCAAGCGTCCGGTGGACGGGACACTTGGCCGCGATCACCGATAGGCGCTCGATCTGCTCGGCATCGAGGCTGCTCGGGAACCGGAGCTCAAGCTTGAAGCTCGTGGGACGCCCGCGCTCGGGAGGCGTGTATTCGCACTCGACTTCGGCCTGACCGATGTCCCACCCTTTGCGCTCGGCGTACATCTCCATCGTGATCGCCGTACATGAGGCCAGGCTGGCGGCGAGCAGCTCCTGAGGACACGGACCTTCGTCGTCGCCGCCGTTGTGCGGCGGCTCGTCGGCGACCAGATGGTGGTGGCGGATGTTGACGCGGTGAGCGAGGCCGGTGGCCTTTGATCGACGTGCTGTGGCCTTCATGGCGTGTCCTCGTGGGTCGCGGGGCTCTCGCGCTGATCGTATCGACGTCAGTCCAGAGGATTGAAGACCAGACCGGTCGGAACCTTGGGGAAGAAGTAGGTGGACTTGGGGGGCATGCTCTCACCTGTCTCGGCAACGGCCTGGATGCGCCCGACCGGGATCGGCGCCATGAAGAACCCGGCCTCGTACTCGGAGTCGTAGATCAGCTTCAGAGCGTCGTCCAGGTCGCGCGCGTAGCCGAGCCCTTCCAGATGGTCGATGGCCTCGTCGGTCATCCCGAGCGTTCTCTTCAGGATCAGCGCCTCGAGCACCGCGGTGTCGAGGTGTCGGTATGGCTCGGAGTGACCTTCAAGCGCGCCGTCGGCGATCCGCTGGTCCTTGAGCGAGAGCATGAAGGGCTTGCGGAAGTGCCCGTCGATGTACCCGATCCTGACGTTGGTGTCCGGGTCAGGGACCAGGCCGTCCGGGTTTGACAGCGGCTCGATCGTGAAGTCTCGGCGAATAGCCTCCGCGAGCTCCTCCTGCTCGGCGCTGCCCAGTCCTCTGACCAGCCGGTGGGTCGGAAACACGGTCAGCCCAGGGTCCTGGAGGGCGACCAGGCACATCAGCACGTAGCGATGAGGGCCGTCACCGCCGAGCTCCTCGGCATACACCCGAGCGGTCTCGTAGCGGTGGTGTCCGTCGGCGATCAGGAGCTCTGTCGGCTCGAGAGCTCGCTGCACCGCCGCGATCGCCGCCTCGTCCTCAATTCGCCACAGGCGATTGACGGTCCCGTCCTCGTCGGTGGCCTCTCCCCAAGAGGGCTGACGGGTGGCGGGTCCCAGGGCCGCCCGCGCCTGGCCCGATGAGTCGTCGAATAGCGAGAAGATCGGAGACAGGTTCGCCTTCGTGGCGCGCGTCAGCCTGAGCCGATCCTCCTTCGGTCCGGGATGGGTGCGCTCGTGGGGACGGATCCGGCCCGCGCCGTATTCCTCTACACGCACGCGCGCGAAGAAACCGGTCCTGGTCCGCCGCCGCCCATCTGGTCCCGTGTACTCCTGGCTCAGCACCCATAGCGCCGGTCGCCGGTCGCGTTCCAGCACATCATCGGACTTCCAGGCCGCGAACTGCTCGGCGGCGTGGCCGTACGGATCCTCGCCCTGCGGCAGGTCGATGTTGACCACGTTGTACGCGGAGCGGGCAGCGAGATCCTGCCTCTGCTGGGCGTCGATCACGTCGTATGGCGGCGCGACGACGGGCTGAAGGCCGCCGGTCTTCCGGAGGTTGTAGTGCAGCGCCTGAAGCGGCTCGATCTCGGCCATGGGCGGCGCCGCAGGCTACTCGACCCTCGCGCCGGCGCGCCGCCCTGCCCCCCACGCCGGCGCCAGCTCGGCTTCCAGTTCGGACCGCTGTGCCTGGACCCAGATGACCGCGGCGACCACGACCAGCCCGCCGACGATCTGAACCGCCGACAGCGCCTGATGCTGGATGGGCCAGGCGAGCAGCGCCCCCAGCACCGGCTCGAGCGTGGCCACCACCGCCGCTCGCGACGCCGGCAGATGTCGCACCGCGGCGATCATGCAGCCGAACGGGACGAGCGTCCCTCCGATCACGATGTAGAGGGCGAAGGCCAGGTTGCGTCCGCTCGACAGGGGATGGAGAGGAAAGGACCACGCCGGCTGGGTGATCAGCCAGAACACGCTCGCCAGCCCGAATCCCCAGAGGAGGATCGTCGCGGGCTCATAGCGGTGGCCGGCCTGTTCGCTGGCGAACAGGTAGACCGCGAATGTGGCGGCCGCGGCGAATGCCTCCGCGACGCCGACGCCGTCCAATGCGCCCGGTTGATAGGCGTGGACGACGAAGAAGCACCCGATCGCCGCGAGCCCCGCCGCCCTCCAGAGACCGGCCGGCAGCGCGCGGCGGTGAACGAGCTTCAGCCAAACCAGGAGCAGCAGCGGCCCGAGATACTGGATCGTGACTGCGACGCCGATCTTCAACCGTGCGATCGCCGCGAAGTAAAGGGCGTTGACGCCCGCGAGTCCGACCACGCCTAAGAAGGTCAGGCGGCCGAAATCCCGCGGGTTGATCTTTAGAAGTCTTGGTCTGGTAAGAGCGAGCACCGCCGCGAGCACCACGAAAGTGCCCAGCGAGCGGAGCTCGGCCAGCCGCGCCGGCGGCATATGGTCGTTGAGGAGGAACCGGGCCAGCGAGCCATTGAGCGCCCACAGCGTCGCGGCCGTCGCCGCGAGGGCGTAGCCGAGCTTCGGGTTGCGGGCGGCCATTTGGGGGAGTGTCGCATCGGCAATTCCGTCCGCTCCCCGCGGGAACATGTGTTCGCGTTCCGATGGCCTACCCGGCGTATCTCAGAGAGCGAGCACGAGAGCTTCGAGTGAGGAAGAAGCTTTCACTCGATGAGATCGCCGTGCGGCTGGCGCTGCCGAAGACGACGGTCTACTACTGGATCAGGGATCTGCCGTTGGGGCGGGCGCGGCGAGAGAACCCGTATACGGGCGCCCGGAGGATGCAAGCGAAATACCGGCGGCTGCCCGAGGAGGCGTATGAGCGCGGGCTTGTCGAATACGACGAGCTCGCACGTCTGCCGACGTTCAGGGACTTCGTCGTCCTGTACATCGCGGAGGGATACAAGCGAACCCGACACGCCGTATCGATCTGCAACTCGGACCCGACAATCGTTGCGATGGCGGCAAGCTGGCTACGCCGGTTGTCAGGCAAGACGCCAACACTCCGCGTGCAACATCATGCGGACCAGGAGGTTGAAGCTCTCCGCGCCTTCTGGGCCGACACGGCAGGCGTCGATCCAGCCCGGATCCGGTTTTACTTGAAAACAAACAGCAGCCAGCTTCGGACAAGGGTGTGGAGATGCGCCTACGGAGTGGCCGCCGTCGGCGTCTTTGACACGACGCTCCGCGCCCGGATGCAGGCCTGGATCGACCGCCTGCACCGAGACTGGGGGCTAGACTCAGCCGGAGAACGGGGCGTGGCGCAACCTGGTAGCGCGCAGCCTTTGGGTGGCTGAGGTTCCCGGTTCAAATCCGGGCGCCCCGATTTCTCCGCCGTCTCAATAGATAAATCGCACGCCCGCGTTCCGTCCCGCCGAGGCCGGAAGCGTGCGGTAGGTCACCTCGAAGAGGTTGGGGGCGTGCATCTCGGAGATCCTGATCTTCCCCTTCCGGTCCACGCGCTCGACATATGCGACGTGGCCGTTGTCTCCCGCGTTGAGCACGCCCGGTTGAAACACCATCAACGCGTGTGCCGCCGGCTTGCGTCCTATGCGCATGCCCGCCGCGCTCGCCTGGGACGCCCAGGACTGGGCGTCGAGCCCGGAGATGATCTCGTTGGTGTCTCCGCTCGCGAGCTCGGTCTCGATCATGTGAACGACTATCGCCTGCACGACATCGGGTCGCTTGTACGCCGCCCAAGCGGTGCACTCGCCGTTCTGGAAGAGGCCCATGATCGCCGTCTGGTTGACTGTCCAGAACAGCGTGGCGTTGGGCTCCCACTGCACATCATTGGCGTGAATGACGTCCGGCCCGTCCGCGTGAGCGACGGCCGGTGCGCCGGCCGCGAGAGCCGCCGCGCAGGTGAGAGCCACGAGCAACCGCCCCACGGAGCCCGGTCTCCGAGTGTTGCAGCGATGCCTCGCCACATATAAGAAGTCGGTCCGGCGCCTCAGTGATCAAGGAGGGGGCCGGATCCTGGACAGGTGTCGTCGCGGGCGGAACGATCACCGGTAGCTCCAGGCTTGCGGTCGAGTGTATGGTTGACCAGCGCCTGTCTAGAACGACGGCAGGGGGCGCGGGGAAGAAATGGACACGCAGTTGTTGGTGATTGGGGCCGGGCCGTACGGGTTGTCTACGGCGGCGCTTGCGAGCGAGAACGGCATGAGCACCACGGTTGTGGGCAAGCCGATGGGGTTCTGGCGGGAGAACATGCCCGAGGCGATGTTTCTCCGCTCCGGCGCCGACTGGCACCTTGACGGCGCCGGAGTGCACACGCTCGAGGCCTACCTGGAAGAGCGCGGCATCGGGCCCCAGGAGGCGGATCCCATCCCAATCGGGCTCTTCCTCGACTACGCCGAGTGGTTCAGGCAGGGCAAGAAGATCGACGTTCTCCAGCGGCAGGTCACCGAACCTCGGCAGACTCACGCTTGAGTATTGGCTGCTGCCCCGAGTGCAATGGGAGGGCATCCACAGATGGCCAGGCACCGAGGTCGGGCAGATTGCGCAGCGCACTCGCAACGGCGAACTCGAGGTGGCCCTCTCGGACGGGACGCGACTCGACGTCGATCGGCTCATCTTCGCCACCGGATATCGGGCTGCCCTGGACAGGGTCCCGTACCTCGCGCCGTTAATGGACAGAGTCGAACGCGCGGACGGATTCCCGGTGCTCGATGAGGGCTTCCAGACCACGCTCCGCGGTCTATACATCCCCGGCTTCTCCGCGACAAACGACTTCGGACCCTTCTTCGGCTTCGTCAAGGGCTGTCCCGCGGCCGCCACGCTGATCGTCCGCGACCTGTGTCGCAATTGACCAGCTCGTCCGCCCTCGGCCTTGACCCTTTAGGCCACAATTGGGCAAGTTGGCAGCGCTGACGCGCGCCACCAGCCCCCGTAGCTCAGCTGGATAGAGCGACGGCCTTCTAAGCCGTGGGTCGCAGGTTCGAGTCCTGCCGGGGGCACTAGGAGAGGGTGTGTAGTGTCATGAAATGGCCTGCACTTGTAAGGTTTTCGCGACTAGTTCGACGGACGTCGAACCTGCGAGCACATGCGAGGGAATGCGGATCTGGCCGAGGTCGTGGTCGCATCCTGGTCGCATCGGTGGCATCAAGACCTCGCATCGACGGACGATGCCGCGGCGGTCGAACGAGCTGCACACGCCGATCGCTCAGACGCGCCGTCGCGTCGCAATGCGAGGCGCCCGATGGCCGCGATCGCAACCGGACCAGGCAGGACCCTCGGCCGAAAGGGATGCTCGTCGCCCGGGAAAAGCAAGTCTTGACATGCCGGGACATTTGATGTTAGTCTAATTGACATGAATATTGTCCAGCGGCGGCCATACCGGATGGTGGCGCGTGCTCAGGCGGCTGAACGTACGGGAGAGCGGATCCTCGATGCGGCTGTTGACGTGTTCTTTGAGGAACCGATGGCCAGCATCTCGCTTGACGAGGTGGCGCGCCGCGCCGTCCAATGCCTCCCTGAACACCTCACCGCCGAGCCCGACGCCACAACGCTCGTT